>JAJRZP010000165.1 GCA_024275195.1 Chloroflexota bacterium | reverse complement strand
GGTCTCGATCTGTCAGACATGAGCGGCGTGGTTCGCGCACATGTGCATGCGCAGCCGCGGTTACTTGCGAATTCTCGGATGGCGTGAATGAGGGACGGGGAGATACAGCGGGGAACGATTCGGCATAGACCGTTTGCAAAACCGTCTTCAACCCCCGAACGCAGCATATGGGCAAGTATCGGCTTACAACTTTTTTCGTTGTAATCAGTGTCCTAACACTGGGATCAGCAGCGTTCGCGCTCAATCATCTCGCAGTTCGAACTGCCGAGAAGAACCTTGTCGAGCTTTCGACCGACCAATCGATGCGTGACGCCTCGATCATCGCCGGTCTGGTCAACCAACTTCTCAACGATCACGGAATCAGGTCGTCTGATCAACCGGCAGCACTCACCGGCACTGTCTCGATCGAATCTCAGAAGCTGCTCGACTCGCTGCGAGTTATCGATATTTCACTGTACGATGCCGAAGGTAACGATATATGGAGTACTTCGGCCGGACTGATCAGCGGGCGCACGATACCCGATTCGGTCATTGCATCGACAAACAATGGCCAGATAGCGTCAAATCTCCGCCAGATCAAGATACTCATCGATCCTGATGCGCCGAGGCAGGTCGACGTTGTTGAAACCTTCCTGCCGCTGCTGGCTGCGACGGGTGATGAGGTCGTTGGAATCATAGGCATCAGTCGCGATGTCACAACGACGTTAACGTCGCAGATCGCAGAAACACGTTCATCTGTTTCATTGTTCACGATGTTGAGTCTGGTGATCGTTTTTCTGATTCTACTGGTGTTCATATTCATTGCTGATATCAAAATATTCCAGGCCACCAGTCAGAAGGTTAGATACGAGCGGGAACTGCATGATCGCCTTCTCATCGACTCGCTGGAGTTGAAGCGAATAGCGCGGATGAAAGACCAGTTCCTCTCCTCGATCACTCACGAGTTGATGACTCCGCTCACTTCGATTTCCGCGTTTACCGGCATCCTTCTGAAAAACCGAGATAACAATCTGAACCAGCGAAACATAGATCAGTTGGAGGTGATGAAACGCAACTCCTTGCAGCTAAAAAATCTGCTGGGCAGCCTGCTCGAACTCTCTGACCTGACCGACTCGGGTTACGAACTGTCGTACAGCCGGTTCAATCTCCGGTACATGCTGGATGAAGTTACTGCTGCCTTCATGCCTGCAATCGTCAAAAAAGAGCTCAGGATAGAACTTGCCTACGAAGATGCTGATGGAATCGTGGAGGCAGACGATGTGAGAACACGTCAGGTCGTCTCGAACGTACTGTCGAACGCGATCAGGTACTCGCCATCTAACACCGATATAAAGGTGTCCGCATGGATAACCGATCTGCTGTTCACAGTGACCATTGCCGACAACGGTGTCGGCATCAGCGAGGAAGACAAGAACGAGTTGTTCACGTTGTTCTTCCGAGCCGATAACGAACTAACGCGGTCGGTTGCGGGAACAGGAATCGGCCTCGTATCGTCGAGGCAAATTGTCGAACTTCACGGCGGCGAACTGACTCTGGAAAGCCACGAAGGAGTTGGAACAACGGTTCACATCTCGCTACCGCGATACCGTACTCGTCAGTCTGCCGAAATTGGAGAAGGCCGTGCGGCATAAACGGCCAGATCTCGAGGAGAATCTGCGTTATCGTCGCCGCCGCCGCGCTGGGCGTACAAACGCAGTCAGAATCGCAGCCGTTGTTACTGTCGCAGTCGGCATAGTTGTCGGTTCTCTCATTTTCACGAGCACGGTTGAGTTAGATTCAATCGTCGAATCGACAGCCACGTCGGGTTCGCAAATTGCATTTGGCGCAAATCGTGGCAGTGCGAAAGAAATCGATTCATCGAATCCACTTGCACCAGCGGGAACTGGGTCGTCGTCAACCCGTGACGTATCTACGTCTGACACCAATAGTGGAGAGCCGATCGATTCAGCACCGGGTGATATCGAAGGGGTATCGCCATCTGCGCCCTCTGCGGATGGCAACGCAGGTGAAACTCCCGCAACCAGTTGTCAAACAGTCGTTTCGGGATGCACCATCAGCGGACGTGTTACCGATGACTGGGGTGCTTCGATGGCGGGTGTTCGCGTGTACGTGACAACCTCAAGTGGAACAATCGTGGAAACTGTTACCGACCACCGCGGACGGTACACCCTCCCGGCGCCCACTCCTGATGCTGTTAGCGTCACCGTCGCGTTAGCTAGCATGACGGATTCTGGCAATACGTTCGCCGTAATGGTCGGAGATGACATCATATCTCTGAGCGTGGCGATTGATCCTGAATCTTCAGGTTGCGAGATAAATTTCGACTCATGGAACGTACAGGAGCAGATGGTCGCATCTCCTGTCTCGGTAGATCTCTGGCCCGATGCTGCGTCCATCTATCAGTACACACGCAACGCACAGTCTCTCGCCATCAACCTCGGTGCCGACATCGAGACGGCAACCCCGCTTCAGATCCAGGCATGGTGTACAGAATCAAGCCTCGGATGTGATATTTCCGAGCGTGGTGCCTATTTCATCGCTGAAAACGAGCTCGGAGAGAACTCGCCACCGATCATCGCATTACTTCCATCTCGAAGCTCCGCAAAATCGCCCGGCACACCTGACAACCGTGAGTACCACGAGTACGGTCACTATTTCCTATCGTTGCAGACGGGCGACAATTTCGAGTTGCCGCTGGGAGACACGAACCACGGCGGCTACTACAAGAACTCATCGACCCGCGATTCGTTTGTAGAAGGGTTCGCCGAGTTTTACTCGATGATGGTTTCTCGGACCATCGACAACGATCCGAATGCCGAGATGTACACGATCGGTGCTGACTATGATCTTGAAACCGACCGCCTGCCGTGGGAGGCCGCGGGCTGGTGGGAAGAGTTTACGATTGCCGGCCTGCTGCTCGACCTCGTTGATGACGACGCCGACTACCTGCCGGATACCTCGGGCTTTACCGGGGTCAGCATTCTCGAAGTTTCTACCGAAAACGAACCTTCCGGGACGATCATCTCCGGCCGCATTGTCAACAACAGCCCGCTCGTTGTACGCAATGCCGAAGTGACCGTCCGTTATCTCAACGACGCTGGTGAAGTAGTCGGCACGCAGGTTACCCGCATCCTTCCCGAGCTCATCGCCTCGACGCGTGAAGGAGCATTCTTCGCGGCTCCCCCGGCTGGCCTCAATGTGACTCAGGCAACAGCGACTCTCGGCGGGATCGCTAAATCCGATGACGACGAAACGGCTGTCGACCTGCGCCAGCTAATGAGCATGATCACCGAGTACGAACGTGATGATGGAAAACTTGGTGTGTCAAACGTGGCAGAACTTTATGATGCCCTCTCGGAAGCCATCGAATCCCAGTCGGGAAGGAACACAGGCTTCGGCGCGGTCACCATCGCGCAGATCGATGAACTGTTCGTGAACCATGGATTCTTTGCCGACCTTGACGGCGACCGCATGTACAGCCCTGCCATCGATGGTCCGATCGGAGAGTCTTCTCACCCTGTCACCGAGATTGGCGAGATATCGTTCCCGGCATTCATCCCGCGGCAGGATCCCGATGCCTACGATGGCTCGTTTGTAACAATCGACACCGGTGACGCTGATGTCGATGCGATCATACAGATATCGCTACCTGCCGATGGCGGATCTGGAAGCTACGCCTACATCGCTCCCAAAGGCGGTTCGGGCAGGGTCGAACTGGCGGTGCCACCTGCCAATCAAAATGCGGAAGTCACGATCATCACAGCAGGCAAGGACTATCGACCGGTCATAGCGTTCAGAGTCGATGCCGACGACTTCCACAAGAAGGTCGAAAACGGCACGATATCCGAACTGCAGGTAGAACCGGTCGAGCTAGGTGCCGGCGCAGCCATCGTGCAGCCCGGCAACGATGGAACCGCAATTCAACTTGGTGTCATACTGGGCGGTATCGTTGCGGTGTTCGTGGTGGTCGCCTCTCTGATCGCCATCCGCCGTCAATGGGGCAAGACGTAGCCACCAGAACCGACAATCCCGCGGCTTCACTGGGAGAAACGACCCATCGGCGGGTCAGCTACAGCAAGCACGACCCCCTTATTGTCATCCTGAGCCAGTCGAAGGACGACACGCCAGCGACACATCTGCGACCCTTCGATAACCTCAGGATGGCGTGGCCAATTCAGGATCGAATTCCGTTTACTCTTATACCCTTCAACAAACAAAGCAACAATCGCGAACCAACGAAACTGGAGTAGTAAATCTTGGTCCTCGACGCCATCCGAGCCCGCCGTACGACAAGGGAATTCACCGACGCTGAAGTTTCCGACTCAGACCTTGAGTTGCTGATCGAAGCTGCAACCTGGGCACCAAACCACCGTGCCACGGAGCCATGGCGGTTCATCGTCCTTGCCAGAGAGGGTGAGATGCGCAGGAAAGTCGCCCAGATCGTCTACGACTGGACCTATGAAAACGTCAAGAACCCTAATCCTGAAAGACGCGAAGCAAGCTCAACCGATGCAAAACAGGAAATCCTTGACGCCCCGGCTTTCATGTACGTCTACTCGGTGCAGGGGAATAACGATGAGGTGACTCAAGAGAACTACGCGGCCACCGCCTGCGCCGTTCAAAACCTTATGCTCGCCGCACACTCGATGGGCATTGGGGTTGGATGGAGCACAGGAAGGCCATGCCTTGCAAACGTGGGTACAGCGATAGGCGCCGAACCCGACTGGGACATCGTTGGTGCGCTCTACATCGGGTACCCGGCAAAAATCCAGCATCGCCAATCAGAGGCACAACGCAAGCCAGTTAACGATGTGACAATCTGGAGCTAATCGGGTAACGCCTTTATAAAGCTCCGAACCGCTCTCTGACATCGATCACTCTGCCCAACGCAACCGATTCAATACCGGCCTGAATGACCGCAAGTGTTCTGCGCTCGCTGTACCCGGTCGTTGCCACCGATTTGTCGCCGCCGATGTAGTCGGCGAATGCCTTGAACTCAAGCGCATATGAACTCAGTGACGACTTCGGATACGGGCGTGGTGCCTCGTCTTCATCTTCGGCAATAATCTCGTAGTTGCTCGCTGTGGCACGGACGCTGCCCAACTCACCATGAATCAGATAGCCGCCCGAGTTTCCTCGGAAACGTGTCTCGGGTGATTGAACCACGCTCACGTTCAACCCGGAATCCATCGTGAGCAAGGCTGACATCGTCCCTTCCATGTCCCTTCTCTCGAATGATTCCGTCTTGTGCTCCTGAACATATATCCGCGCCACTTCACCGAACACACGCCGCACTCCTGCCATCGTGTGAATGCCGTGTAGCATCCATGTTCCCGTCCCACCCAGTTCTGGCTCGGCAAGCCATGCGCGCCGACCCGCGTATTCGTACCGTCCTTTTGGTCGAAACCCTGTGACAACGCTTGCGGTTGTTACATCGCCTATCGGGGTTCCCGACGTGACAACTTCTCGCAAGAACTCTATGTACGGTTCGTAGGAGTGGTTCTCACCCACGAACAGCTTCATGCCATTCGCTTCGGCGGCCGCAACCATTCTCGACGCCTCATCGACGTTCATCGCCATTGGTTTTTCGACAATTACATGCTTGCCGGCTTCGAGCGACTGAATGGTCATGGGCTCGTGCAGAGCGTGCGGTGTGGCGATGTCGACCGCGTCGACATTTGGATCGGACAGCGCGTCGTCGAGAGATGTGTACGACTTTGTGACGTCATGCTCGGCGGCAATCTCTGCCAGGCGTTCTTTGTCGGGTTCAACGAAGCAGTCGACAACCACGGGTTCGCCGACTGTCCGCAGTTCGGCTACCGCCTGTGAATGCCGAAGACCTGCCCAACCAACCCCGACTATCGCCAATCTGACCGAATCACCCATCGAAACCAGCCACGAAAACCGTTGAATCCACACCACGTTCTTTAGCAGTAGTGCTCAGATCCGAGAGTGTCTCTTCGCTCAATGGAATCCCG
This sequence comes from Chloroflexota bacterium, assembly GCA_024275195.1. GTDB lineage: Bacteria > Chloroflexota > Dehalococcoidia > Lucifugimonadales > Lucifugimonadaceae > Lucifugimonas. The sequence continues at coordinate 21,623 of JAJRZP010000165.1, read as the reverse complement.
TTTTCACGGTTGCGCTCACGCGTCTCGAACTCACGCTCCCCCGGCATCCACGTTCGATCAACCCCGGGGGCCTTACGAGTGTTGTGCACCTGTTGGATCGCAGCGTCGACTCGTGTGGTGAACTCTTCGATATCAACAAAAAATTCGATGTTGATTGCCATGAAGAAGTGACCGTCAGCCCCGGCGATCGGACCATTTTCCATGTCACCGAGTTCGGTTCCGTATGCAGCACCGGAAAGCATGGACGATAAGACACCCATTATTAGCGCAAGCGAAGCACCCTTGTGGCCACCGATCGGTCGGAGCAGTCCGTCAATGGCCTTCAGCGGATCGGTCGTAGGTTGGCCGTCTGAATCCAGTGCCCAATCGCTTTCAAGCTCGAGCCCTTTCTGGGCGTACACACGAATTTTGCCGTGAGCCGTTCCACTGAACGCGGCATCATATGAGATCGGGTACTCGTTCTTCGCAGGTATCGATATTGCCAGCGGGTCTATCCCGAGTATTCTCTCGGCCCCACCTGCCGGAGCCATCGTGGGCAGTGCGTTGGTAGTCGCCCAACCGATCATGCCGTGATTAATTGCCATTTCGGTGTAGTAGTTCAGGGCGCCGTTGTGGTTGCTACCCCGCACTGTGGCGATCGCTATCCCGGTCGTGCTTGCCCGTTCGATCGCGGCGCGCATTGCGAATGCTGAACCGATCTGCCCCATCGAGTTCCCGCCATCAACTACGATAGCCCCGCCCCGGTCACGGACTATTTCTGGAACACCGCTGGGGTCGACACCATCAACAGTTAGCTTTTTCACATACTCGGGAACACGAAGGACACCATGAGAGTGTGTCCCGGAAAGATCGGCTGTTACAAGCGAGTCGGCGAGTAGCTCGGCATCAACACGACTCATTCCAGTTGCTACAAAAATCTCGGTGACCAGGAGGAGCAGACTCTCGGCAGACACGCGAGTCCCTGAAGACGTGTAGTCGGAAATTGTCCTGCTCCGTTCGCGATCAGCCGGTGATAATAACGCTTCGAAAGGATATCTTAACGACCTCGCCGCCTGAACCATGATGAGAAGAATCGAGACACCATTGTCCGACCAGACCGACTCGCTGTTCGAGACACTTGAACCAAGCGTCCTTGCAACCGGCTTTGTTTTTGCCGAAGGGCCTGTGTGGCATCCATCAGGCAGGCTTTTCTTCAGCGACATTCGCGATTCGAAAAGGTATCAACTCGATATCGCGACAAATACCGTGTCTCTGCTTGCTGAAAACACGTTTGGTGGCAACGGCATGACTTTCGATTCGGAAGGACGACTCACCGTCTGCCAGCCCGGCAAGCGTCGCGTGATCGCCGTGTGCATTGAACAAGTAGGCGAGACGATCCTATCGGACTGCTTCGAAGGAGATCGTCTGAACGCCCCGAACGACATAGCACCACATTCGGATGGCAGCCTCTACTTCACCAACCCGGAGGGAAGAATCAAAGGCGATGATGCCGAGATCGGTTATAGCGGCGTCTACCGAATTTCGCCCGGCGGTACAACAACCGAAGTCTGTGCAGGAATGAACTTGCCGAACGGCCTTGCGTTTTCTCCAGATGAATCACTGCTGTACGTTTCGAACACCCGACCTGATCCTAAGCTGTATGTGTTCGACATGCGACCAGATGGAACCGCAGTGAATCGACGCGTTTTCGCTGAAATGCCCTTGACGCAAAATTCAGAAACGAACGGAGTTCCCGATGGGCTCAAAGTCGATTCTGAGGGGCGAGTTTTCTGCACCGGCCCTGCGGGATTGTGGATCTGGGAGCCTGACGGAAGTCGGCTGGGCATTCTGAAATTCCCGGAAGTAGTCACGAATCTGGCATGGGGCGGTGACGATCTTAGAACGCTGTTCGTTACCGGCCACACTTCGGTCTACGCGCTGCGAGTCTTCAGTGCTGGAATCGGTATTCCCGTATTTACATAGCTGTCCCTGTACGTCCACGAGTCAATCCTGTGAAAACCGCCTGAAAAACCCGGTTGGAAGCGCGATCTATTGACCTCAGGCCGGTATCACGACCCTGTCAGGTGCTCACGGCCTTTGATTAGCATTGCGAGTGCTGCGCTCATTGGTGCGCTCAGACCATAATTCGGAGATTCACTGGCGACGTACCCATTGAGTGAGTCGATTTCGGTGCGGACTTCGCGCGCAAGGTGTTGCGCCATTGAAACCCGGTGGAATTTCTTCGCACAGTACTTCTTGATCGTAGTCATCGGGTCGGGATCATCAAGCTCAACGCCTTTGGCGCGAACCAGCGCAAGGGTTTCCTCGATTATCATCCGCTGGAATTCGTCAAGCTCGGGGACTTCCTGAATATGCCCCGGTCGAAGTTCGGTGATGGCGCAGATGGCGTTGATGCCACAGTTGTGTACGAACTTGCTCCATATGGTGACCATGATGTCGGCCTCGACAACGGGCAGCATGTCTGCCGCGGCGAGATGCTCGGCCAGTCTTTCGAGTCGTTCGGTCTGACTGCGATCGATCTCCCCCAGAAAAGTCGCACCCTTGTTGGTATGGCTAACATGACCCGGCCCCTGCATGTCGCCGCTGTGAAACGACAGCCCGCCGACAACACGGTGGTCGCCAAGTACTTTGGTGAGGGTCTCGATGTTTCCGACACCGTTCTGGAGCGATACAGCGAATCCATCGTCGTTGAGAACCTGCGAGGCGGTTTCGGCAGCGACCTGCGTCGTGTAGCCGTTCACACAGATCAGTGCCACATCGATGTTTGACACCGTCTCGGGGTCGGTTGTGGCACGGACATTCGCCGTGAAATCGCCATGAAGCCCGTCCATCCTGAGACCGTTGCTGTTTATCGAATCCACATGATCCGCAGCTATGTCGATCAATGTGACATCGTGTCCGATCCGTGCCAGATTACCCCCGTAAAGACACCCGATGTTTCCAGCGCCAATTACAGCGTATTTCATGCAATCCCTTTCGGCTTAGTATCTATGGCCGCACGGCGCACAGTATCGCGCCGCCCTTCAAACAGCAACACACTGAGGCCGTTTTGAGGATACGTGGGAATTAGCCATTAACCGCCAGCGGTCGTACCGGCGGTTGTGCCGGCGGTGGTTCCGGCGGTCGTGCCGCTGGTGGTTCCCGATCCGGGGGTTGGAGTAGCGACCGGTGTCGTACGCACATCGATCGTCACAGTCGTTTTCACACCGGTCGTCTGTGCGTCGGAAGGATAGTAGGTAAACGAATCGGCACCTACGTAACCCGAATCTGGGTCGTAGGTAAACGACCCGTCGGAACTGAGAGACAAAGTACCGTTCGTCGGCGAATCAACCACTGTCGCGGTCAACGAATCGCCTTCCTGATCGAAATCGTTCCCGAGCACACCCGAAGCGCCGACCGACAGTTGCGAATCCTGAGTCACCCAGTATGAATCGCCTATCGCCAGAGGCGGTGTCGTGGCAACCGTGCCCCATGCCATCGGGCCCTGCAAGCCAAAGTTTGAGGCCCACAGCGATACATCGATCGCATCGACAATGTCGTCGTTGTTCAGATCGACCGTGTTGCCCGACGCATCGTTCCTACTCGCTGAACTCGGTAAACCGGACACGAATGCCGCGAGGATGAGAGTTATATCCCCGCTGTCAACGTCAGAGTCGTTGTCTGAATCACCAGCGCGAATCTCGGTGGAGCCCAGCGTGCGATCGACAGTGGTGATCGTCTGCCCAGTCAACACTCGTGTCACGTACCCCGCAGCAGCAGAGTTGAATGAGTATGTGTCTGCAAGCACCTGCCGGGTGAACGATCCACTCGAATCCGCTGTGAAAGTCGTCAACCCCTCCGAGATTCCAGTACCGGTGACACTGATGCCTACCGACACGGGGTTGGACACTCCCTGAGTTGTCGAGGTTCCACTGATATCAGACCTCGCATTGATCGTCAGGTTCACCGTAACCGGTGCAGACTCCTGCCATGGATCGACCGCCTTGTAAGTGAAGGAATCGCTACCACCATAGCCGGGGGCAGGGATGTAGCTGATCGACCCGGAAGCATCCAGCGAGAAGCCAGACGGGCTTGAATTCACAGGGGGCGATACGGCAACTGCGGTAAAGGTATCGGCGTCATCGGAATCGTTCACCAGCACACCCGGCGTGCCAATTACGAGCGGAGTGTCCTCGTCGGTCGAGTATGAATCGGCAACCGCCACCGGTGCTGCCGGGGCGACAAGCTCGGCGAAACCGTATCCCCAGGTATTGTCAGGGCCCGCAGGCCCTCGTTCCGCGGCATTGGTTTTCAGGTAGGTCGCCAACTCAGATGGGGTCATCGAAGGGAATCGCTGGAGAACCAACGCAGCGAGCCCGGCTACGTGTGGCGATGCCTGGCTGGTGCCTGTGAAGGCATCTGGCCCGTAGGTTGCTGAGTTGCCACGATCTGCACCGACGATGTCAGGCTTGATCCGATTGTCAGGCGTCGGCCCCTGCGAACTGTACGACTCGATCGTAGATGTCGAATAATACGCGGCAGCACCAACCGTTAGCATCCCTGAATTCGCACTCTCCGATGGATTCGAAATACTCTGTGCCGAGCCGATATACTGCAAATCTTCACCAGACCACGAATGCAACTGGACCCAAGATGGAACCGGTCCTGAATTGCCGGCTATTGCCAAGTGATATGTCCCGGCAGAAACAGTGACATTCAGAAATTCACGCGGAACCTGACCACCAACTCCCGTTTGGAGATCGTCAGCACATGTCACAAGAAATAATCCAGAATCGTACAAACATAGTGCGAGGTCCGTGTTCGCAGCATCCCACGAAGAATCCCATCTCAACTGTGCTTGAACGGTGCCAGATGATGCCACTGTGATCGTGTTGGTTTCATCGACTCCAGAAAAGTTAAGGAATCCGTCAGCGTCAGTGTCGCTCCATGATCCAAACCAAGCATCACCGTTTTCGTTGCCAGCAGCGTTGACCCAAAGAATGCCGTCATCAACGGCTTTATCGACCGTTTTCAGGGGTGATGAAGGGAACGGCGAGGTGCCATCACCGGGTCCATCCCAAGTCCATCCGACAGAATAATTAATCACTTCCACGCCTACTGATGCCATCCAAGTAGCGGTATCGGCCAGAGCGGCTGGTGTAGGGGGATTGGCGATGTACAGTTCGACATTGGGTGCGATGTCAATCAGCGCCTCTGCGACTGCGCTTCCGTGCACATCACCTGATTCACAATCTGACAAATTACTTGTAAAGATAGAACTACTTGTGTAGCAACGAACACCCGAAGGGGTTGGGAGTTCGGAAGGTGATATGGAGCTCCATCCGATAAACCCAACGTCGATAATTCCGACTTTGATTCCTGTTCCATCCAGTCCCACTGCGTTCCACGCGGGTGACCTGTGAACGATCGTGCCCTCGGAGACGACGTTTACTTGTACTTGCGGTGGAACTATTTGATCGACTCTCAAGACGCCTGAGATGTACGAAAGTTGATGCGCAAACCGAACTGGAACCCGCACCTCAACTATGTCGTCGACGTAATTGAGAACCGTTGCAAACTGCGAGATTAGTTCGAGATCGACTGCATCCTCTGACTCGAACCAGACCGTCACATCTATGCTCGGGTCAAGGGCCTCAACATCCGACAGTTCGGCGAACTGGGCCCGCTCATCCAACGTCCCTGCTGAATACGCCTCGGACAGTGAGCGAATCGTCGATCCAACCTTGCGGTAACGAAAATCGTTCTTGTCGATATCCGGTAAGTTGCTGGCATCAAGCTGGCGAACGTTCGGATCATCGCCGGCCGTATTCACTTCGGCCATCGCCACGCTTGCATTGCCCGCCAATAAAACGACCACGCCCGCGGAAACTGCGATCACAAACAGACCCGCGGTTGGAATGTCGGGTCGGCGGTAGTACGCCGATAGCACGGTTCCACCGGCAGCAACCACCACAATCGCGACAGCGACAATCACGATGAGGTTGGGACCACCACCACCGCCATCGCCAAGCTCGCCAACTCCACCGAGATCACTCCTCTCGGCACGTCCTGCCGTTGGAGCCGGTGCAACCTGTGGCGCAGGAGTTGGCGTCGTGTTCGGTGAGGTGTCAGAAGCAACGGCTGTTGGTAACGTATCCGGCGCTGGAACCTGTGTTGCGAGTGGTTGCGGCGCTGGTTGGGGTTCAGTGTTTACATACCCGTAGATCGCAAATACAGAGAACCCACCAGCACCGCCCGTAAAAGTCACCGTGCATACCGCAATATCGCTGAATCGCTCGCACTGAGCCGGTTCGGTAAACACCTCTCCAGAATCGGAGACCTTGGTGATGGCAATCTCCTTGCCTGCCAGAACCATGGCATCCAGCCACACGAGCGAGACGTTCATTGTCACGACGTTATCGCCGAGATCCTCCTGCCTGATACCTGATTTCTCAACTGAAACGAAATATGCAAGTTCGTCGTCACCACTCAGCGCGAACTTTGTACCAACTGAAAATTCCAACTCGGAAGGATCGGCCGAGTACGTCGTGACGAGTTCAACCTCGCCTGGAAGAAGATCGACACCGACCGCAAACGAAACTGCGACATCATCGATCGAGTTCATCGTCGCCGCAAACGACCCATCGTCAACTGTCACTGGAGAATAGCGGAGTACCGGCTCACTGATCTGAACGTCCAGCGTGCCATCCGTGGTTGCCACCGACGCCAGTCCAACGACCGCAAGCTCACTCGATATCTGTATAACGGCAGTACCCGACCCATCGACGATATCGAGAGTCATCTGACCGACCTGAAGCGTCAGCGCACCACTCAACTCATCGTTCGCTGATAGTCCTTCGACCGGAATTACTACTGCTATCTCACCATTGGCAGAAGTTGTCTCGACGGCGATTTCGTCGACGAACAGTGCGCTACCTGTCACCTCCTCCAGCACGCGCTTGAACGTCTGAATCTCGGTATCGGTTGCAGTGATAGTCCCTGTTCGCGTCTCCCCCGGCACGGGTGAACTGGTCGGCTCCGCGGTCGGCACGATCACTTCTGGTGGCGGTGTAGCGGTCGAGATCGGCTGAACCACTGAGGTAAGTGCAGATCTCGAGACCGTTCCTGCATCCGCAGGAGGGCCGACACCTGCCAGTGTTGATGCGCTGACGCTTATCGTATAAATGTCGCCCGGAGCGAGCAGGTCAACGAACGTAAACGCAGTGGCAGAAACCTCAACAGAGCGGGTCGAACCTGTTGCAGCGTTTGCCGTCACGGCATACCCGGTAATCGATGTTCCACCGTCAGTCTCAGGCACAGACCAACTGACACGAACCGAGCCGCTGTCACCAACTACCTCACTCGACGCGCCGACTGGTTGCCCCGGTAAGTCCCACGGGGTGATCGGCCCAGCCCCGCTGTTCGGTCCAACACCCAGCCCGGTCGAAGCCTTGATGATGAAGTTGTATGAAATAGCAGGGTCGAGATCGGCGAACGTATACGCAAGGGTCTCTCCTGAAACCCGAACGATCTCACCTGTTCGCAAGTTCTGAATCATGTATACGTCGATCGGGCGATTGCTCGTATCTTCCGGGACTTCCCACGTGAGTGTCACTGAGCGCAGGCCGGGGACCGCACTGAAGTTGACCGGCTCGGTCGGAGGCTCAAACCTCAGGGCCGGAGTGCCTCCGCCCGCTTCAACAGTTGGAACAGGTGTCGCGGTGGAAGGTGGGATGAACGGTGGTGCAGAAGATGGGACAGGAGTCGATGTTGGAACAGGTGTTGCACTGGGGTTTTGCTGCTGGAATGTCAGGGAATCAAACCCGCTTACCGGCTTGAGAACGCCCGACTCGTACAGTGCCGTGCTCGGCGTACCGGTGGTCCTGAATGCGAATGTGCCTGTCCCAAAACCTGTTCGCCGCGCCGTGAGCTTGAGCAGTCCTCCGCTGCTGCCCGAAACGCCACCCGGCTTCGTGCAGATGAATGCTGAAGCAAGATCATCTGACGTTCGTTTGGTGGAAGGTGAGACGAATCCGCCATCGAGCAGACCGGCACACGCAGGATTTATCAACTCGACGACCGAGTCATCATGTTCGATCACTATCTGCGCGGTGTCTGTACCACCGAGGGTGAGTCCCTCGGCGCAAATCAGCACATCGATCGAGTCACCGGGATTGTCGAGGTTTATTGAACTAAGCGGATCGCCAGATGCCGACCAGAAGCCCATCTGTTCCGATGAACCGCCGCACGCAACAGTTGAAGGGCTGGCAGGCACTGTGCCCGAAAAAAGGCTGCTCCCCGCAGTTGCGGCTGAGATCCATACGCCCTGAACATTGGTTGTGAACGACGCAAGGAGCGTGACGACAACCAGAGCGAAAATCCAGCGAGTAGCCGGTTTTCGAATCCCATCGCGTATTCGCCCAGGGTTGAGCATAGACAGGTATCTTCGGATACTTTGCGGGTTCGCCAGACTGGAAGTCGTGCATACTCTATCTACCTCCGATGCATATGTCAGTACGGTATGGGAGCCGTTCGGGTCAATCGGCGGCCTGATCAGTCACCGAAGCTCAATAAGCCACCTTCACCGGAATCCCACAGTTATGTAAACCCACCGCGGAAGCTAAGGAGGAAGGCACGAAAGCTCCGTGCCTCCCCCGGCTACAAATTACAACGAGATCGACTCATTTCTTTCGAGCAACATGACCGAGCTCTCTCGGTGCATTTTCAACTACAACTCGCGAGGTTCAGTTCAAGTCAGAAGTAGACAGATCGGCAGGCTCAGAATTGTAGCTCGCAACGGAATATCTCCGTACATTCGAGTACTGTCGATTCTGAAAGTGAATCTAATTTCAGGAATGAATATCTGCTGAGTGGTGCGGGCGGGCGTGACCGATTGATGATAGTTTCGGGGCATGGCTAACAAACGTATGCAAGATGCCGACCACCTGCGAACCAACGCTTACAGCGATGCTTCCAAGCTCAACGCCCGAATCGCTTTCTGGCAACTGTATGGCGAACCGAGGGACTCAGCGTTCAAGCGGTATTTTGACCGCTACAAAATGTCGCGAAATGCAAAAGTGCTTGATCTCGGATGCGGCCCTGCTCACTGCTGGCAATGGGGTTTGGAAAACGGCCGAGTTTCTGAGGACTGGTCGGTGACGTTGACTGATCTTTCTCCCGGAATGATCGCGGAAGCGAAGTGCAACATCACAAGGCAAAAGCGGCAATTCACATTCGAGATTGCCGACGTATGCAACTTGAATTTTGAGGAAGCCTCGTACGATGCCGTTACCGCCAACTACATGCTGTACCACGCGAGTGATCAGGACATGGCACTGGCTGAAATATCGAGAGTCCTTAAGCCTGGAGCATGGCTTTACGCGGCAACAAACTCCGAGGGTCACATAGCCGAATTTCTCAATCTGCAACGACAGTTCATCGTCGATGAAACAGAGTTACCGAACATTGGTCTGGCTCACGCGGCATTCACGCTCGAAAATGGCAAAGCGATGATCGAACGCTACTTCTCAAACGTCGAGGTCATCCGCGACGACTCAATTTGTGAAGCCACTGATCCCAAAATTGTTGTCGATTACGCACTTTCTATGGACGCTGACCTCGATGTCGAGAGGGTTGCTTCTGCTGTGAAGGCTGAAATTGCAGATAAGGGATATTTTAGAATCACTCGTTCGACCGGCATGTTCATCGCCCAGAAGTAGTGAGCCACGGCGGTACGGCATGTCGTCGGGCTCCGGTGGGAGCCAACTGACGGATGATCAGATCGCAACCACTGATCAAAAAACACTCGGGCCGATGTCGGCGCAGGAGAGTTACTTGCCGCCACCGTTTACCGACAACGCCACCTTGATAACGCCATCATCGTGGCTGGCATACATGTCGTAAGCCATCTGTATGTCGTTAAAATCTACGTTGTGGCTTTTTAAAACACCGGGATCGATCCAGCCACGCTCTTTCAGCGCGATCGTCTCGCGGATGTCCTTGGTGGGCTGACCTGTTGCGGCAACCTGCGTCGGAATAATGGTTGCTGCCTTGAACATGAACTCCTGATGCGGGAACGCGGCAATTTTCCCGCCCTGCCCTGTGAGGCTGAAGCTAACGAACATTCCCCAGCGTTTTACGATCTTCAGGCACTGACCGAAGCCCTCAGGATCGCCGGTAGCATCCACTACGATGTCGATACCCTCACCGCCGGTCAGTTCGTCGATAGCCTCGTACATGTCGTCTCTCGACGGATTCACCGTGTTGGTTGCGCCGACCTCCAGCGCCTTTTCGAGCCGTGCTTCTATCGGATCGATTCCAATTACCTGTAGCGCACCCTGCTTCTCAAGGAGCATGGTGAATGAAAGACCGATTCCGCCCTGGCCAAGCACCGCGACACGTTTACCCGCCACGTTGCCCATCTGCTTGACTGAGTAAAGAACCGTGCCGGTGTGCTGGCACATCACCCATTCGTCGATCGGGCCCCAGTCTGGAACGGGAAGAACGCGGTCAGGTGTCTGAACCATGTACTCGGCAAGTCCGCCCGATCCACGCGTTGGAAGCACTATCGCCCGCTGGCCCTCCTTGATGGCATCGGTTTTCGATTCGACAACAGTGCCGGCAATTTCGTGGCACCCGATGCTGGGTCCCATCGGGTAGCTTTCTTCCGGTAAGTTCGCATGGAACGTTCCGTGAATATCGCTGCCGCAGACGGAAAGCGCCTCGATCTTTATCTTCGCTTGCCCGTCGGTTGGGACGGGCTCGTCGATATCCACAAAGTCAAAAGTCGCGGGGGCAACGAGTCTTGCAGCTTTCAATTGGTCACTACAGCTTTCGGTACAGGTTCGAACGGGTTATCCATAAATTCAGTACATCGCAGGACACTCTACACGCACCCAACTCTGCAAACAATCGGCAATTATCAACGCTGTCTCGATACTAGAAACTCGTTTGTCGGATTCGAGGAGCCAACGTGAAACGTTGTGTATCAGAACACGAATGCGTTGCCGGTCGAAGTTGATTTCGCATGGTCTTCCCTCTGGGAATCTTGGGATAATCAGCGGTACAAGCGTCGTGCGGGACAGGCCAAAAATCACGCTCCTGATTTACCTGTAAAAATCAGTCCACATCATTCACCTATGGGGTTGGGTTCGCTGATACATTTCCAGCCGCACACAACATGTAACAGGGAGAGCCTGCCAGCGATGAGAATATTGATCGGCGGATGTCAGCAGGAGATATCAACATTCAATTCGGTCCCTTGCGAGTACGAATTCTTCGACTACCTCCGGGGCGATGAGATCAGGGCAACCCATGAAGGCACCGATTCACAAATCGGTGGGGCAATCGCGGAGTTGAAAACTGCGTTCGGTGACGCTCTTGAGCTCGTTTTCACATACGATGCGGAAGGTACGGCAGCCGGGCCGCTTCGCCACAGCGCGTTTATACGGATCGCCAACGAATTCCTCGAACCTCTCAAAGAACACGCTGGAGAGATCGACGGAGTCTACTTCTCGATGCATGGTGCGATGGGCACCACCGAACTCCTCGATCCTGAGGGCTTTCTGCTCGAAGAGGCACGGAAGATTCTTGGTGACGAAGTTCCGATCGTGATCACGATGGATCTCCATGGGATCCTGACGGGGAAGATGCTCGAAAACATCGACGGTCTCGCTTCGTTCCATACCTACCCCCACGTCGACTTCGGCGACACCGGTCGACGGGCTGCGAGGATGCTGACGCGAATCCTCCAGGATGGCGTAAAGCCAGTTGTGGCCCGGGTACGCGTCCCGGCAATCGTCCGTGGCAATGAACTTATTACTGAGAATGGTGCGTTCAGCGCGCAGATTCGCTACGCAAAAGAACTGCACGATAACCCTGAGGTACTCTCGGCCGGGTTCTTCATCTGCAACCCGTTCACCGACGTGCCGGAACTCAGCAGCCAGGCGTACGTTTATACCGATGGCAACCCGGAACTGGCAGAGCAGCACGCCCTGCAAATGGCGCAAGATTTCTGGCCTAACCGGCACATCATGCAGGGTAAATTCATCTCACTTGAAGAATCTGTCGCAAAGGGCGCTGCTATGTGCGGGCCGATCGCATTCACCGATGCTGCCGACGCACCAAGTTCGGGATCGTCTGGTGATAGCAACGCCATCATCTCCGCAATGATCGCTGCCGACTACCCGCACTCGATACTTGCACCGATAGCTGACCCGGCAGCGGCAGCTCGGGCGCACGAACTCGGTGTCGGCGCAGTATTCAGAATGGGAATCGGCGGAGCGCATGACCCACGGTTCACTCCGATCGAGCTTGAATGGACCGTCGAGTCGCTGGCTGACGGCACTATGAAGTGTGAGACATGGAAGTACGAGCCGACTATCGGCCCAACAGCAGTCCTGAAATCGGGAAACCTGACTCTGGTTGCCACAACCGAAACCGTGATGCTGGTTGATCGCGCACTGTTCTTCAAGGTTGGGCTCGATCCGAAGGATTTCCACTCAACGATCGTGAAGTCGCCACACTGTGAACCGGCCTTCTTCGACGATTGGGTCGAGGCTAACTTCAACGTCGATGCCCCCGGATCAACCAGTGCAAATCTGAAAACGCTGGGTCACACGGTTTGCTCCCGTCCCATCTACCCTCTCGAAATGGACACTGTATTCGATCCAAAAACAGAAATATTCTCCCGAACATAACAACAGATTTCGCGACAGCGCGGTACTCAGGTTAAGAGGTGTGAAATAACACGACTCGCAGGTAAGGTCGCAATCGTCACAGGTGCAGGGACACGTTCAGCAAACGTCGCGGGCGTGGGGGTTGCGACCGCAAAACTGTTTTCGTCCCACGGCGCCAGCGTTCTAATCGTCGATATCGATGAATCTGCCGGTAGCGCGACAGTAGACGCGATAGTTTCGGCAGGTGGCGAAGCCTCGATGCTGGTCGCCGATGTTGCTCTGGAGTCAGATTGCAAATCTATCGTGGAAGCGGCGATAGAACGCTACGGCAAGCTCGACATCCTGATGAACAGTGTCGGAATCGGCGGTCACGGAGCAACTCCAGACGTGACCGAGGAGACCTGGAATCGCGTTCTCGATGTCGATCTTAAAAGCATGGTGTTCATATCTAAGTACGCTATTCCTGAGATGGTCAAGAACGGCGGTGGCTCGATCATCAACGTCTCATCGGTCGATGGCATACGCGCCGCCATGACCAAGAACATTCCCTATGCCGCTGCCAAGGGCGGTATGATCGCTGTTACGCGGGCGATGGCGGTACATCACGGTCGTGAAAACATACGGGTGAACTGCATCGCTCCGGGCATGCTGTACACATCGATGACCGAGCACTGGGTCGACACCACCCGTGATCTCCGACGCAAGATTGCGCCACTCGGCACCGAGGGCAGAGCCGAGGATATTGCGATGGCGGCGACGTTCCTGGCGAGTGATGAATCACGGTGGATCACCGGCGTTTTACTGCCTGTCGATGCCGGGCTCATGGCCGCCGGGCCACAGAGTCTCATCAACAACATCCTCGACGATTTCGAGTACGTTTGAACAGCTACTCAACCCCATCCCACAGAACCTCCGCCATGCATGTCGTCGAATACCCATCCGCAACCGAGTTCCTCGACGCAACGCGGAGCGTTTTGATGGAGAACGAGGCCGCAAACTCGATAATGCTCAGCTACGCCGAAAATCAGGTTCACGGGATTGATTCGGCGATGTCGACCCGGTTCTATGCTGTAATCGAACATGGTGAGCCGGTACTACCTGCGATGTTCACCGCCGAAGTATGGCCACTGCTCTCAGACGGGTCAGTTGAGGCGGCCAGGCTGCTCGCACGTTTCTTCTACCCGAAGAGTCCACAGCCAACCGGCGTAACGGGGCCAAAAGAACTGTCCATGGAGTTTGCCGATGAATGGGAACGTCTCAGCCGGTGCGACCTCGTAATTCATCACAACGCGAGGCTTTACGATTGCAGTGCCGTGGCAGATATCAAGCTTTCCGATGGTAATTCACGCCAGGCGACGAACGCCGATTTCGAGCTGGTCAAGAAGTGGCGGTATGCCTTCCACGACGACGCGAACGCTGCAATCGGGACAGACGATGCCCAAATCACCCACCACATCGAACAGGGCCGCTACTACCTCTGGGAAGTCGGTCGCCCGGTCAGCATGGCACTCTATGCACGGGAAACCGGGAACACCGGAACGATCGGGGTCGTCTACACCCCGCCCGAACGTCGCAACAACGGCTACGGAACCGCCATCACGGCAGCAGTGACCCGGTCGATTCTCGACAGCGGTAAGAAATATGCGACCCTCTACACCGATCTGGACAATCCGACCTCGAACTCGATCTACATGAAGATCGGCTACAGGCCAATCATGGATTCAACCCTGTGGAGGTTCGTACCAGCAATCTAGTACAGATACTCGGCACAATTCACACCAACCGCCGAAACCCAACCGAAACTGGCTTGCTGACGCCTTACCTGAACTTGCCGCGGCCCGGGATTGGAATAGCAGCCTCAAGCTTGCCATTACGAACGCCAAAGTAATACTCGTGCAGGTTGATCGTCGTGTCGCCGTGGGTTGGACGTGACCGCACTTTGTCTCCTACCTTCAACGCCTGCGACGCGGCATCTGGCAAATTCACAGCCGTATGTTCTTCCGAGTGCTTGATGATCGAGGCTGTCGGTGGAGAAATAACTTCGGCAAGACCACGATCGATCGAAATCGACTTGAGGCCCATGTCAACGATTGCAATTTCCTTTTTCTGTCGAGAAATCACGGTCGCCAACACCGAGAGCGCAGGCTGGAAATCGTTGAACACCTCAAGATAGTCGCCGTCCATGAATATATACGAGCCACACTGCAACTCAGTCACGCCCTCGACCCGGCCGGTGATGTTATATGTTCCGGTTCCTGCCGCTGAAACAAGCTTCACTTCGATTCCCGCATCGCGTATCTGATCGGCAGCACCGGTAAGTATTGCCATTGCCTTTTCGGCTTCAATTTTGCGAGTTTCGTAGTCCCGCTCAGCTACCGTGTGACCCTCGTACCCCATCAGTCCGTCGAATCGCAGTCCCGGCGCGGCATCAATCTGCTTCGCAAGCTCAACCGCTCCGTCACCATCGACTCCGCAACGGTTCATGCCGACATTGACTTCGACAATCACCCCGAGTTCAGCACCCGCTGAACTTGCGGCACTCGAAAGATCTTCGACGTTGCCCGAATCTTCCACTGCGACAATTATCCGCGCCGCCCGAGCAAGAGCCACCAACCGAGCGATCTTGCGCTGACCGATCACCTGATTCGGGATCATCACTTCCTGTATCCCGGCATCGACCATCACCTCGGCCTCTCCGACCTTCGCACAGCAAACACCGATCGCTCCCGCCTCAAGCTGCTTACGAACCCAGTACGGGCTCTTGTTCGTCTTGGAGTGTGGTCGAACATCAACGCCCATCTCGTTCGCTGCGGCCTGCAGCTTCGCAATGTTCGCCTCTGCGACGTCGAGATCAATGATGATGCACGGAGTATCCAGCTCCTCAATGGGAGTGCCTGGCATTGGAAGGTAGTCAGTCATTTACGCTCATTCTCAAAAACTGGAGGACGATTAATGTTCTTCGTGCCACGCTTGCAGGCACAGATACGAAGCGTATCGCAGCAAGCACCGAAACGGTATACATCGGCGACCAATATCTCTAATATCCCACGGCAGACCACGCCGGTATGCAGATCCACACGCCATCGCGATGAGCCTGCAACGTGGGATTCGGCTGATAACTGCCTGAACACAGCGATTCGTCCGCCCACTACCTAACAATCACAACAGACGCACGCGAATCGAGGATTGTCACAAATGTCACGAAAACCCAGGGTCGGAATACTCGGCACCGGCAACATGGCGTTTGCCCTCGGAAGATCATTCCTTGAAGCAGGGCATTTTGTCGCCTTCGGATCTCGACGACCCGAATCGAAAAACGACTTTCACGAGGCGGTCGGTGCAGAGTCCAGACTTTACGGGTACCAGGCCGCCATCGATGCCGGTGAGATCGTGATAATCGCCCTGCCCTACGGCGACGTCGCAGCTACGGTACGAAAATTTCGTGATGCGCTTCGAGATAAGATCGTCATCGACATCACGAACCCGTTTGCCGCCCAGCCGAACAACGGCGATTCAGGAGCGCAGGTCACGGCATCGATAATCGGTGAAGGAGCGAGAGTAGTCGCTGCATTCAAAACGAACTTCGCTGAGACGTTGGAGACTCCAGTCGACTCCACGGGTGAAGCCCGCGAGGTTCACTATGCGGGTGACGATGAAGCGGCGATGGAAGTTGTAGCCGGTCTAATTCGAGGAATTGGGCTGAAACCAATCGACTGTGGCACGCTCGCGGACGCGGTTGCGCTCGATCACATGGTTCCCTTGATGATCCGTCTTGACGCAACAGAACACGGGGCGACCCGCCGAAGTTCATGGCGCATGACTTCAGGTTGAAGCGGCCCCAGTGCCTGTCGTACGGGGAACGCCATCGCCTACGTCACATAAATATCAAATATTTCGACGAAATGGGCATAGTGACTGAAAATCTTCGCTTGGCCTGTACCCGGCTTCGCAACGTGTTCTCCAGAACACGAAGACCACCGGAATCATGATCGGAACCTTAGAGCGCTAACACTGCCTTTCAGCCATCGGTACATCTACTTGAATCCGCCTGATTCGACCATCGCCCTGATTCCGATCCCGACCCAGCACCGTCGACTCGCATAGCCACAAGTCTCGACCCTCCGCTCCACCGAGCATGCACGCATAAGCACTCTTGTCAGCGTCCTCAAGCTCTATTACCTGCTTGATTTCGCCACCATCGGCAACCCGTACCCATCCGCCCGAATCGCCATACGAGAAGTATGGACACGCCACCCAGACGCATCCTTCAGCATCGAGGCTGATCCCATCCGTTGGGGCAGCCAGATTCGCGAATGGTCTTCGGTTCGAGAGTGTCCCGTCATCCTCAATGTCCCACGCCGTCAGCGTAAACGCGAACGTTTCAGCGACTATCAAAGTCTTACCATCTGGTGTGATCGCTCCACCGTTCGGGAAGCAGACGCGGTCCGCTACGATCTGAGAGCTACCGTCGGGTCGTGCCAGAACTAGATTTCCGAACAGCGGCGGATTCATCGGTCCCGGCGGCGTTTCTTCGCTCAGTCCCGGCAGGTAGGCACCGGCATATGCATTGCCGTTCGGTGCGACCACCATGTCGTTGTTCCCGGTTCCGTAAGGTGTCGAAATATCAGCATGGTGAATCGAATCCGATCGTTTCGCATTTCCTGCCCGCACCGCGTCGGCTTTCAATCGAACGATCTCACGGCTCTCCGTTGCGACCACCAGCAGATCGCCGTTCTCCAGAAAGCCCAGACCACTCGGGAACTCACCCGGCTCGAACACTGTTCGGACAACCGGAACCACCTCTGACGACCGCTAACATAGCGGACCTTTCGCTTGGTCACAGTCCCATACTGTGGGTATTTTTGGGGTCATAACACTCTGTTATTCAAAACAGTTCAATGATTGAGCCTCCATGCTACGTTTGAGTCCAACTGAAAACGAAACGTCAATATCACACTTAATTGGCGTTTAAGCTCAGGATGACGTTATCAGGTTGACTCATTGGAACGGTTCACGCCAGTGTCTCTGATTTTGCCGAATCGGTATCGAGAGCGTTTGACCTGCTCATGACAGGGTAGATCACGAACGCGATAAACATGAATACGATGCCGGTCGATGCGGTAAGCAGTACCGCGGTTGCAGGATCGAGAATGCTGGCGAGCAGACCAATCCCGAGTTGACCGAACGGTCCGATTCCAATAAACACGGCCACCGACCCCAGAACGCGTCCCCGCATCTGTGGAGATGAGACGTAGATCATGATCGCGCTTTGCATGGTTGCGAATCCAGACATTCCCAATCCGCCGAAGAAGAGGATTATCAGCGTGATCCAGTAGGTTTCGGACTGCGAGAAGAGGACGATTGTGACCAGGAACAGGAGCGATCCCCACATGTAGATGCGAGTGTAGTGGTGTGGTCTTGCGAAGATGGCAATTAAGGCGGCACCGAGGAAGGCTCCTGCCCCTTCGACCGATTGGAGAAGTCCGATCAGGACGTCGCTGACTTGCAGCACCTGTTTCGCGACCACGGGCTGTTGGCTCAGGTAGGAAAAGCCGAAAACATTGAGAACCAGCGTTACGCCGAGAGTGCCGATCATTACCTGACTTTTTCGGATGTAGCGGATGCCTTCGATGATCTCGGTTTTGGGTCCGGTCGGCATTGCACTGGTATCCGGGCGCCGGTATTTCATCGATAGGGCAATGACGATGCCGATCGAGTAGAGAACAACCCCGAGCAGGAATCCACCCTGCGCGCCGATTGTGGCGAGGAACACACCGCCGATGAAGGGTCCGACGATTCGGAACAGGGAGTTAGTTGTCTGCTCAAGCGAGACGGCGCGCCCGACTGAATTGCGATGGACGACTTCACCGATCATGGTTCGACGAACCGGGAACTCGCTCGCCAGAATCACCCCGGCCAGAAAGCTGCCGAGAGCGAGGTGCCAGTATTCGAGGAGGCTGGCGATAACCAGCAGGGCAAGAACTGCCGATACAGCCACCTGAACGATAAGTCCGCCGATCATCAGGTATTTCCGGTTGAGCCGTTCGGCAATAACACTGATTCCGAAGCCGAAAAGCATCGGCAAAAACCGGAGGAAGAACGTCAGAGATACTAGGAAAGGGGAGTCGGTTAGCTCAAGCGTCAGTAGTGCGACAACCAGCATTTCGAGCCACATCATCGTCCCGGTCATCCAGCCTACTGACCAGAGTCTGAGGAACTGCCCGTTACGCAGAAGCTTTGGTTGGATGACGCTGGGAGCAGGCGAATCGGACTGAACGACTGGGTTCTTTGTTGAGCGACTCAACTTGGCTCGGCGGGTATCAGCGGGCTGATAGAGGCTGGATGGTTGAAAGTGATCCCAATGCTACCCGGCAGGGGAGTCCAGCGGGGTTGGGCTTGCTTGAGATGTCAAGAGTCGGGAGCGCGCCTACAAATTGGGTCAGTTGGGTGTGTTTTTTTCGGGGCCACGAATGTTTGAGGATTCATCGCGGTACTGGCGGCAGAGGGCTCTAACGGCGTCGGTGCAGACGTTTGGGCCCGGGCGCCATCAGATGGCTTGGGGTTTCATCGCATTTTTAGCGCCAGAGGGCTTTAACGGCATCGGTGCAGACGTCTATTGTTTCTTCGGCAGCGCCTGCCGACATCGGAGTGGTTACGACCTCATAGCCACCCTCTTCGAAGTTGTCGGCCATCGGCATGTAGCCCATGTAGCCGTTTGTGTAGCCGCTGAAGAGTGTTTGCGCTGCGGGTGATGCGCCCTTGACCGCGATCCCGATCTCGCAAAAAGCTTCAACCGGAATTGCCACGAGGGCGGCAGGGCCAATTCGCATTGCCTGAACTGGCATTGCCATCGGGCCATCGGCAGTGCGCTGGGCATTCCCGAGTACGAATACTGCCCGTTTGGCGTTCGACACGGCAATCTTGATTTCGGCCTCGGTGCCTGTCTCGCGGGTCTTGTTCAGAATCTCGACAACTGAATCAAAATCGGCCTGTGCCTCTTCGATCGACGGGAACTGCCCGACCGGAAGTGTGGCGGTGGTGTTGATAATCCGAAGAGTGTCATCGGGCTCACCGGCTGGATCGTCTTCGTACATGCCGAGGTCAGCTCCCGACTGGACTACTTCGACGAGCCGTTCCTTCCGGGGAATCGGGTCGATCTCAAGTCGCACGCGGGCTGCTTCGAGTCCGAGCCGTTCACCGAGCCACCTGGCGACTGCGACCTCTCCGATAAAGCCATGCGTGGGGCCACAGTTGCCGGCAGCACCCTGCAAGAACAGACAGAGACCGCCTGCGTATTGCTCGACCACTTTGCGCGCGTGCCCCGGATAGTCGGGTGATAGAAGTTTGTTCGCGGGGCCGAGAATCGTCGGATGGCAGGCGAAGTTGAGGAGGGTTGCGATCGAGTTACCGTCAACGTCGTTGATGGCGACAACTCCGACCTCCTGATCGACAACGCCATCCCAGTTGCGCCCGGTGAACAACGTGCCATCGCTGAGGGCGGGCCGCCGATTTACGTTGATATTGCTCGATCCTTTCCCGACTCCGACGTGGGCTGGCTTCGAGTTGTAGCGCGCAGTGTTGATAGCGTTTGCTACACGTTCCGGAAGCGAATCCCAGTATGGTCCGACCATCTCCATGCCCGCGTCGAGCCATGACTGGCGATTTACGGGTCCGGAGTGGGTGTGAGTCGCTGAGAGTCGCAGATTCTCGGGCTTGATGTTCGAGGTGGCGGCGACTTCGGCTCGAATTGCCTGATCGTCCTCGTTAGTAAGGATTCCGATGTCCAGATCGACGATCGCAATCTCAAGATCGCCATCACTGACGTAGAGGGCGGTTGCGTAGAAGGGCATGTCGACCCCTTCGGCACGCTGGTGGGTTGCAGCACCCCAACCGGCGTGGGCAATACCTACTGGAGGGGTGATGTCTGATCGTCCGGCGCCGGCGTTGAGCATTTTGATTACGTTCCGTTTTTCGTGTGCGTCCTGGTTGAGATTGAGCGAATCTACCACCGTGGATGCCGGATTGGGGTGTCGGAAGTACCGATTCTTGGACATCGAGCAGCGTTGGGTAGTGTCGAACTGGATGTTTTGGGTGCCGGGTGAAGGCGACGAGATAAGCACTCGCTTCGAGCCAGAGGGCGATAGGTTGATCGACTTTTCCCAAAGGCTCTGTGCGTGTCGTGGTTCGTCATGAAATCGTTGGCAAATATTGAACAAGAATCCTCTGAAAATGTCGATGCCAGCCCGTGGATTGAACTCATGCAGCACCTTTTTATGTTCCGAGCGCATCACATTTTTGTATCCAGTCAAGCGACCTCTGGGACGGGGATGACAGTGATTGTGGATGGGAGAAAAGCATGACTTTGCACGAGATCTACCGGCGGACTCAGGGGCAGCGCCCTGGCGTCAGGCTAGCGGTCGTCTTGCTCCTCGCAGGAGTGATGATCGAGATGATCGCCCTGATAGTCGGGATTGCCGTTGGGGTTTCTGCCGGTGACTACTTTGCCGAGGCGAAAGTGACGAGGGATGCGGCGGTGGCCGGTTCTGGTTTGCTTTCGCAGCTAGGAACTATTGGCACGATAAAGGCCTGGCTGGTGCCTTTGCAATTCGTTGGAGTGGCGATTTTATTCGCATCGATTGCGGCCGCACTGGCAGCAATTATCAAGAATCTACAACTACGGGCAGAGGCCTTCGCAGCAGCCCTTCCGAAGCTGATAACGAGTGACGTGAGCGGTGATGGGGCAGGAGCGTAAATTATGACAACACAAGTTGCAACTAAAGTTGCCGGTATACCGGCAATCACTATCAAGGGCGGAAACGTCGCCATGACGGGCATGCAGAGCATGGCCACGAAGATGTGGGCGCCATGGGTGATTATGGGATTGATGATCGTTGTGATTTCTTTCATCATCGGAATCGTGCTATCAGGTATTGAAGCGAGTTACTTTGAGAACTCGAAAGAAGTACG
>JAJRZP010000164.1 GCA_024275195.1 Chloroflexota bacterium | reverse complement strand
GTTGCATCCACTGACTCGTCAGATATCGTCTGGCTGGTTTTTCACGGCAATGGCGGGAATATCAGTGTGCGTCTCGACCAGTACAAGGAAATACAGCACCGGTACCGCGCCACGGTAGTCGCAATCGACTATCGAGGCTATGGACGTAGTGAAGGCGAGCCGAGTGAAGAGGGATTTTATGCCGATGCTCTAGCTGCGTATGACCTTATCAGAGAGCTGTACCCCCACAAGAGGATCGTCGTGTTCGGTCGATCGATGGGCGGTGCCGTTGCTGCCCAGCTTGCCTCGATAGTTTCGCCGGCTGCGCTAATTCTGGAGGCTTCGATTTCGTCGATACCTGAGATAGTTCGAGAAAGAGCCCCCTGGACTCGCTTCTTGCCGGTTCGGTTTATCGTTCGCTCCAGGTTAGAAACGACCAGATACGTTGCGTCGGTTCCGGTTCCGACACTGGTTTTCCATGGGGATTCGGACCGAACCGTTCATCGTGTAAATTCAGAGCGGATTTTTACGGCGGTTGCCGGGCCGAAGCAACTGGAAATTATCCCGAACGGTGATCATGACGGTCTCGACCTTGTCGATCCAGAGAGGTATCACGCCGTGCTGGAAAAGT
Organism: Chloroflexota bacterium; assembly: GCA_024275195.1. Classification (GTDB taxonomy): domain Bacteria; phylum Chloroflexota; class Dehalococcoidia; order Lucifugimonadales; family Lucifugimonadaceae; genus Lucifugimonas. The sequence continues at coordinate 3,791 of JAJRZP010000164.1, read as the reverse complement.
TTCTGAGAATGCACGATGCACTATGAAATGCGATCTACCAGACTGAGTTTTCTCATCCTGCTCGACCTGCCCGCTCTGGCGAGTTTACGAAGTTTGGCAATATCTCGTTTCCGTGGTGTAAATGGCTTGCCGCGTACTCCGGAGTCGTAGATAGGCCTCGCCGGGCGTTTCTTGCCCATAGATGGAGTCGGGCCGTTCGGCCTGAACTCGTCGAGGACTACCACAGTCACACTTTCTAGCCTGATGCCGACCATTCGCTGTTGTGCGAGGCTATCCAGCGCCGAATCTGACAATCCCGAATCTGGTCTGTGTTCCTCTGGAAACTTGCGGGTACAATCTCTTTCCGCCACAAGCGCGGGTCTCGAGGTGGCTGAACTGCAAGAATGTGCCCACGGACACATGTAGGCAATGCACAGTGTTGTCTCGCCTGCCGCCGGTGCGCCTGCGGTTGCGAGGCCAATGCGGGCGAGGGATTCGCGTTGAGATCGACGCAGTTTACGCCGCCTTCGATCGATCCAGCTTTTTGGCAGTCCGGGCATCTACTGGTTTATCTCGGTTGAGGGTTGCAATCTAGATCGTTACACACCCCGGTGCTGAATGGGTGAGCGTGTGTCACGGTGTAGGCTCAGTTCGGTTAATTTTACGGGTAGCGATTATGCCGGATGAGCGTGGTTGATCGACGTTGGGGCGGGTGCGTCGTTACACTTTGGTGAGTTGAGTTAGCGGTTATTCCACCCACAAACCCTTTTAGACGCAGGATCACAAGTTTTGCCAGCACCCGAGCCGATCAATATCCCGCGCGCTTCGCTTGTAGAGATATTCAACCATGCCAGAGAGTCGTTTCCGGACGAGTGCTGTGGCTGGCTGACTGGCGACAAAGACTCGAACGAGGCTGGTGGAGTGAGACCGGCAGTCAATGCTTACAAGCCAGATATTCATCCGACTGCTCAGGACCGTTCAGCACAAACTGCATTCGTTATTTCAGACGATGACCTTCTCGACCTGAACCACACACTAGACAACGACATTCGGCCGCGCATCATCTATCACTCCCACCCGAATGGCCGAGCATACTTCTCAGAGACCGACCGTGCGAATGCTGTCGATCCCTGGGGGGATGGCCCGGCATACCCGGTTCAACAGATCGTGGTGGGAATCGACGGGGTACGTGTGGTCGAAGCGCGGCAGTTCGCCTGGGATGACGAATCCGGGGATTTTGTCGAGATTGCCGCGCACGAGGGTCTCGATATCTAACTAAGCGCTGACTGAGTTTGTTGCCGAGTTCCTGACGGTGGTGGAGTGGACGGGTGTTGTAGCTGGTTGTGGTGTGCGGGTATGCGGGTGGCTCAGGGGAGCGTGGGTGAGGCGTTGTTGGCTGTGGGGACAGGTGGTATCAATCGAGGTTCCCCTATTCCGCTTTGCTCCAATCGGGAAGTTGGGTCGACGGGGTTATGGAGACTAACGCTCGGTGATGACACCGCCGTTGACGTTGACCGACTGACCCGTGATGTATCCCGCGCGCGGGCTGCACAGGAATCCGATCAGTTCACCGACTTCTTCGTCGGTGCCTGCCCGGCGCATGGGGATCTCGGCTATTCGCGCTTTCCAACGGTCGGTGCGACCAAGCGGGTCGAGCCGAGATGTCTCGGTTAGACCGGGACAGACGCTGTTCACCGTGATGTTGTGCTTGCCAACTTCTTTGGCCAACGCCTGGGTAAACCCGTCGACGGCAAAGTTGGCGGCGTTGTAGGCGCTTGTGTTGGCGCGCCCGCTCTTGCCCATTGTTGACGATAGATTGACGATTCGCCCACCTTCGCCCTGTTTGATCATCTGTGTGACTGCCGAACGGCACGCATAAAAGGTGCCCAGAACCTTCACGTCGATCACAGCCTTGAAAGCAGATGACTCCATATCGAGTACTGAGACGCGATCAGGGCCGTAGGGTGCGGCGGCGTTATTTACCAGTATGTCGAGCCGTCCGAACCGAGCGACGGTGGCATCAACCATCTTCTGGACGTCGTGCTCATCAGCGATGTTCGAGACCAGCGGCAGCGCTTCCACACCGAACGACTCGATCTGTTCAGCAGTTGACTGGATATCGCGCCATTCAGCGTCCTTTTCATCCTGCGGAAACGTGCTCGGGTCCCGACCGGTGCCGGTAACGACCACATTTGCACCCATTTTTGCGAGTACGACAGCCGTTCCGCGGCCAATGCCGCGCATGCGCCCTGCGCCGGTAACTATCGCCACTTTGCCATCAAGATCGAGTTCAGATGCGGGCTGGTTCGTCATCGGATGTCTTTCGGAATCGCGTATGCAACAACTCCGCACATTTTGCACCAACATTCATCTAAATGTGCACTGGTGGCGTGTGGTTCCGACGTGAGGGGTTATCGGGTGAGGTATAGCTGGTTCACCGGAGCCATGGCCGGTACGTCGGGAAGTGGGTGCTACCGATCGGGGCGTTCGGCGAGGGTCGCTTCGAGAGATATCAGGAATTGAGCATCTCGTACAACGGTGACCTTCACGCGGGTTCCACTGGGATGCTCCCGCAGGAAATTGGTCAAATCCTGCCCACGAGCGATCTCGGTGGTATCGAGTTGGACGATGATGTCATCGAGTTTTAACCCGGCTTCGGCTGCGGGTGATCCAGGCTCGATTACCGTGACTCCAAAACCTTCTCCAACTGGCAATCGCAGCGCCCGGGCGAGTGCGCGGGTGACATCGACACCGCCAACTCCAAGAAATCCAGGTGGGGGCACAGGTCCCTGTGCGATCAGGTTGTAGGCGGCTGTTTTTGCGGCATTTATGTTGATGGCGAATCCGATTCGGTCGCCGATGTTGATCTTGGCAGTGTTAATACCGACAACTTCACCAAACATGTTTACGAGAGGCCCACCCGAGTTGCCCTCGTTGATAGCTGCATCAGTCTGGAGGAGTCCTGTCAGATCGACCCCACCTTCTCCGACAATCGTGCGATCTAGCGCACTGATCACGCCCTTGCTAACTGTGGGGCCACCCCGCAGCCCAAGCGCATGGCCAATCGCAACAACATCTTCTCCGATACGGAGGGCGTCAGAATCTCCGAATATGGCGGGTTTGAGTCCGGTCTGACCAGATACACGGATAATTGCCAGATCAAGCTGCGGATCACGCTGGAAGAGTTCGCCTTCTGCGACTGAACCATCCTCGAACGCCACAGTGATCGCGACAGCACCCTCAACAACATGCCAGTTCGTGAGTATCAGGCCTTGTTCGTCAAGAATCACCCCGGTTCCGACACCCTGACCCTGACCGAGGCTGACTGCGATCTGAACCACCGACGGGGTCAGGATTTCGACCAACTCAGGTGTCGTCAACGGCTCAGCATCCGGGGTTCGCGACACCGGAGTTGGTGTCACAACAGGAGTGGCTTCGGTTGTAGAACTGGATTCACCAGATGTTGTGGATGGCTCAGAACCATTTGCAACTGAACCTTCATCGCTGGTCGCCGTGCATGCCGAGGCGAATGCCAACAGAGCGATCAAGACGAGTGCAATACTCAGAAGTTGTGGAGCGCGTGGAAGAGTCACGGTGATGGTAGTGTCTGAGGCGAATAGACCGAAATCCGTTCTGTCAGCGTATCAAGCCACAGGGTATATCGTCATCGTCGATTCGATACGTTGGCGGTATGAATGTTCACGATATTATGACTCCGCCTGAAATCAACGGATGAATCGAGTACGTTTCTGAACCTGCTAAGACTCATACGAAGCCGAGCCAGTTCTGATCCCTGGATGATCGTCGGGTTG
>JAJRZP010000016.1 GCA_024275195.1 Chloroflexota bacterium | reverse complement strand
CACAACGCCTGGGGTCGAACATACAAAGATCTTTTCCTGCGATTCCGAAACATGCAGGGCTACCGGCAGCGGTTTCAGAACGGCTTCGACGGACAAGGACTCTGGATCGAAGTCGAAGTCGAAAAAGAGATGGGCTTTAAGTCCAAGCGTGATATCGAAGCGTTCGGCGTCGGAAAGTTCGTGGAAGAGTGCCGTAAGCGAGTCGACCGATTTGCTGCACGGATCACCGAGCAATCCAAACGCCTCGGCTACTTCATGGACTGGGACAACTCCTACCACACGAAATCCGATCAGAACAACTACACCATCTGGCACTTCCTCAAGACCTGCGCCGACAAAGGGTGGATCTACAAAGGTCGCGACGTCATGCCATGGTGCCCGCGCTGCGGGACCGGACTCTCCCAACACGAGATCGTCACCGAGGGCTATCAGGACATCACCCACGACAGCCCTTACCTCAAGTTTCCGTTGATCGACAAAGGCCATGAAGACGAAAACCTGCTTATCTGGACCACGACTCCATGGACGCTCGCAGCAAATGTCGCCGCTGCCGTTAATCCCGAATACACCTACGTGAAGGTCAAAGACCGAGGGTCGGTAATCTACTTCTCAAAGGCGCTGGTTGAGACTCTCAAGCGCGACCACGTCCTGACCGAGGAAGCTAGAGTTCTCGGCGAAGTAAAAGGCTCTGAACTCGTCGGACTGCGCTACCGAGGGCCCTTCGACGAACTCCCTGCACAGGCCGAAACAATCGATCAGCACCGCGTGCTGGCATGGGATGAAGTCGGTGAAGACGAAGGCACCGGAATCGTTCACACCGCACCCGGTGCCGGTGCCGAAGACTTCAAGCTCGGCAATGAACACGGCCTCACACCAATAGCCCCGCTCGACCAAAACGGCATCTACAAACAAGGCTTCGGCGAATTCACAGGGAAAACCGCTGCCGACGTGAAAGACATGGTCTTCGCGTCGCTTGAAGAAAAAGGCTTGCTGGTGCGGGTCAACAAGTACACCCACCGCTATCCCGTCTGCTGGCGTTGTAGCACCGAACTCGTGTTCCGGTTGGTCGACGAGTGGTTCATCGCCATGGACGAAATCCGCCCAAAGATGGAAAAAGCCACAAAAGAGATGAACTGGTTTCCCGAGTTCGGAAAAGCACGTGAACTCGACTGGCTCAAAAACATGCAGGACTGGATGATCTCGAAAAAGAGGTACTACGGTCTCGCGTTGCCGATCTACGCCTGCGACTGCGGCCAGTTCGATGTAATCGGCTCTAAAGACGAACTGGAGCAACGTGCGGTCGAAGGCTGGGCGGAATTTGTCAAAAGCGGAGCCTCACCACACCGACCCTGGGTCGATGGAGTGAAGATCGCCTGCTCAAAATGTGGCGAAACGGTCGACCGAATTCAGGATGTCGGGAACGCCTGGCTCGACGCAGGAATCGTTCCCTTCTCGACTCTCGGATACAAGTCCGACCCTGAGTACTGGCGCGAATGGTTCCCTGCCGATTGGATATCCGAAAGCTTCCCGGGTCAGTTTCGCAACTGGTTCTACTCGTTGATCGTAATGGCGGCAGTGCTCGAAGACTCAATGCCCGCAAAACAGGTCTTTGCATACGCACTTATGCGTGACGAAAACGGCGAGGAAATGCACAAGTCGAAAGGCAACGCAATCTGGTTTGAAGATGCCGCCGACAGGATGGGCGTCGATGTGATGCGCTGGACATTCAGTCGCCACAACCCTGCTTCTAACATCAACTTCGGGTACAAATCAGGGGATGAAGTTCGCCGACAGTTCATCATCCCTCTTTGGAACATCTATTCTTTCTTCACGACATACGCCAATCTCGATAATTGGACACCCGCCGACTGCACCATCCTCTCGTCATACGGATTCACGGATGAAGACAACAAGAACGCCTATGAATCGTGGACAGTACCGCCAGCCGAAGGCTTTTCGGAACTCGATCGATGGATCCTCTCCGAGCTGAACCAACTGGTCGCGAAAGTTACCGATAATCTCGAAAACTGGCAGCTTCCGTATGCCGCCGGTACAGTTGAGCAGTTCGTTGAAGATCTGTCGAACTGGTACGTTCGTCGGTCACGTCGCCGCTTCTGGAAGACCGAAGGTGACAGAGACAAGAACGCCGCATACTCGACGCTCTACACGTGCCTCACCACGCTTTCACGATTGCTGGCGCCGTTCACACCGTTCGTCGCCGATATCATGTACCGCAACCTCGTCGCAAACCGCGTCGAAGGCACCCCCGACTCTGTCCACCTCACTTCATGGCCAATAGCCAACGAGTCGCTTATCGACGAAGACGTGATGAACCAGACGCGCCTCGCCATCCGGCTGGCGTCGCTTGGGCGTTCCGCACGTGCGCAATCACGACTGAAAGTTCGACAACCTCTCGGCGAATTCGTGGCTGAAGTCAGGCACGACTGGGAACATTTCGCTCTCCCGAAAATCGAACAGGTTTTGAAAGAGGAACTAAACGTGAAGTCTGTCCTCAACGCAGCCGATATTGGTGGGCTTCTGGGATTCGAGATCAAGCCCAATCTAAGATTACTGGGACCAAAATACGGCAAGCAGATGGGCGAAATCCAAAACCTGCTTCTGGCAGCAGATGCCAGCGAAATCGCACGCGCCTCCGAAGCCGGTGAAACGATCTCTGTTGGCGGATTCGAACTTCAACCGGACGAAGTCCTCGTCGAACGCGTTGCGCTTGAGAACTACGCGGTTGCGACCGATGCAGGCTATGCAGGCGCGGTACTCACGGTCGTTTCCGACGACCTCAAGGCAGAGGGCACTGCACGTGAGGTCGTGCGAGTCATTCAGAACCTGCGCAAATCGTCTGGACTCGAAATCTCAGACCGAATTAACCTCTGGGTCTCTTGTCCGGACGAGGTGATCGGCGCATTGATGACCCACGCCGACTACATCGCCGAGGAAACTCTTGCTGAAAACATCGACATCGGAGCCGTCCTCAGCGACGATGCCCTTGATGGTGCAGCCACCGAATCTCTCATCCTCGACAACGACCGCAAAGTTACCATCCACCTCGAAAAGACGTAACCCATGAAAGCACTTCTTCTTAATCAACCCGGCCCTGTCAGCGATCTCAACATTGGCGAACTCCCAACCCCCGAACCTGAACCAAACGAAATCCGTGTGAAGGTCCACGCAGTTAGCCTGAACCCGGTCGACTATAAACTCGCCGGGCGCGGCAACGACAACTGGACCTGGCCACACGTACTCGGCCTCGATGTTGCCGGCGTGGTCGATGCAGTCGGCTCAGACGTAGTTCAATGGAAACCCGGTGACCGCGTCTTCTACCACGGCGATCTCACCCGATCTGGCGGATTCGCCGAATACGCGACCACCACCGCTCACACCACGGCAAAAATCCCCAATAGCATCTCGTTTGCAGAAGCGGCTGCGATTCCCTGTGCCGGACTAACTGCCTACGAAGCCGTAGTTCGCAGACTCGACGTCCAGCCTGAACACACAGTCTGGATGCAGGGCGGTGCTGGTGGCGTAGGTGGCTTCGCTATCCAGATCTGTGCCCACATCGGTGCCACGGTGATAACTACCGCCTCCGAACACAATCACGAGTTCGTCAAATCATTTGGAGCTGACCATGCCATCGACTACAACAACGAAAACGTAGTCAAGGCAATCATGGCGATCACAAATGGGCGTGGGGTTGACCGGGTACTCGGCGCAGTCGATACCAACACCGCCAACGAAGGCATCGAAGTCCTCAAGTTCAGAGGTGGGCTCGCCTGCGTCGCTGGAATGCCTACCATCACCGACACCACCTTCGCTGGCGCGAAGTCGATCCACAACATCGCCTACGGTGGTGCTCACACCTCGACCAATCGAGCAGCCCAACTCGATCTCGCCAGAATGGCTGAGGAAATGATCACCCTCGTCGCAGATAAAAAGATCGATCCCATGATCGAACAGACGATCTCTCTGGAAGAGATACCCGAAGGTCTCGCCCAACTCCAAACCCGTCACGTCAAAGGCAAGATAGTCGCCGAAATCGCATAGGTAACAATCGGACTTAGCGCTCAATCACCAACATTGGCGAGAATCGCCCAACGATCATTGGGAGAAGCATGCCCTGAGCGATGGCCTGTCCTGAGTAAATCGAATGGATGGCGGTCGTGAACCTACCTTCACATTTCCCGACTGAGCCAAGAGACGTTAGTTCGCAGGAGCCATCTACATGAATCCAGCCCTCATACCGTTGAAAGCTGTACTGAATCCCCTTCAGAAGCCGGATTCAACCCGCAAGTAATGTCACCATCCGACTACGTGTCTCCGTTTGAAGAGTGCTCCAAAGGGTCGGACATTCAAGATCCCCCTCCACCCCCAGTCGAAAAGGCATGCTTGCGAAATCTCTAGTCCCGTCCCAGCCGTTTGTTATCGTCATTTCGCATCGCACCGGGGCCTTCATCGAAATCGGGCTCCTGGGCGCCCGTGGGAATCGGATTGGGCATTCCGGGTAACGACGCTGTACCGCGTATTCGCGCAAGGCTTCGGGACAGGGACCGGTTTCGCTTCTTCTGCTCGGATTCCGCCAGATAGAACGCATATCGGGACGTCAACATCGCCCCCACCAACAGAATAATTGCCGAGACATAGACGAAAATCATCAACACGATAATCGCGCTAACACCACCGTAGATCGATGTCGCCAAACCACTCATGTTCCGAAGGTAGAACACAAATACAGCCTTCGAAATCTCGAACGCCGCAGCCCCGGCAAGTGCGGTCGGCCAGACCTCCTTGAATCGCAGCTTCGTATTTGGCAACCACCAGTACAAAGTGAGAAACACGGTAAACGTCAGAGCCAACGGAACGAAAACGGCAAACCTCTGCCATAAAACCGGATCACTGATCGGGGCGTCAGGAAGCCAGATCGCCGACAGATCCTGAATAAATGTGATCACTCCCGTGATGAATACGGAGGCAAATAACAGAGTCGCCGCGCCAAACATCAGAACGATGTCCATGAGTCGCTCCGTCAGGAACGAACGGGTCTTGTCGATGCCCCAGATTACGTTGATGCTTTTTCGAACTGCGCTGAAAACCTGCTGAGACACCCAGAACAGACCGATGATGGCGACCACTCCACCAGCCGTTCGACCTTTGGAGATACTCTCGAAGAAGTTACCGAGAAACTCGTCGTCGGCCTCGGCAAGAACCGGGATTTGCTCCCGAAGCCCGGTTATCAGTTTCTCCTCGAATCCTTCAATACCAAGGACGAGCGAGAACACAGCGATAAGAGCGAGCGAGAGCGGGAACAACGAGAAAAAGGCATAGTACGCAATCGCCGCAGACATGTACGGCCCGTTCTTTGCGAGGAACTCGTTGAAGTTGCTGGCAATAAACTTTACTGAAGATACGAGCGCACTAAACATCAGACCAACCATTGTGCCAACACTCGGATGATTGGTGCAATCGTTCTACTAAACGGAATTCAGGTATGAATTGAGGCTTCTTCCAACTTGAAATGAGTTGAATCACCTCATCCAGCATCACATTTCAACGAACTCGACAGGACTCGCCGATAGATTCCCTGATCCCTTGAGGGCCTCGCGACCGAATATTGACTTGCGGTCAGCTATCACCAACAGCAAACAGATGGCTAAGAATTAACCAGTACTCCATCCGCAGCCCTCAGATGAACCCACGAAATCTCGACTCGGTATCGTGATCGGCACATACCGCCTTCAACTGATCGCACGAAAGCGGATCGAATGAACGCTAGTCCAGTTCGCCAGCGCGGAAAGCAGTGATGTAGTTCATTGCGAAATCATCGTGGCCCAACAGCAAATCCAACGCCAGCTTCACCGGACCAGCCTCAAGGTCGATGTTCATCGAACGTTCGGCAGAAGTGGTCATCGGATCGACAATTCCAGCATCGGCCCCTGCCTCGATAGCCAGGTACAGGAACACGTCGTTGATCAGACGTCGTTTCGGGATTCCGAACGACACGTTACTCATCCCACCGGCAATGTGGATCTCATCGCCAAACTCGGTCCGAATCTGCTTCATTGCGTCAAACACATGGTTTCCATAGTTCGAATCGACCGCGATCGGGAAGATAAGTGGATCGACGAATAGATCGGCCTTCGACATGCCTTTCGACAGCGCCATCTCGACAATCCTGCCCACGTTCTCAACACGTTCACCGGCACCGTCAGGCATTCCAACCTCATTCGATGCCATTACGACTGCTCGGGCGTTGTGCTTCAGAGCGAGATCGATCGCCTCGGGTCGTTCAAGTGCGATCGAATTCAGCATCGGACGACCCTGTGTTCCAGAATAGGCGCTGAGCCCAACTTCGATTATCTCAGGATTCGATGAATCAACACTCGGCGGTACGCTTGAAACCGACTCCACAAACTTCACCAGCCACTCCATCGACTGCTTCTGCTCAGGGAGTCGGTAAGAGGATTCATCCACGTTCAGGTCTAAAAAGTGGGCACCGGCCCGAATCTGCCGATTCACTTCGTACTGTATGTACGCTTTACCCTCAGCCGATTCATCGGCATCTCCATTCGCACCCTTCCAGATGGCGATCATGAAGTGCTTGAGATTGCCCTGCTCGTACGGCTGCGTGGTCGTGAAATGATCGGGCACGTGAACGTATCGACGCTCGCCATCGACCTTGTACTTCACAGCCTCTTTGCCATTCTCAAACACGTGACCGCGTACACCCCCGCGCTTCACAACACGAGTAGCGTGGATATTCTCTCCGACAACGGTGAACTGATCGGGACTATCGATTACTTTTGACATTTCATTCACTTACAAATGCTCGGAATCACAGTGACTAAACCGAACAGCTACAACATGGAAAGAGGATTCAGCAACTACCGATTATGCCCCACCGTCAGGCTCAATGGGGTTCTGCTTAGCGTGATGATCGCGACTCAGGAACGTGTTCGCCCAGGCTGAGGTGTTACGAAGTGACGAGTCTCGAAACACAACAGGGCGCTGGAGCATCTTTGTTTCGTCGCCAAACGGCTTCAAGCGGTCATATGCGCGAATCCAGATGCACTCCTGATCCAGAATCTCGCATTTGCCAGCCTTGGTCCCACCGCACGGGCCATTCCGCTGGCTTTTTACGCACTGCGATTCAGGGCAGAGGTACGCAATCTCAGGAAGCGAACAATCCCCACAATCCTGACATTGATACATCGGTACTTTCGAAGCCTGCTCAAGAGCGTGCGCAACTCCTTTGAGTTTCTTGCTCTTCTCGATCTGCCCATACACGGCTTTACCGGCTTTGAATCCGAGAGTGCCTTCGGTAAACACCCGGTCATGTACCAGTTTTCCTAGCCGGTACTGCAACGGAACTGTGAATCGTGATCTAACGCTTGATGCTTTACTCTTCGAGGCGACATACGTCCTGCTGATCTCATCTGAACTCAGGCCCGCGTTATCACCCTGCTCGTAATAGTAAAACTCGTCAGGCTGGGCGAAGTTGATCTCTTTTGCGAACTCCTTCCAATCGTTCTCTCCATACGAATCGGCCATATCGAGAATTCCCTGGATTCGCTTGAGTTGAGGCCGACCGGAGATGTATGCACCTCGATACCCGATGCCCTTGAGAATCGCAATTTGCTTGGCCGCCAGTTCAGAAAAGAACGCCCTGCCGCGATCCTTGGATTTCGCCTGCTTGTTCGCTATATCTCGAAGTTCGTCTGAAACCCACACACCCGGAACGCCCCAGCGGTTGAAGAAGCGCCCTGCCGGTGCCGTGAGAATGAAAACCGATCCAATGAGAGGCACGTCTATATCGTTCGCGGTAACGTACTGGAACATCTCAGACGCTTTACGGGAATCGTAGCCGATCTGGGTGATAGCGAACTTTGCGCCGGTTTTTACCTTCAATGCCAGCTTGAAGTACTGAGTCATCAGCTCGCCCTCAAGCTTCTTGAACGGGCTAACCGCACACCCGGCAAAGAAGTTTGTTCTTTCGAGCCGATCTTCACGACCAACCGAGCCCCACATCTGGTTCGGCAGTCCGTCGTTCATCTGAGCCATCAACTCGAGAAGCCCAACCGAGTCGATGTCGAAAACGGGTTGTGCCTGTCCCTTGAACCCGCCGATCGGATAGTCGCCCGATAGCGCCAGCACGTTTGAGAATCCCTGACTACCGAGTGCCCACAGCCGACTTTCTACACCGTTACGGTTGTAGTCCTTGCACGACATGTTGATAACAACGTCTCGACCACGGAACAGCAAATCCTGACCAAGGACCTCCGGGCGAATATGCGGATTTCCACCCGGATTGTCTGTCAGCGAAACGAAATCAACTCGATCGAACTCGGAGAGAGACTTCGCCAACTCTGCCGTCTTCCTCGAAGCTTCTGCCATGAGAAGACCGCGCGACGTCTCGATTTCTACCGCGGTCAAAAATCTATTGCTGTCCTCAAGCATGCTCCGCAAGTTCTGTGAAGGTGAACCACTTGGTTCCAACATATTTCCTTTTCTTAATCCGCTCGTTTGATATCCAAGCCTAACTGGTCACTCTCTCCGACATACACGATACTCGCAACTGCTCAGGGTGAGGTAAGAGAATTTTTTGATGGCATTGCGATTGTGAGTTCAGCTTGCCGTTGAAGCAAACTATAAACTCGAACTTTCGCGCATACTGTTTTGTCTGATGAGGTAATGCTGCAACGGGTAGAATAAATGTGCGTTCGCGGTGAACCGCTACCGGATAATGGTTCCGTGTAGCGCTTGCGTGTATTCGAACTGCAACGGAGAGGCTCAGATCCTCGGTACGGTATGAAAACAAAGCAGCAAGTCGTGGTAGTTGGGTTAGGCCGTTTCGGCGGTAACGTCGCTCGTACGTTGTATCAACTCGGCCACGACGTAATGGCTATCGATATAGATGAAGAGCGTGTTCAGACGCTGATGGGTGAGGTGACTTACCCTGTCGCCGGTGATGCCACGCAGGAGTCCGTTCTGCGTGAACTCGGGGTTCACAACTTCGATATCGGCATCGTCGGCATTGGTGCGAATATCGAAGCCAGCATCATGGTGAGCGTACTGTTCCAGACGATGAACCTTCCGCGCATCGTCGCTCGTGCTCACAGCGCCCTGCACGGAAACACTCTTCGCAGGCTCGGTTGTCACCGCGTCATCCACGCCGAAGAAGAGATGGGCAGCAGGCTCGCTCACAGCCTATTCAATCCAGATGTCGAGGAATACATGGAACTTGCCGAAGCGTTTGGAGTCAGTCGCATTCAGGTTCCTGATCGATTTACGAACATGACGCTCGACGAGGCCGGCTTCGCGAGCGCCCGAGACAAATACGGAATCTCCATCGTCGCTCTCAAGCGAGGCAACGACATCACACTTAGTCCCGATTCCGAAGAACGGTTATGATCCGGTGACGTTCTCGTAGTCGCCGGTCGAGACGAATACGTCAGCCGAATCACCAGCTAGTCGAAAAGCACACGCACAACCCGCCGAGAAAACGTATTTAACGAACAGACTGAGAAAAGGTACAAATCCGCCAATGCCTTTCAATCGAGTAATTGCAGTCGTCGCCGACGACCCATCAGATATCAACACCGTTTCGCGGGCAGCCGATATCGTCCGTGACGATCGCGGACACCTGTTCGTGATATACGTGATCAAAGTTCAGCGGTCACTCCCGCTCGATGCCGAAATCGAAGAGCAAATCGCCCGCGGTGAACAGGTTCTCCACCGCTCAGAGCGTCTGGCTCGACTCCCACGTAGCGATATCGACTCGCAGTTGCTCCAGGCGAGGGACGTCGGTCCCGCAGTCGTACATGAGGCGATCGTTCGGGACGCTGATGCAATCGTTATCGGAACGTCGTATCCGACCGATTACGGCTCATTTTCGCTCGGTAACGACATCCCTTACATACTCGAACACGCACCGTGTGATGTAATTTTGTGGCGAGAACATAGCAATGCAGCCCGGCCCGTCGCTCGAACTACGAGAAACGGACGAGCTTGACATGCTGGTAATGCCAGCAATAAGCAGACACTAAATTCAGGCGAATCAGGATCTGTACCTGCAAATATGAACGTAATAATCGTGGGAGCCGGAAATCTCGGTTCATCACTCGCCCGAAAACTAAGTGATCTGGGGCATCGGATCACCGTAATCGAGAAAAACCCTAAAGCGGTCTCACTGCTTCCACGCGGACGGGTCGATTCTGGTGCGATGACGATAATCCATCGCGACGGATCGACAGGGCCTGCCATGATCGAAGCAGGTATCGCCGATGCGGATGTGTTCATTGCAGTCACCGGAAAAGACTCGTTGAACGGCCTTGCGGCACAACGGGCGAAAACGATCTTCCGCGTTGAGCAAGTGATGACCGCCGTGCGGGACGAGGGAGCCAGAACGCTCTATGAATCACTCGGCATCAGCACAATAAACAAGGCAACTCTCGCCAGCGATCAACTCGTGAAAATACTGACAGAGGAGGCATAGCGCAATATGTACCTCGTAATTGTCGGTGGCGGTAAGGTTGGTGCGCCCCTCGCTTCCTCGCTTATCAACGCGGGACACGAAGTTTTTATTCTCGATCACGACCCCGATACCGTCGTATCACTGCAACGTGAACTCGGAATGATCGCAACCGTCGGCGAGGCAACGTCGGTGCGTGCATTGCAGGACGCCGGAACCGCGCGCGCCGGAGCAATAATCGCAGTGACAAGCTCAGATGAAGACAATCTCGCTGCCTGTCAACTGGCGAGAACGAATTTCGACATATCTCGAACGATCGCAATCGCCCACTCCCCCGAAAACGCCGAGTTGTTCGACCTCGCCGGTGTGGATCTCGGGGTCCGCGCAACCGTTCTCGTACTTTCAAACCTTGCAACGGCCCTCCCTGCACATCCACTGATCAAACTGATGCCGATCGCCGACCGATCGCAAGAGCTCGTTGCGATAAAATTACCTGCGGCAGGTACGGCTATCGGTCGCACTCTCTCTGAGATAACCCTTCCTTACGGCACGAAGATCGTTCTTATGGTCACCTCAGAAGGTCAGTGGAAAACGCCCGATGCCGACGCACTGATAGAAGCCGAAGATGAACTCGTTGCTCTCTCGCCCGCAAACTCGACTGCAGAACTGTGGGAAATTCTCACCGAATTGAGGTAATCATGCCAAAGACCGTCGCATTCCTCGGACCTGAAGGAACTTACACCGACGAAGCATGCTTCTTCTACGCACCAGATGCCGAGCGAATTCCGTTCGCGTCGCTAGCTCTTGTTACCGGCGCGCTAGAAGAGGGCAGAGTTGAAGAGGCAGTCGTCCCGATAGAAAATTCGCTCGGTGGCACAGTAATCGAGGTGGTCGACTACCTCATCACCTCGGAAAACGCACACATCATCGGCGAGATACTTCTACCCATCGACCATTGCCTGATTACACGACCCGGAGTTCAAATCGGCGATATCAGGGTTGTAATGTCGAAACAGGAAGCACTCACGCAGTGCCGCGAGTTCCTATCCTCTGAATTGAGATTCGCCGAGCAGATTCCGACCACCAGCACAGCCCTTGCCGTTACTGATCTCAAGGAAGCCGACGATCACACCGCCGCCATCGGACCGCGAAGATCAGCGCAACTTGCCGGATTACCGATTCTGGCGCAGGGCATCCAAGATCGACAGAACAACGTGACGCGGTTCGCAGTCCTGAGTTCAAATGGCGAGTCACCAGCGGGTAGCGACAAAACGTCGATCGCATTCGATTTCGATAAACCAGATGCTCCCGGACTTGTGTACGCTGCACTGCGCCCGTTTGCCGACCGTGATATCAATCTGCTCAAGATCGAGTCACGCCCAACTGGAAAAGGGATGGGCAACTACATCTTCTTGCTCGATTTCGAGGGTCAAATCGACGATCCGCAGGTCAACGGAGCGATTACAGAGTTGACCAAGCACACGGCCACCTTCAAGGTCTTCGGAACCTACCCAAGAGCTACCGGACTCGCAATCAGGTAACTCGCCGGGTAGAACGAGCAAATCTGCGCTTAGAGATCTTCGTCGTCGAGATCAAGATCGTCGAATCCATCGATGTCACGCATCTGTGACGCTGCACGCCTACCCTCGGTAGCCGCCGTCGCCATACGTTCACGCGTGGCAGAGGTGAGTTCATCGGCTTTATCACGCCATTCACGGCTTTGATCGAGAATGAACGCACGGGTTTCTTCACCCGATTTCGGGGCGAGTATCATCCCGGCTACAAAACCAGCGACTCCGCCCATGAGCAGCCCGAGAAGGAATCCTCCCCCCCCACCACTATCGTTCTCAGCCATAACTTACCTCACGGCTATATCCGCTACTTCAGTTCGAAAGCAAAAACACCAGAATCAAAGCCACCATCGACTACCGCTCGCGCTTGTCATCCAAGCCGTTCTTTTTCGACTTATCTCCACCAAACAGTCGGCCGATCCCCTGAATAACTCCAACGAGCCCAAGACCCTTCGCAACTGGCCCCAGAATCGTCGCAGCATCTTCCATAGCCTGCCGGGCAACTGTGAGACGACCGAACGTCTCTTCAAATCCGTCTGCGACACTCTCCATTCGATCCATGAAGCGATTGACACGCATGTACAAACGCAACGAAAAAATGGTGGCGAATATCAGGACGACAAGCGAGAACATGAAAAAGACGATCAGAACGATGTCTTTTATTTGGGAGATTGTCTCAGCGGAAGTCATAGATTGTTCGGTTCAAATTACGCTGACCACACGACGGTATTCAACCGAAAGCCGCCGAAGCCAACTCCTTCATCGTAGCAGTGAGCACAACTGCATAGCAATATTATAAATCAGATAGTTATTATGTATATGCTAGCCAATTGTCAGTACAGCACTTCTGGTTGGCACGTTCTACAGCAGTTCATTTCTCATCGACGTACAACGATCGCGGTGGTTTCACTGCCGAATAGGGTGCATTCTTCGTTTATTCTGGCATGTGCTTTCAGGAAGCCTCGAATTCTCGATGTGCTGATCGCCCATCCGCTGGCGCAAAACGTGGATGGCCACCAATGGCAAGCAAGAGAATCTCCTACAACCACGGGTTCAGGGGCTTCGAACATGACCGTCCGTGACCGAGCCCGCCCGCCAGAGTTCGCATGGGCTACTCGAGGAAGTCGCGGAGTTTCTTCGAACGAGTTGGGTGACGCAGCTTTCGAAGTGCCTTGGCCTCAATCTGGCGAATTCGCTCTCGAGTCACACCAAACTCACGCCCGACTTCCTCAAGCGTCCGACTCCGCCCATCTTCCAGCCCGAACCGCAGTTGCAAAACCCTGCGTTCACGCTGGCTGATCGAGTCCAGTACGTCGTCGACCTGCTCTTTCAGCAGTTGGTATGACGCTGCCTCGGAAGGGGCTTGCGTGTTGTTGTCGGGGATGAAATCGCCAAGCGAAGAATCTTCTTCCTCGCCGATGGGCGTCGCGAGTGATATCGGCTCCTGAGAAATTTTCAGTATTTCTCGTACTCTATCCGCCGGCATCTCCATTTCTTGCCCGATTTCCTCAGAGGTTGGCTCTCTACCGAACTCCTGCACGAGTCGTCGGCTGACACGAAGCAGCTTGTTGATCGTTTCGACCATGTGAATAGGAATTCGAATGGTTCGCGCCTGATCGGCAATCGAACGAGTTATCGCCTGACGAATCCACCAGGTCGCATACGTACTGAACTTATAGCCCTTGCGATAGTCGAACTTCTCTACCGCTCGTATCAGGCCGATGTTGCCTTCCTGAATCAGATCCAGAAGCGACATGCCTCGCCCGATGTACTTCTTGGCGACCGACACGACCAGCCTGAGGTTGGCTTCGGCAAGGTGGCGCTCTGAACGCTCTGCCTGGTCTTCGATTTTCGAAAAATGCGCCCCGAGAAGAAATTCGTATATTACGAGATGGTCGTGATAGGCACCCGTCTTGGTCTTTTTTACAAGTGAATCGAGTTTCGGATCATCGTCCAATGCGTCGAGCGTTTCAGGAGAGACCAGTGCTGAATCGATCGACAGATCCCTCACCATCTCCTGAGCTTGCTCAAGCTCACAGTTGAATGCATCCGACAGGAACGCCAGTAAATCTTCGTTATGAGGTCCGTCAATTAGCTCTCGCAACTCGGGAATGCCCAACAGTGTTCCGAGCGTGACGCTCTTGGGAAGACCTATAAAGCCTGCAATGGCCGCTGCAACCTCATGTTGCGCACCGACCCTGCCAAGCAACTCCAGCGTTGTATCTGCTGCAGTCGGCATACGCCCCGTCTGGGCCGCCATCTCTGCCTGCACATCAGAAAGGCGCTGTGAAACTTCCATACCGCGTGCCAGAAAGCGCTCGTCTTGAGCGGTTAGCAGCCCAACTCGACCGATCTCGCGCAGGTACATACGCACGGGATCGTCCGATATCTCGGAATCTTCCACCGCAGGGTTGAAACTGAGCGCAGCGAATCCTTCCGATTGCTTTGCGCCCCAGGTCTCTAACTCTGATGCACTCGATAGCACCGCTGACGATCGCAGCACAGCGGGAGTTGCACGATCTCCCGCATCGTCATCGTCAGATTCTTCGCCATCGATGTTGTTGCTGCTATTCGACAGCAATAACCCTCCTGAGCTAACAAGATCTTGAATCTGGTCTTCGTTGTCGGTCGTCTGGGTGGATCGTGCCATGCTTATGCCCGCCCTGTCATTACTTTGCGAAGATTCTCGTTCGGCAGGAGCGACTGATCCAATAGCT
>JAJRZP010000163.1 GCA_024275195.1 Chloroflexota bacterium | reverse complement strand
GGCACAACTACGTCATCGTAGGAGTGACGTGAACCAACGAGGTTCGAGTGCTTAAACACATCCAGACTCGCCTCGTACAGATCTCTCTCGATAGCGATGCCGCCCGACCACGTGCCTAACTTCTGATAAGCGGCTACCGCCGAAGCAATTGCCGATTCTGCCATGTCAGGGAAGAAGCTTGCCTCAGCTCTGGCTACCTCGGCCGGGTCTGCGGTATTGACCCACTCGCGAGACGCTTTGAAAGCGACGGCAAATCGCCTGGCATCGTCCGTTTCCGGCCAATCCCAACGGCAGACGAGACTTGAAAATGCCACAGGGCCGACTGCCTCACCGACAGAGGCGACGATGTGCCCTTCATCGTCGTGCTCGAGTTGTTGCGGGAACGCACCCTGTTCATGAAAGTAATCGCCGTCGCCGTTTCGCCACTGCGACATCATCTCGTTACCCCCCGGTGATTCGATATCGTCCACTTCGTCGAGGTCAATGCCCTGCTTGTGGGCACCATAGCGAAGCATCGCCTCGGGTTGCCCGCCATGAACATATAAGAACCTGCCAGCCAGTAATTTTTTCCACGAGAAATCGGAATCCGTGTCGCGGGCAGCTATAAAGAATCCGTCGAAACGGTTAATCTGGGCAAAGTGGGCAAACGGTGCTTTCGACCCGTTGTCGAGCGGACCCCAACTCGCAGATACCGCGGCCTGTGCAACATCCATTCGCCCCTCGGCAACCGCACCACCGCTGCTTTCGCCTGCTTCAACAACGTGATACTCGCCAGAGAGTCCCTCTTTCTCAAGAAACCCCCCTGCGATAGTGCAGATCATCGGACTGTAGAAAGCTGAATGGCGAGAAGCCATTATGTTGAGTTTAGTCATTCAAATTTCCTGTGCAGTTCGTAGTGAGGAGCGTACATTGCCGGGTAGACCCGATTCTAACGCCTCTTTTCGCGCCGTGACTCAACCCCAGATAAGTAACTCGTTATCTTCTGTTACCGCGGCCAGAATCAGCACGCCATCTATCGACTCAGCGGCAACCAGATTCGTAGCAAGCCGTGAACCAAGCTCAAGTTCCCAGACTTCTTCAACCGTGTCGCCGATCCGTCGTAGAGCGATTAACGACTGTTGATCGCGAGATGGCACGAGCAGTTCGATCATCCCATCGCCATCGAAATCTCCAGAAACCGCCTGGTCGAGATTCCGAGAGCCGTTGACATGCGACATATATCCACCAGCAGCGGATGCAACAAGATCAAATCGATCACCCTCGAGGCGGTAGAACTGTGCAATTCCGCCGATATGAGGCGTCCTCACAACTGCGATCTCGATCTCTCCTTCCGGCCCGAACGGTGCAACAGCAATCTGGTGCAGCCACCTGTTTCTGGAACCGATCGGGGCTGAACTCGCTATACGTCGCAAACCGTCATCGTCGTACCTGAATACGACCAGCCGGGCTCCGGTATCTTGACCACTGACCGTGGTTACGATCTCATCCCGTCCGTCACCATCTAAGTCTGCGACAAGAGGAAACAACCCTTCAAAGACCTCATCGTCGGCAAGCCTGATTCGGTCTACCTCCCGAACGTAGTCGACCGGCCCTGCGACCAGACCGCTCCATTCGACCGGGTCACCCAGCGCGCCGTGTGGATATCGCTCGGTTGGATTGGAATATGAATACAGGAGTGAGTTCCCGCCCAGCACCGTTGAGCCATCCGGTACGTTTTCAAACTTCTCCATGGTCGATGCCAACGCGGGAGCAGTTGAACCTGTCACCGCCGAACGGCGCAACTCGTACTCGTCGTCTTCACCTCGCACCAACACGGGCAGAGCGAGCAGATCTTCGTCCATTGGTGGCGTGGACTCCACTTGCGAAAGCAGGTTGTCTGCTATTCGAAATTTCGACCCGCTGCCATCTGCACCGACCGCCGCCCAGACCATCTCAGCTTCTGCGTCCTTGCTTGCGATCAACCAGTTCGGCTCGGCTATCAGGGTAGAAAGGTCGATCCGCAGTGGCTCTGAAGGCATTCTTCCAGCGCCGAGGAAGTAGTTATTCGCAGGATGAGTCAGAAAAGTATTGATCACCCGTTTCATGTTGGGACTTTCTCGACTTTCTTGCGCCGGATCCGGCGCGTTGTCCCCGCCGCAGCCGACAATCACCGCAATGATCACTAAGACCGGCAGAAGTTTTATCAATGTCTCACCCTGCAATGTTGCAGCCAGTTGCTGCGCATCGTAATCTTCCCGCAGTCGTTCGGTGGAATTTATATTCTGTACAGAAATCCGGGTGTTACGGTCAACAGGTTCCGCACGCCGAACATTCTTCCAATTCGTTAGTCAGAGAATCAACCTGAGAGAAAAATATGTCGAACCTGCGAATCACCAAGATTGAAGTCCACGAATTTACGTTCCCGATGACTGACGTGGGCAAAGACTATAACGGCTTCAATCTGGTTTATGAAAAAGATGGCCTACAAACTGGTTACGCCTATGCAATGAAGGTTCATACAAACGAAGGTGTAACTGGTGAGTACGTCGGCGGTGACTCGCCCAGCTTCGCCGAATTCAACATGTTTGCGAACTATCTCATAGGAAAAGACCCACTGCAGCGCGAACTGATCTACAACGACGTAAAACGAGCGATGCGCAAGTACGACAAAATGGGTATGGGACCAATCGACATCGCCCTGTGGGATCTCGCCGGCAAGCTTTACAACGCGCCGATCCATGAACTACTCGGTGGCTGGCGTACCCGCCTCAAGTGTTACGCCTCGACCATGCACGGCGACCGAAACGGCGGTCTCGACTCACCTCAGGCGTACGCCGATTTTGCAGTTCAGTGCAAAGAGATGGGTTACCCGGCATTCAAGATCCATGGTTGGGGCGACTACGACCTTAATCAGGAAATAGAGACTGTTCACGCCGTTAGAGCAGCAGTAGGTCCGCAGATGGATCTCATGCTGGACCCCGCCTGCGAGATCGATACATGGCTCGAAACGGTCAAGCTCGGCAAGGCATGCGACGAAGCGAATTTCCTCTGGTTGGAAGATCCGTACAAAGATACCGGTGTTTCAATGCACGGCCACAAGAAGCTGCGCGAAATCATCAAGACCCCACTCCTTCAGACAGAACACATCCGAGGGGTCGAGCAACATGTCGATTTCATCGCAAGTGGTGCGACAGACGTAGTCAGGGTCGATCCCGACTACGATGCAGGTTTCACCGGCGCAATGAAAATCGCCCACGCTGCCGAAGGTTTTGGGCTTGATGTAGAAATTCACTCGCCGGGCCCGGCACAGCGTCAGATGATGGCGGCAATACGGAATACCAACTACTACGAAATGGCACTGATCCACCCGAACACTGAACAGATCGGCCGACCACACGAGGTCTACGCAGATGGCTACCGGGACGCCATAGATTCGATCGACTCTGAGGGCTATGTTCCGGTTCCTACCGGGTCCGGGCTAGGAGTCACGTACGACTGGGACTTCATCATGAAGAACCGTCTCGGTGGCCGAGAGTACGGCGAATAGCCGGTTGATCGGGTGAACCGGAACAGATTTTTCAGCCGTTGCCGATGTTATTCGTCCTGTAAACGTGCCATGAAGTGCCTGCTAAAAATTTGTGGCATGAGTATTCAAGTCACTCCTCATCGGAGTTGCTGCACCAGAACGAACCGCATCCGTGATCTGATCGCCTCGAATGTGCATGGCACTGTGTAGAAACTTGTACCCGCCCATACCTCCAGCTTTGTTGGATCGAAGTTATCCTTATCGAATCACCCAGGCACACGGGCAGGACACACAATAATTCAATCGAATTCCAGCACTCTTTCGATAGCAGCGATACGATTCTTTCCGAACAGGTTTCTGGTAATCGGGTCGCTGCTGCTTGTATCGCTTGTCCTCATCCAGTGTTCACCCGACGAGCTTGAACCGACCGCTGCTCCGGTGACACCAACTTCGATCTCCGAGCCAGCCCCTCCTCCCACCAGTACGCCGGGGGCAACCGTAACTCCGCTCGCTACCCCAACGGTTACCGCACCAGCTACCGCGGCCCCTGTTCCCGAGAACCTCTTGCGCGGTGGCATCCTGCGATTCGCCATACCCGAAGGGCCTCCGCATAGCGATCCGCATCTGACCGTCTCGTCTGCACTGGTCAGTTGGGGTGCAGGGCAAGCGTACTCACGGTTGTTCAAGTTCGATACGACTGGAGGAGGTACCGTTGTCCGCTGCGATCTTTGCTCATCATGGGAGCAACTGGCGCCATTGACGTTCAAGATCGAACTTCGAGAAGGGGTGGTCTGGCAAAACACGCCACCACTCAACGGTCGCCCGCTGACCGCGCAGGACGTTGTATTCAGTCTCAATCGTCAGGCGACTGTGGGTTATCCGAACTCCGCCTTGTTTTCGAACATCGCTGAGTTCACTGCGGTTGGCGAACGAGAAATCCTAATTCGGCTCGAATCGCCAGATTCTGAACTGCTTGAGAAGCTTGCGGATGCCCACTCTCGAATCGTTTCACCCGAAGCTGTTGGCGTGAACGGCGATCTTCGACGCGGGCCAACTGTTGGGACAGGTCCGTGGATCGCCAACCAGATCCTTGCCGATATCACCCGGCTGATCGTCAATCCTGATTACTACGATGACAACCTGCCGTACCTCGACGGTCTTGATATTCAGGTGATGCAGTCTGAACAGGTTCGAATCGCCGGGATGCGTTCGAAAATCATCGATCTTGCACAGGCAAGCCTGAGTTCCGTAATCAACACCACAGAACAGTTTGAAGAAATTCAGTGGGTTGGAGTCGAGAACCCTGCTGCCGGTGTTGAGGTCATGATAAACACCGCACGAAGCCCAATGGACAAACAGGCGGTCCGTGAGGCGATGATGCTTTCCTGGCCGTACGAACGCGGAACTACCGATCTGGATGGCAACCCATTGATCGATACCAAAAATGCCGTATCAGGATTCAGTCTCGGGCTGCCGATACTGAATCCTGACTGGCTCCTGCCGTCCGAGAACTACATGTCGCTCTTTCAGAATCTCGATCGGGCGAAAAGCCTGCTGGCCAACTCTGAGTTCGAACCCGCCGACAATGTCGTGATCAGGGTCGGCGAGTATGGTCAAGAGTACATAGATCAAGCCAACAGTATGGCGGAAGGCCTGGCATCTATCGGGATAGATGCTGAGGTTGAACGAGTTTCAACCCGCGTCTTTGGTGACGAAGTGTGGCTCTCTGGCGAATACGACATCGCGGTCGGGGCGCCACCACCCGTTTCGAGTACGACGGCATATCTGTTCGCTGTCCACCACTCGGCCGGACCGTGGAACAGTACCGGGTACGCAGACCCTGAGATCGACCGACTAATAGAGGCTCAAGCCCGCGAATACGATATCGTGAAACGCGGTGAACTGCTTCTCGAAATCCAACGCAGAATTCTCGCGGGATCGTACAGATTCATCGCATCAACCCGAACGACCAACTGGATGTTCTGGGACTATGTTCACGACTTCAATCCGATCACCCCGCGTGGGGATACCGATTTCCTGACCAGAGTCTGGCTCACTCCACGTTAAAAATCGTGGTTAAGCTCGTCCAGCGGTCGTCAGCCCATTGTCATTTAGTGGAACTGAACTCTTTCAGCGCGTCGTCAAGCCCTATCCAACTCAGCAGAGCACATTTGATTCTGACAGGAAACTTTCTCACCCCGGCGAGTGCCTCGATATCTCCGAGAACATCTGCTTCTTCGTCGGTGAGTTCCTCACCCTTCAATAATCGGCGAATCAAATCGACTGCGGTATGAACGTCGTCAGTTGATTTTCCCTTGACCAACTCAGCGAGCAATGACGCTGATGCCTGGCTGATCGCACAACCTCGCCCCGTAATACCCACCTGTGATACCGCATCATCGTCGACCTTCAACTGAATGTGAAATTCATCACCACAGAACGGATTGTTCACATCGAGATCAATATCTGGTTCTTCTACCGGAGCCGTATTTCGAGGGCTGCGGTAGTGGTCGAGAATGATCGCCTCGTACAGGTCGTCCATGTCGCTCAGGCCTGACATACCACCGGTCATCGGCTGAAATACCCTTCTGTTTCGCGAATCCCGTTGACCAGCGCGTCGATCTCAGATTTGGTGTTGTAGATGTAGAAACTTGCGCGTGCAGCCGCTACCACATCGAAGCTCCGAATCAGCGGCATGGCGCAGTGATGGCCGGTGCGGATTGCTATTCCCTGTTGATCCAAAGCTGTACCCAAATCGTGCGGATGAATGGTTTCGTGGATGAACGAAACGACCCCGCCACGCAATGTAGGGTCCTTCGGTCCCAGTATTTTCACCTCGTTCAACGCAGAGAATTTTTCCATGGCGTAAACGGTGAGTTCCTGTTCATGCAGCCACACGTTGTCCATACCAAGATCGTTCAGATAATCGACCGCCGCACCGGTGGCGATCGCGTCGGCAATGTTTGGTGTACCTGCCTCGAACTTGTATGGCAGCTTGTTCCAGTTGGCGTCTTCGTACGTGACTTCTAGAATCATGTCGCCGCCAAACATGTATGGTGGCATCTCTTCCAGCAGATCGTACCTGCCCCACAGGACGCCGATACCCGTCGGGCCAAGCATCTTGTGAGCCGAGAAGCAGAGGAAATCGACATCCAGCGACCGCACATCGACCGGCATATGCGGAACACTCTGCGCCGCATCGACCAGTATCACGGCACCAACAGCATGTGCCCGATCAGCGAGTTCACGAACCGGATTCACTGTCCCCAGGACATTCGACATGTGAGTCATCGCGACCAATCTGGTGCGTGAATCGACGATCGACTCAAGATTCGATATATCCAGCAGCCCATCTTCACCTGCGGCGAGGTAGCGCAACTCAGCTTTTTTCCTGGCCGCAAGCTGCTGCCACGGGACGATGTTCGAGTGATGCTCCATCGCCGTGATCACGATGTTGTCACCTTCTCCGACATTCTGTTCGGCCCAGGTTGCTGCAACCAGATTTAGCGATTCGCTGGTGTTGCGGGTCCAGATAACTTCTTCCGGTCGGGGCGCGTTGATGAAGTTCGCCACCTTCGATCGAGCCAGTTCGTACTCATCCGTCGCCTCGATCGACAGAGTGTGTACTCCACGGTGAACGTTCGCGTTCGTCTGCTCGTAGTAGTCCGTCAACGACTTGATCACCTGACGGGGCTTCTGAGACGTTGCGGCGTTGTCGAGATAGATCAGATTCCGACCGTTGATCTTGCGTGCCAAGATTGGAAAATCGGAGCGTATAGATTCGACATCGAACTTACGTGTACCCGCGGCTGGTGCGGTTTCAGAATAAGTATTGTTCATGCCGTTCCTAACGTGTCCGATTCAGCGAGCAATGCTGGAATCCGTTCGTCAGTTACTTTCTCGACAAAATCGTGGAGTGATTTCGGTTCGAACTCATTGAGTATCTCCTCGGCAAACCCACGAACGAGAATCGCCTTCGCAGCTTCCTGATCAACCCCGCGGGACTCAAGGTAGTACAACGTTTCACGATCAACATGACCTGCCGTGGCGCCATGTGCGGCTGTGACATCATCCGCGTAGATCTCAAGCGAAGGCTTTGCGTCGATCTCGACACCACGGGAAAGCAGCAGGTTGAGATCTTTCTGAGTTGCGTCAGATTTTTGAGCATCGCGCATGACGACTACCTTGCCACTAAACACGGCATGCGACTTTCCTGACAGGATGCCCTTGTAGAACTGGTCTGACGTGCAGTGGGGTTTGGCGTGTGTCGTGCTTATCTCTTGATCCTGTTGCTGCTCACCATTGGTCATATAGAGGCCATGCAACGTACAACTGGCACCTGGGGCGTCGAGCAACGTGTGGATATCGTTGCGAGCTATCGAAGCACCCACGGCGAAACTCGTCGAAGTAAAGTTCGAATCGTCCAGTTGTCGGATTCGGGTAGTGCCAAGATGGAACGACTTTTCGTTCTCCATCTGCACGCGGTAGTGACGGATGCTTGATCCTGCGTGAGCGAACATCTCAACGACCGGGGTTGAAAATTGCGATTCTTCTGCCAGATTCAAGTGGGTTTCGATGAGGACGACAGAACTGTTTTCGCCCGCATCGACCAGAAGTCGTGGGTAGTTCACACGGCTCTCCGACAAACTGGAAGTTACGAATACGACCTGCACAGGCTCTTCAAGCACAGTATCTCTCTCGATGGCAACGTACGCGCCATCGTCGAGAAACGCGGTATTCAATGCGGTGAATGCGTATTCCTCACGACCTGCCAGAGTGGCGATCTGCGACTCGATATCGCCCGTTCCTGTGCTGATCGCATCTGCGAGCGAACCGGCAACCAGACCGTTCGTACCGTGAAGATTCGACAACTCGGTGTTGAACTTACCGTCCACTACCACGAGCGTGTTCCACGCATCGTCCCATGGCCCAACAGCCTTTAGCTGATCGACTGAGACCTCACCGGTGAGTCCGTGCCTAAAATCCTCGGCGGCAAGCGGTTGGAGATTCGTGTACTTCCACAGCTCGTTCCCACGCCGTTTCACTGGAATACCAAGCTCAGAATATGTTGCCCATGCCTGCTGCCGAACGGCCTTCAGCCATTCAGGTGCAGCCGCACTGGCGGTAACAAGCGATTCGTATGCAGGCGAGTATTTTTCTACCGCCGCAATTGATGGTGGTGCAAGCGTCATAATCAGGCGGTTGCCTCGGATGTGACGAGGTATTTTTTGTACCCGTCCTTTTCCACTTCCAGAGCGAGTTCTGGGCCACCGGTGTTGACGATCTTTCCGTTGACCAGGATATGAACCACATCAGGTGTGATGTAGTTCAGCAGACGCTGGTAGTGAGTCACCACGATGAACGACCGGCCTGGCGAACGCATGGAGTTCACACCTTCGGCAACGATCCTCAGCGCATCGACATCAAGGCCAGAATCGGTTTCGTCAAGAATGGCGAGGGTTGGTTGAAGTACCTCTAGCTGAAGCATTTCGTTTCGCTTCTTCTCTCCGCCCGAGAAGCCCTCGTTTAGAGATCGCTTCACGAGCGTCGGGTTAATTCCGACAGCCCCAACTTTCTCATCGAAAAGCTTTGAAAAGTTTCGTACCGTCATCTTCTCTTCGCCACGCGCTTCAGCCTTTGAATCGAGCGCAGCCTTTAAGAATTGCCACGGCCGAACACCGGGAATTTCTGCCGGATACTGGAACGCCAGAAACATTCCGAGGTGAGCACGTTGGTCGGGCCGTAGATCGAGAATTGACTCGCCATCAAGCGTTATCTCGCCCTCGGTGACAACGTAGTCGAAACGGCCCATCAGCACGTTCGCCAGTGTGCTTTTCCCGGAACCGTTCGGCCCCATGATTGCGTGGATCTCGCCTTTGCCCACGCTTAGATCGATCCCTTTGAGGATCTCTGAATCGTCGATGTCCAGAACGGACGTATGCAGGTTTTTAATCTCAAGCATTTTCTGTATTTATTTCAGGTTTGGATTGGATACTGGTAGTGATCGATAAGTTGCGTAGAAGGTCAGCCGACTGCGCCTTCAAGTGAGACCTTCAGGAGTTGACTCGCTTCAAGAGCGAACTCGAACGGTAGTTCTTTGATTACGTCCCGGCTCCAACCGGTAATAATCATGTGGTGGGCCTCCTCTTCTGACAGCCCGCGGGCCATCAGATAGAACAGTTGGTCATCACTCACCTTAGAAGTCGAAGCCTCGTGTTCAAGTCGAGCTGTTGGATTCCGTACTTCGATGTACGGCACTGTGTGCGCACCACACTCGTCACCAACTAAGAGCGAGTCGCATTGAGTGTGGTTCACGGCGTTTTCCGCGCCCGGCATGATCTGAACCTGGCCTCGGTACGTGTTGTTGCCCTTGCCAGCCGAAATCCCTTTCGAAACGATCGTCGATTTAGTGTTCTTGCCGATGTGGATCATCTTCGTGCCGGTATCGGCCTGTTGATGATTGTTGACCAGTGCCACCGAGAAGAACTCTCCTACCGAGTTGTCGCCACGCAGAATTACGCTCGGGTATTTCCACGTGATTGCCGATCCAGTCTCAACCTGCGTCCACGAAATCTTGGAATTTCTATCGGCGCGACCCCGCTTCGTCACAAAGTTGTACACACCGCCTTCTCCGTCCGGTGTACCCGGGAACCAGTTCTGGATCGTCGAATACTTGATCTCGGCATCATCCAACGCAATGAGTTCTACGGTAGCTGCGTGGAGCTGGCTGGTTTTTCTAAACGGAGCCGTGCATCCTTCAAGATATGAAACATAGGCACCTTTATCGGCAACAATAAGCGTTCGCTCAAACTGACCTGACCCCTCGGTGTTAATTCGGAAGTAGGTCATTAACTCGATCGGGCACCTCACTCCGGGCGGGATGTAGACAAATGACCCGTCGCTGAACACAGCCGCGTTCAGTGCAGCAAAAAAATTGTCTGTGTAAGGGACGACGGAGCCGAGATACTTCTTGATCAGATCAGGGTGATTCTTCACGGCTTCACTGAACGAACAGAAGATGATTCCAAGTTCACCCAGTTGCTTCTCCATTGTCGTTGCGACCGAAATCGAATCGAACACGGCATCGACTGCAACACCGGCGAGAGCGGCTCTTTCCTGCAGTGGGATGCCGAGTTTTTCGAACGTCTCAAGCATCTTTGGATCGACATCATCCAGGCTCTTGGGAGCTTCGTTCGTACCTTTGGGGGCGGCATAGTAGTAGATATCCTGATAGTCGATCTTCGGATACTCGATCATTGCCCAATCAGGCTCGGCATCAGCCTCGTTCAGTCCAACCCAGTACCGGTACGCTTTCAGGCGCCATTCCAGTAGCCATTCAGGCTCGCCCTTCTTGGAAGATATCAGTCGAACAATGTCTTCACTCAGCCCTTTTGGAGCGAGATCGGTCTCGACATCAGTAACAAACCCCCACTTGTACTCTCCGCCCGAGAGGTCGGATTCGCGCGAGATCGTGTTCTGGTTAGTCAATAAGGTTCTCCATCCAGCATCCTGAGTCAGCTCAAACGCACCAAATCCGGCGCGCTATTCTGGGAATACAAGTTCAAATACCCAAATTTTCTATTCCTGACCCTTTCGGTACGCAATTAGTTTAAAACCCTCCACGGGCAGCGTCAACGAATTTCGTAACTGCGAAGGGATACTGATGCAGGTGCGAAGCAATAGATCTTTACCTGCGAAAATGCGCGTTTGCTCATGACGACCTGTATCTGGCACAAAAAAGGCCCGTACTTGAACTCATATTCCAGTACGGGCCTTCGATCATTCAGACCGCAGAATTACTTCTTAAAAGACAAGAAGAGCATGCTTCCCTAGCGTTTGCTTTCGACGATGATCGCACGGATTTCTGTATCCCCGATATTCGTCACCTGATGGGTCCATGCCTCGTGCCACATGTTTGCCCCGTCGGGTAGTTCCATCTCGACCTGTTCACCGTCTTCCATGGTGATCCGTGCCTTGCCACCCGTAATGAAATACACCGTCTCGTCCGGGTGCGAGTGCCTGATATCTCCCTCCCCTGGCGGAACTATCATCTCAAGCATGCGGACATGCTCATTTTCAAGTAAGACCGTATAGTGATCCGGAGAACTCTCGATTGGGTCAATGTATGTCATGGTTCAGCCCTTTACTCGGTAATTGTTACCGCCGTACAAATGTAGTTGGTTGAGGAAAGTGGATACTATATTGGATTCTCCACCCTCGTCTGTTTGAATCAGGCAAGGTTAAAGAGATTCAAGTAGTTCAACTCAACATCTGGAACTTCCAGCGAAAGGTATCTTGTGGAGTACGAAGCAGTAATCGGTCTCGAAACTCATGTGCAGCTAAAGACTCGCAGCAAAATGTTTGGAACATCCAGTGCCGAGTATCAGGCTGCTGAACCCAACACACTTGTTGACGAGGTGAGCATGGCACTGCCGGGCACGCTTCCGGTCGTAAATGAGACCGCTGTCGAATACGCCATGATGATCGGGATGGCGATCAACTGCAACATCGCCAGAGTCACCAAGTTCGATCGCAAGAACTACACGTACCCCGACCTTATGAAGGGCTATCAGATCACCCAGATGGACGAGCCGATCTGCTATGAGGGCTACATCGACCTCCCGCTCGAAAATCCCGTGCGAGTTCGAATCAACCGGGTCCATATGGAAGAGGATGTCGCCCGGCTAATTCACGTCGAGGGTCCGCAGGGCGGAACAATCCACTCGCTGATCGATATCAACCGTGCAGGAACTCCACTGATGGAGGTTGTCACAGAGCCGGATATGCACACATCCGAGCAGGTCGAATCGTACATAAACAGTCTGCAGCACATCATTCGCTATCTCGGTGTCGGTACTGCAAACATGGAGGAGGGTTCGTTTCGCTGCGATGCGAACATCAGTGTGCGCCCCAAAGGCGAAACTGAACTTACGACCAAGGTCGAAGTTAAAAACATGAACCGCGTTCGGGCAGTAGTTCGTGCGGTCGAATATGAAATCGAACGCCAGATCGCCGCGAACGAATCGGGGGAGCGGATTATTCAAGAAACCCGCGGCTGGGATGATGGAAAAGGCATTACGGTATCGCAGCGTAGCAAAGAAGAAGCCAACGACTACCGGTACTTTCCAGAGCCCGACATTCCACCGCTGCTCATCAGCGAAGATTGGATTCAAAGTACTCGGGAAAAAATGCCCGAGTTGCCGATCGCAAGAAAAGCTCGCTTCATTAACGAATGGGGCCTGAACGAGTACGACGCTGACCTGCTGACCGGGTCACGCTCGACTGCCGACTACTTCGAAGCTGTCTGTGAGGGGGTGAAGGCCGAATCTGCTGAAGCGAAGCATGCCTTCGCCAAGGCCACATCAAACTGGCTCAACGGTGAGATGGCGCGAATGATGAACGACGATGAACTCACGAGCATGTCCGACACCAGAGTTACGCCACAGGCACTTGCGACCCTCGTTGAGAAGTTCCGCAAACGTGAGTTAAACAACAACTCAGCGAAGCAAGTCTTCGAGATCATGTACAAAAAGGGAATGGCACCGGAATCTATAATCGAAGATATGGGACTCGGAGTCGTGTCAGGTGCCGATTCGCTCGGTCCGATTGTCGACGATGTTATAGCCAACAATGAAAAGGCAGTAAACGACTACCTCGGTGGCAAAGAGGTTGCTCTCAAGTCACTCATGGGTCAGGTCATGAAAGCGACACGAGGTCAGGCAGATCCTGTGCAGGCGACCGAAATGATCAAGGAAAAGCTAGCATCCCGCTAGCTGTTTCACTGGTTCTTCCAGCACATCGATAGACGATTGACCCATTGATGTAGATGAAAATGTGGCGAGACAGTGCTGGTAGCCCTAACATAAGAGAGCGTTAGTTACTCTAAGTCGGGCCGACGCAGAAGATTAGCCCAAAGAAAATTCATGGAAACCGTATTTAGCCTAATACTAATGTTCGTCGCAATCACGCTGATCGGCGTGTTGCTGCTCCAAGCTCGCGGCTCTGGGTCATCTCTGTTTGGTGAAGCATCAAGCACGTTCCGCTCGCGCCGCGGTGTCGAGCAACTGCTATTTAGAGCCACCATCGTGCTCGCATTCATCTTCGTTGGCGTCGCGATTGCCAACGTTCGCTTCAGTTAGCTTTCCAGCGAGTTTGCAACGACTGCACAGGCACCTTACTGAGTGCCTGTTTTTTTAGCCATGATCTGGTTCGCCTCAATACCGGGGTGTACTATCCACCGCCATGTCAATCTCTCTACCGCGGCCGTACATCATCGAGCTTAGCTCCGAGCATGCTCTCGACCCTGCGGTGGTCGGCAGCAAATCCGCCTCGGTCGCTGACCTTGTCGGCAGGGGCCTAACGGTTCCACTGGGATTCGTCATAAGGGCGCAGGCATTCACTGAGTTCATCGCGCCTGTGGTGAACGAGATATCCGAACTACTTTCGACTGTCGATTCCAGTAACGCCGCATCGGCCTACGATACTGCCGATTCGATTGCTGCCCTTCTCGACGCTCTACCGCTCCCTGACGGGCTTGCAGAAGAAATCGAAGGTCGAGTCAACAACACTCCTGGTGGTTTGGCCGTGCGATCGTCAGCGACAGCAGAAGATCTCGAGGGTGCGTCGTTCGCCGGCATGTACGACACATTCCTTGATGCGACCGACGCCGAAACCGTGCGCCAACGAGTCAGGGATGTTTGGGCCTCGTACTATAGTGGGCGAGCCATTTCGTACCGCGAACACAGGGGACTCTCAGGCGTTACCGGTGCGATGGCAGTTCTCGTCATGGAACTCATCAATGCCGATGTTGGCGGGGTTGTCTTCACCCGTGACCCTCGCGATGGTGCCGACCAGATTCTCATCAATGCAGCGCTGGGGCTAGGCGAAGGCGTGGTCTCTGGGATGGCTCACGCCGACTCGTTCACACTCGATTCTGAGACCCACGCGATCACCGGTCGAAACATCATCGACAAGGAGCGGATGCTCGTTCAGGGCATCGGTGGATCGACCGAGCGTGTTCCAGTCCCAGCCAACAGGCGAAGTAGCCCTGTACTTTCCGACGATCAGCTTCGAACAGTCGCCGATGCCGCTACGACGATAAAAAGAAATGTCGGTGACGATCGTGACATCGAGTTCGCACTACTGGGTGACGAAGTTCATATCCTCCAGTCCCGACCGGTAACAACGGGCACCACCACAGAAACCGAGTTCCCGGTCGAATGGGAGTGCCCAGATCAAGAAAAACTTTACTGGACGGCAGGAAGTCAGGAGCCTGTACTTCCACTGGTGATCGACTACAGCCTGATGGCCAGCATCGCCGAAAAACGCTCAGTCGATATCACTGGCCAGTACATGGGTCGTCGCGACCTTCGAAAAATAGTCAACGGCTACCTCTACTCGGCAGAGTCGTTCCGTGATCAGGAACAACTGAAATCTCGTCTGTTCAAACACCACATGCTGGGTCGACGTTATCTGGCAAAACGAACTACTTTTTATCACGAAGAAGTCGAACCGGTGCTTCTTGAGAATCTTGGAGCGATCGAGGTCGCCCGACCAGCCAGCAATGCGCCCATTCCAGATCACATCGCCAATCTCCGACGCACCATGCAACTGGCAGCAGACCATCAGAACGATCTTCACTGGCGAAGTTGGGCAGGGTTCAAAGAAAAAGGCGATCTGGCAAAAGTGTTCTCTGAAATCACTGGGAGGCCGACGATCAAGGCATCTGATCTGACGCTAGGTATCGACCATATGACTGCCCGGCTGACCAGACGCATGATCTCACTTTCAAAGCTTGTTAAATCTGATGATTGGCTCACCGAGGTGTTTGCCAGCAGGAACTACAAAGCTTTGTTCGCACACGGGAACGGCAACCGGCACGTTGTCGCGAGATTTCGCTCACGTTTCCGCGCGTTCATGAAAATCTGGGGCAGGCGGAACGGCATCGGTTACGGCACTGCATGGAAACCAACCGATCCTTCCTGGAACATGAAGCCCGAAATCCCTCTTGATTCCATCGGCTCTTATGCTCGGCAGAACCTTGAAAGAGGAGAACGTTCACATGCTGATCTGGTTGTTCGGCGCAGGGCCGCTATTCGGGCAGTTCGGAAGAAGATTGGCCGTAACCAAAAACTTCGCGAAAAATTCGAGTTCGAGTTGTTTCGTGGGACCAGTCACATCAAGATGATGGAAAACCACAACTACCTTATCGAGCAATGCACATTCGGTGAATATCGGGAATCGATCAATCGCGCCGGAACCGCCCTCGAACGCGAACGATTTATCGACACGCCAGACGACATCTTCTACCTGCGTCTCGCAGAGTTGGAACAGGCAGTACGTAGTGGCGACTACGCACCGCTCCGATCGCTGATAATTCGTGCGAAAGAAGAATTCGCAGAAAACTCAAAACTCACTCGGCCTGATTTCATCGGAACGAAACCGCCTGAACCTGAGGAGGTGAATGACGACGAAGCGAAGCCAGTTCGGGGGTTAAGCGAAGATGGAAGCATTCTCCACGGTGAGCCATCATCGGCCGGTTCGTTTACCGGTGTGGCGCGTGTCGTTATCACGAGAACAGCAAGCCCACCCGATATCAGAACTGGTGAAGTGCTGGTAACCGACAACACCGGGCCAGACTGGGTTCCAATTTTCCCACTAATCGGCGGGCTTGTGCTCGACAACGGCGACAATTTCCAGCATGCGGCTCTGATCGCCCGCGAGTACGGAATCCCGTGCGTAATTCAGACCAGAGTGGCGACAACAACGATCGCCAATGGCCAGACAGTCACCATCGACGGAACTGCCGGAACGATCAATCTTAATCCGGTGGATTTAGGCACAGCCTAATGTCATTGCATTCGCAAATTGCGATTCAGCAATCACCACCAATTAACTACGCGACCACGCCGTTTCGCCGCCTGTGTCTGAAATCGAAATGCCAGCGGCATCCAGTTGATCACGCACTGCGTCGGCATCGGCCCATCGCTTCTCGGCGCGGGCAGCTTTTCGCTGTTGCACCAGCGCTTCGACCGCGGTATCGGTCAAGCCTTCTGCCTTCTTTGGCGGTGCCTCAAGCGTAAAGCCCAACACACCGGTCAACTCTCGGACCAACTCGGCTGCATCTGAAACATCGATGCCATCTGTGCGGCTTCTGTTCATCTTTCGACACAGGTCAAATATCGCAGCAAGCGCCTGAGGCGTATTAAGATCGTCGTCCATCGCCTCAATAAATCGCCGCTTGTACGAATCCGCATTCAACGATTTTTCGGACTCGATGACATCTTCAGCGGTGATCTCGGCAGCCGACCTTATGCGACGCATCGATCGCTCGGCATCTCCCATCAGTTTCTTGTCGAGTAGCGGGTTCGATCGGTAGTGACTCTGCAATATCCATAGCCTGATGGCGTCGGGGCTGAACTCCTTCAACGCAGTCTTGACATTGAATGCGTTACCAAGTGACTTACTCATCTCCTGCCCGTTCGAGATCCGCAACATGCCGTTGTGCATCCACACACGTGCGAACGGCACTCGTCCCGAGGCAGACTCGCTCTGGGCTATCTCGTTCTCATGGTGTGGAAAGATCAGATCCAGTCCACCGCCATGAATGTCGATCTGTTCACCCAGATGCTTGAACGCCATTGCCGAGCATTCGATGTGCCAACCCGGTCGGCCCGGCCCCCACGGACTCTCCCACATCGGCTCATCCGGTTTCACTGCTTTCCAGAGTGCAAAGTCGGCAGGATTCTCCTTACCGCTCTCAAGTTCGCCGCGCGTAGCTTCAAGCATTTGATCAATGTTTTGACCGCTCAGCTTTCCGTAGTCTGGATTACTCCGCACCCGGTAGTAGACCGACCCGTTCAGTTCGTATGCTGAACCACAATCGATCAATCGCTCAATCAGCCCGATGATCTCCGGCATGTCCTCTGTCACGCGCGGCTCCACGGTTGCACGGCGTACATTCAATCCGTCGATCGACTCGTAAAACGAGTTGATGTACCTTTCGGTAATCTCTTCCCAGGGAACCCCGTCGGACTTGGCGCGATTGATGATCTTGTCATCCACATCCGTGAAGTTCTGAACCTTCTTCACCCGGTAATCCCGATACTCCAAATACCGGGCAAGAACATCGAAAATGATGCTGCTCAGGGCATGGCCAAGATGAGAATCGTCGTATACGGTCACGCCGCATACGTACATCTTTACTTCATCGCCAATCGGGACGAAATCTTCTTTTGTGCGGGTGAGTGAGTTGTAGAGCTGAATCATTCGTTTCTAGTAGTTATTTTCTTGCCGGGACCAACGTTGCGACTGCCTGAGCCGCAATGCCCTCTCCCGCGCCGATTGCGCCGACATGGTCAGTCGACGTTACTTTTATATTGATACTGGTATCACCGAGACCGTCTATCGAACCAATCTGTACTGCCATTCTGGGTACGACGGTCGACAGGCGTGGATACTGGGCAATGATCGTAGCATCGACGTGTGACACGAGCCATCCAGCATCCAGCGCCAACCGGGCCGACTCCGCAACAAATCTCGATGAATCAAAACCGGAGTACCTCTTGTCGGTAGACGGGAATCTTCCACCCAGATCGCCCAATCCGGCCGCACCCAGAATTGCACTGGCTATCGAGTGAAACAACACATCGCCGTCCGAATGACCGTCGAGGTGTTGATCGAACTCGATATCCACCCCACCCAGTCGAAGCGGGCCACCCTCAGTCAACCGATGACCATCGAAACCAATTCCGAAGCGCGACCCGGCAACAGGTACAGCACCAGATTCCAGAAGGGCTTCATCGACCTGCCGTCGACTATAGATGGTGGCTGCCAGTTCAAGGTCTTCCGGGGTCGTGATCTTGATGTTGTCGTTGGAACCGTCAAAGACTGCGACCATCCCGCCGACCTTCTCCACCAGAGAAGCGTCGTCGGTCACATCCTCGCTCGTCATTTCATGTGCTGTTCTCAGCACATCGAAACGAAATATCTGTGGAGTTTGAACAGCCCACATACCTGATCGATCAGGTGTTTCGGTGACGATCCGATGCGGCGCGATTTTTATCGTGTCTTTGATCGGTACCGCCGCCACGGCAGCCCCGATCTTCTGTGCGGTCGCCATTCCTCGCTCAATAATTTCAGGATCAATGAACGGTCTTGCTCCGTCGTGAACTGCAACAAATTCAGGTGGGCCACCCGATTGCTCACTCAGGATATCCAGTCCAATTTTTACCGAATCCTGCCGTCGTTCACCACCTGCAACTACACCAATAACTTTTGAATACTCGCCTGCTACAACCGCTGCTTTACCAGCGTCAAGATTCTCGACGGACATCACCAGAACTATCGAGGTAACTTCATCGAGCATCTCAAACACTTTTAGCGAGTGAGAGATCACCGTCTCGCCACCAAGCGTCGCTATTTGCTTGTCGACACCGCCCATACGTGAGCTTCGCCCTGCTGCAACTACGACCACGCCCAAGCGGCCTTTATTTTCGGTCATCGTACAAATCCCTGAATCCATTCAATACCCCAGAAGCAGGCATAGGCAATCGAGGTCGATTTGATCGCCTTAGCGACGAACACTACAACAAGGAACCGCTTAATCGGATACCCGATACTCCCGGCCGCTATACCTATCACGTCGAAAAGCGGGTTCGGAACGATCGCTCCGAAAAACAAGATCAATCCGCCACGCCGCTGCACCAGCGCGTGTACTTTCGGATAGTACTTGTTCCGCTGTAGCAGGGATCGGCCCGATAACCCGGCGATATACCCGGTCATCTCACCAAGTGCTTCTGCTGTGGCAGAAATGACACCGATGGCAAGAGGGTTCAGTCCGAGGGCAGGAGCGGCGGCAACACAGACTGCCGCCGGTCCCGGAATAGGAAGGATTATCGACCCTGCCGCGATAAAGCTAACGATCCACAGCCCTCCGTATCCCAGATTCTCGATCTGCAGCGAATCGGTCAACCACAGCACCGAGCCGAACACGACGAATCCGACAACGAAGAAGATCATCGCAAGTCGAAACGCGAATTCTCGATTTTTAGATAGCCAGAGTTGGAATCCCGTAAATTCGACAGTTTCATTCGAAGGCGTCCGCGTCCCATCGCCTGATGACAAGTTGGAAACATCCGATGCATCGGATTTAGAACGATCAGACATTCATGGTTACCTGGAGCTGCAAATGCCCGAAGTTCTACACAAGATCGACGAGCCACGAGATCGATTGGCGGCAGGCATATGCAACCACGAGGAACTTGACCAGCTTGCCTATACCAACCCAGAGTAAGAATCTCGATATAGGGTAGCCGAGCGAGCCCGCCGCGATACCACCAATATCGAAAAGTGGATTCGGTATCACCGCGAGAATAAACAGCGCAAATCCGCCACGCCTTACGACCCAGTCGTGAATTCTCGGATAGTAACGAGACCTCTGAACGACTCCCTGGCTCCCGTAACCTGCCAGGTAGCCGGTAATTTCCCCAATGGTGGAACCTGCCGCGCCCGCCACGGCAAGTAGCACGAAGTTCAACCCAAGTTCTGAAGTGGCTCCTGCACACACCGCCGCCAATCCGGGAACCGGGACTACGACGGCAGCAGATCCCACCAAGTTTACTAAGAATGCACCCCAGTAACCGGCATCCTGCACATCGAGCCAGCCGCCCACCCAGGCGAACGTACCACCAAGAATCGATCCGATGACAACCGTCCACAAAATCGTCTGGTAAGCGCGGTTATGTCGTGCTACGAAACCAGCAAATTTTCTGGTCGGCATGTCTGTGTTACTGGGATCAGAAGTTGATGATTCTGTCGTTGGGTGGTCTGACACTACCGCATGTTACGTCACAGTTCGTTAACGAACCCCGCATCTACGTAGAGATTGAGGGAACGTGGGGGTCCGTTGCCTGCCAGTATCCGCTTCCCGCACCGGTCGACGTTCAAACTCCCGAGCGTAGCCGAAGGTATTCACGAGAATCACGTTATACCTGTACGCCTGCGCAACCGAATGGAGGTTGAGTTCTGACAGGGGGAAGTCGTCCTCATCTTTTCGTCGCTCAAGGGAAATCGAGGTACGCTATCTGACCGCCTTCTCCTTCTCGGCATCTTCCGCCTGATTTGCGGTTGGCCCTGATTCTTCAATTCGTGAATCATCGACCGCTTCATCAAGTGTGAATGTAACTTCACCGTCGTGTTCATCAACGACAATCGACGATCCTTCTGGAAACTCCCCTGCGAGCAAACGCTTTGAGAGCGGACTCTCAACATATCGCTGAATGGCCCGTTTGAGAGGACGCGCTCCATACATCTGGTCGAACCCGGTCTTGGCGAGCCATGATCTGGCAGAGGCAGTCAACGTGATCGAAACGTTCAGATCTGCGACGCGTTCGGATACTTCGTCGAGGAACTTATCGACGATCAATTCGATATCAGCCTGGGTGAGTGAATCGAACACAATGAACTCGTCGAGTCGGTTCAGGAATTCGGGGCGGAACTGCTGCTTGAGTGCGTCTTCGACATTCGACCGTACCCGCGCACTTTCGCTCTCTTCGCGAGACTGTTTGTTGAATCCGAACGCCTGTTGAGCAATACTCTCCGAGCCCAGATTACTCGTCATGATGATGATCGTATTTCGGAAGTCGACAGTGCGACCATGACTGTCTGTCAGACGGCCATCATCAAGCACCTGTAGCAAAGTATTGAACACGTCAGGGTGCGCCTTCTCGATCTCATCGAAGAGAACAACCGAGAATGGACGGTGGCGCACTGCTTCAGTCAGATGACCGGCCTCGTCGTAGCCCACGTAACCCGGAGGTGCACCGATTAGTTTCGATACCGTGTGGCGTTCCTGATATTCCGACATATCGACCCGGATCATATTGTCTTCGTCATCGAACATGAACTCGGCGAGGGCTCGGGCAAGCTCTGTCTTCCCAACCCCTGTTGGACCAAGAAAGATGAAACTACCGATCGGACGTTTCGGATCCTTCAGACCCGCTCTGGCACGGCGAACGGCATCGGCAAGCACTTCAACCGCCTGATCCTGTCCAATCACGCGGGTGTGCAACCGCTCTTCTAGCTTCAACAGTCGATCGCCCTCGCCTTCAACCAGCCGTGTAACCGGAATCCCGGTCCGTTCGGCGATCAAAGTTGCGATGTCTTCGGCAGTCACCACGTCAGTGACCTCGTGAGAATCGTCCCACTCGCGTTTGGCGGCTTCGTAGACTTCGAGCGCACGCAACTTATCTGCCTTTGCGTTTGCTGCCTTCTCGTAATCTCCACGCGCCGAAGCCGATTCCTCTTCTTCGTCCAACTTCTGTAACTCGATCTGCATCTCGTTCAAGTTCGTTGGCAGCAATTCGTTCTCGATACGATGCTTGGCAGCGGCCTCATCGATTAGATCGACCGCCTT
This sequence comes from Chloroflexota bacterium, assembly GCA_024275195.1. Lineage (GTDB taxonomy): Bacteria > Chloroflexota > Dehalococcoidia > Lucifugimonadales > Lucifugimonadaceae > Lucifugimonas. The sequence goes on along the minus strand of JAJRZP010000163.1, from coordinate 5,123 downwards.
ATCTGGAAGCAATCGATCTGATATGTAGCGCGCCGACAACTTCACAGCGGCCTCGAGCGCCGACTGCTCGATGGTAAAGCCGTGGTGCTGTTCGTATCTCGGCCGTAGTGTCTCAAGCATTTCCATCGCGGTACTCGCATCGGGTTCTTCGACCCAAATCGGCGAAAAACGCCTTTCGAGTGCAGGATCAGCCTCGATATACCGACGGTACTCGTTTGGGGTCGTCGCACCAATCGTTTGCAACTCACCGCGTGCGAGTGCAGGTTTCATCATGTTGGACGCATCGAGGGCACCGTCTCCCGCCCCGGCACCAACCACCGTGTGAATCTCGTCGATGAATAGCACTATCTCGCCTGATGCCTTGCGGATCTCATCCATCACGGCCTTCAGACGTTCTTCGAACTCGCCCCTGAACTTTGCACCGGCGACGAGCGAACCCATTTCGAGCGCGATCACCCGTCGACCCTGGAGGCTCGTCGGAACATCGCCGGCGACGATCCGTTGTGCCAGACCTTCAGCGATTGCCGTCTTACCAACACCCGCGTCGCCAATCAACACAGGGTTGTTCTTCGTACGGCGGGTAAGCGTTTGCATAACCCGACGAATCTCAAGATCGCGCCCAACCACAGGATCAAGCTTCCCCTCACGGGCAAGATCGGTCAGATCAACACTGTATTTCGCCAGTGCCTGATATTTGCTCTCCGCGCGTGGGTCGGTAACACGTGCCGATCCACGCACCTCGAGCAGTGCCTGGTAGACCCGTTCCTCGGTGATGCTCCGTTGTTTGAATATCTCGGCAATGTCACCGCCAGACTCTTTGACCAGGGCCACCAGCAAATGATCTGCTCCGATCATCTCGTCCTTCAGACGATTTGCCTCTTCTTTGGCTACCTCAATCGCCTTCTGCACACGCGGTGTCGGATAAATCTGGCTTTGACCCGCACCTCCACCGATTTTCGGTGACTCTTCAAGTTTCGCCGTTAGTTCCTGAACCAGATCACCGACATCGACTCCGAGCACTTCGAGAATTGTTGCAGAAAGAGAGTTGTCTACCTGCAAAAGCCCGACCAGAAGATGCTCCGCATCCCACTGGCTGTGGCGCATCTGTACCACAAGCTGCTGCGATGCACTTAACGCCGCTTGAGCCTGCTCTGTGAAATCATCCTGTCGCAATACCATCTTCAATATTTCCTCTGTTAATTCGCCCTTCGCCCGTATCCGTCCGTCGCTTCGATCTCCGCCCTGAGCTGGATCGGGAGGAGACACAAGAACAAATAAGTTGTTAGCCGGGAAGTTTTGCCTGGCCTTCGCGTAGCTTCACGATCTCGACCGTCAAGTCCTGGACATGTGATTCCAATCGCTTGATCCGGTTCAAAAGTTTCGACATTACCTCGATGCCAGCAAGGTTCACCCCGAACTCTTCTTTCCACCGTATTATCTGCTGAATCAACTCGACGTCGCGGTTGGAGTACAGCCTTGTACCACCACTCGATCGTTGCGGAATGACCAACTCCCACCGTTCGTAGTTGCGTAGTGTTTGCTGATGAACACCGCACATCTGAGCGACAATGCCGATGGCGAACACCGGATCGTTGTGACCCATCGTCATCGCGCACCCCTCTCCTCAGACGACCTGCTTGAATCTGGTTCTGTCATGCCCGAGCGCAAATCTCGCAACTGTGCGTAGAGTCTTTTCTCTTCATCAGAGAGAGTCTCTGGGAGTCGGACTTTCACGGTCGCATACAGATCGCCGTGCTCATCTGAGTTCATCTTTGGCAGCCCTTTGCCCTTGATCTTGAACGACCTGCCATTCTGCGTTCCCGCGGGAATGTGCAGTGCGATACGGCCAGTCATGGTCGGTACTTCTGCCTCTCCACCGAGAATAGCGTCCAAAAGCGGAATGGTTATATCGGTCCGCAGATTTGCACCGTCCCTGCTGAATCGCCTGTCTTTACGAACTCTGACAGTGAGGGTTACCTCGGTATTGCTATCCGGACGCAGCCGAATCTTCCGACCATCGGGTACTCCTTTAGGGATCTGGACTTCGAGATTCCGTTTCCCGGTCATTGCTGAACCGATTGAGATACGCCGAGTCGTGCCGGTGTACACCTCATCGAGCGTCACATCGATCGAGCCTTTGTGACGTATCGTCTGGGGATGCTGTTGAACATGGCCGCCCATGCCACCAAACATGTCGCCGAAACCGCCGGCAGTATGTTGCCCACCACCAAATAGATCGTTGAGATTTACACCGAATCCACCACTGGAGCCACGTCCGCCACCCATATTTCGCATCTGGTCTGCGTGCTTCCAATTGTCGCCAAACTGGTCATAATCCTTCCGACGTTCAGGGTCTCCGACGACTTCGTACGCTTCGTTTACTTTCTTGAACTGATCCTGAGCGCGTTGATCATTCGGATTTACATCGGGATGAAGCTTTCTCGCCATCTTCCTGTAAGCCGATTTAATGTCTTTTTCCGAAGCGTCTCTGTTCACCCCGAGTAGATCGTAGTAGCTCTGTGTCATAAGTCGTTTTATAAGTTTTCAGATGCGCTATCGAGTAAGCGCAATTCGGTGATTCCGGTTTGACCTGAGTAGATAATAACATATCTTAGTAAGTCAGGAATATATGAGTTGACAATCCTGTTATCAGATTTCTATAATTGAACTGTGCAAGTTATGAGTGCGTCTCGCACAAAGGTCGGCGTCGTTCCAAATCGCAGGAATCGCGCCGGCATTCATCACTGAAAAGGAAAATATGATGGCTATTGAGAAGTGGCAACCCTTCGGTTCAATCAGAGATTTCGACGATCTGTTCAGTCGGTTCCTCGGGACACGGCCAGGAATCGCTCGCAACACCGAGCCGGAAGCATGGAGCATCCCGCTTGACGTTGTTCAGGATGGCGATTCGCTCGTGGTGACGGCATCGGTTCCCGGGATCAGCAAAGACGAGATCGACGTCTCGGTCGACGACAGCGTAATCACCATTAAGGCAGAGACGGCCAGCTCTTCGGAGAGCGAAACCGACAACTATCTGCTTCGAGAGCGACGAACCGGCTCCTACTATCGAGCACTTCGACTTCCTGAGACCGTCGACTTCGAGAACGCAGAGTCGACCTTCAAGGACGGGGTCTTGACGATCACGCTCCCGAAACTTGAGTCGAAGAAGGCCCGCAAGCTCGAAATCTCGGCAGTCTAATCTGTTCTGAGACTCAGGTCGCAGAAGGTCTTCTGCCAGCCGACCGTCGGCGTTACTGCCGACGGTCGGCTTCGTTAATCAGAAAGAAAATGATTTTCCCTCAGGGTCGGTGAAGCTATACCCTGAATGGCTCGACAACAGCAGCTTCTCGACAACTATTGAACCCGACGCCTCCAAACCCGGCCCAATCGTCTTCACCCACGAATAAGGCACCGTCTCTTCCGATATTCTTTTCCCGCTATCAGGCGCGAATCGACGAGGCCTTGCGTGCCGAACTGTTGGGTCGTGAATCCGATATTTACGACATTCATCGTTACTACATGGGCTGGCAGGAAATCGATGGATCAGACTCGAATTCGACCGGCGGTAAGCGCATGCGCCCGACTCTCGCCATGCTCGCGGCCGACGCCGTGGGCGGTGATCTCGAAAGAGCCATTCCCATCGCGGTCGCGCTCGAATATGTCCACAATTTCTCGCTGATTCACGACGATCTCGAAGATATGGATCTCGTACGCCACCACCGCCCGACTGTATGGGCCGTTTGGGGCGAATCTACAGCAATTGTTTCGGGCAACGCCATGCTCAAAATCGCCGATGCGGCGGCGCGTAAACTGCGATTGGCCGGAGTTGACGACTCGGTGGCTCTCGAAGCCGAAGCAGAGCTGACCACTCACTACCTTAAAATGATGGAAGGCCAGTACCTCGATATATCGTTTGAAACTGAGGAGTCGGTTACCGTCGAGCAGTATCTCGACATGATCGAACGTAAAACTGGCGCACTGATCGAAGCATCTATCTACCTCGGCAGCCTTGTCGCACCTCGCCTGGGGCCGGACCGTCGGAAAGCAACGGCCCTTAAAGCCATCGGACACGACCTTGGGCGAATTTTCCAGATACGTGACGATGTACTCGGTGTCTGGGGTGGTGAAGAAACTGGAAAGCCCGTTGGAGCTGACATCAAGCGGAAAAAGAAAGCCCTCCCCGCGGTTCATGCCCTCAGCACCTCCACTGGCGCCACCGCCCGCAGGCTCCAACAGATATTTAGAACCGAAGGCGATCTCGAAGAAGAAGACGTGCATGTCGTGCTCGAAGTGATGGAAAATCTCGGCACGCACGACTACTGCCAGGCGATGGCAGAACGTCGCTGGGTCGTCTGCAAGCAGATGATAGAGTCACTCGAACTCTCAGGGTGTGCAGCAACAGAATTTACAGAACTCGGTGAATTCCTCCTTGTTAGGGAATCCTGAATCGCTGATTCTTATCGGGCACATCGAACAATATTCCCCAACCGGTGTTGCCCGCCAACCAGCAGTTATTTCGAACCAATAGAAACCACATGCTAGTCGCAATCGGATCATTACAGCGTGAGGCAATCGGAATAATACGTTCCGGTGATTACACATCCGTTGACGCGCCTGAGGATTTTATTGCCCACAGACCTGAGTCCGAGGAATATCCAGCAATCGTACTCAGTGGCTCAGGATCTGAGCGCGCATCACGCGCAACAAAATGGGCAATCGAAGAATTCGCTCCCGATGCCATCATCTCTTTCGGATTCTGTGGCGCTACAAAAGACCACACACGATCGGGCGACATCGTCATTGCAGCGCGGGTCTTGGATCTCCCGGGGACTCCATTTGAATGGTCGATCGTCGATGACACCAACTCCCTCGGTCCAGATCGAACAATGCTTCTGGCGGCCCGCACTGCAGTTGAAGTATCGGGGTTGGACTATCACCACGGCACGATCGTTACAGTCACGAAAGTGGCCACAACACGGGGTACAAAGCGCTGGCTTGGGGAGGCGATCAACGCGACCGCGGTCGATACCGAATCCCATGCCGTCGCGTCGGTGGCCACCAGTACCGGCATACCCTGGGCAGTGATAGCCAGCGTACTCGACGATCGTGACTTCGATGCCCCT
>JAJRZP010000015.1 GCA_024275195.1 Chloroflexota bacterium | reverse complement strand
GTTGCTGCTGAGTTCACAGAAGAGCACCGTGTGGCATTTGAGTGGCTGAATAGGAACTCCCAAGAAGGCGTAGATTTCATCGCAGTTCAAGCGGAACTACTTCAAATTGACGATTCGAAACCTGCACCGAATTTCGAGATGGTCGTTGCGCCAGCAGGTTGGGCGGTTAAAAAAGGTCAGAAACCAGCGGGTAAGCGTGGAGAGAGGTATCGATCTTACTTTCAGAAACTTATTGACACACTTCGTGAGAAGCACAGCTTTACCCGAGCTCGGATTGGGCAAGCACAGAATTGGTACAACTTCCCATCTGGTACATCTTCAATACCCTTCGCTGCCTCGTTCGCTGCGGGTGCAAGAGCTCGAATCGAAGCTTATATTGATATAGGTGATGGACGAGCCAATCTCGCTGCACTCAACCGCCTCCGCGATATTCCCGAGATTGAAGTTGAGTTAGGGCATGATCTCGTGTGGGAAGAACTACCCTCTAGTCGGGCGTGCAGGATCGCCGTGTATCGAGATGGCTCGATTGATTCACCAGAGGCTGATCTGGACTCGATGCACGACTGGATGGTTGACCGGTTGTTGGCATTCAAAAAAAGTTTCGCACCAAGGCTTCCGGCGATCGTGGAGCAGGTTCAAGCTCTCTCGCAGGCATCAGACCAGTCTGATGTCGGACAGGTAACTGACGAACAGTAGCATTCAGTTCTATCGGATGACGACGAACTCTTAGTCGATACCGGGAAAATCCGGCATAAAGGACGGGTAGTCACCAAAGCTGCTTTTACCGTCCGATGAGAGACGTGGCTCTCCAACTCACTACCCGCGACCGTGGCAGGTCACTGGATAGATTCCTGATGCACAATGAGCGGGCAGAGAACAAATCCAGAGGCTGGCGGTGATTGTGGTCAGGCGCTGTACGTAGGAATGATCAATTTAAATTCTAGGAAAACTCACGAGACGGGTGTGCTCGTGATTGGCGGTGGCGCAGCCGCCACGCGGGCCGCAGTGGCAGCCGGAGCCGCGGGTGCGACGGTGACGATGTCGCTCAAGAAGAAGCTGGGCAGATCTGGCGCAACCAACTACCCCGGCATGAACAAGATACGCGTCGGATCGGCATGGCAGGCTGCCGACGGTTGCGGCGGTTCCGATGACAGTACTGATACCCACTACGGCGACATCATGACGGCAGCCCTCGGTATGGCTGATGCCCGCATGGCGAGAATTCTCGCCGATGAGTCACCGGAACGCCTACTCGAACTCGAAGAATGGGGATTTGAACTAATCGACGATCCAGAGGGTCGGCGACCTCACTACTCTGGATACTCCTGTTTCGCCTCGCAGCCACGCGCACATGGCATGGTTTCGAACTCGACCGGCGGTCACACCGGCACGATGGTCGAGGCGCTGGCTGGGCAGGCAGCCCACCACGATGTGATCGTTCATGAAGAAACGACAATCGTCGACCTTATCGTCGATGGGGGCGAATGTGTCGGCGCTCTTGCCATACGAGATGACGGTGAGGTGGTTGTATACCGGGCTGCAGCGATAATTCTGGCGACCGGCGGAGCGGCGCAGATGTTCCCACTGAGCCACGCACCCGGCGACATCACCGGGGATGGGTACGCAATCGCGTTCCGCGCCGGTGCCGAACTGGTAAATCTCGAATTTATGCAATACATGATTCGAGAAGTGAAAGGAACGCCACCGATGGACGGTGGTCCGTGGTGGACACTCAACCCGGCACTCCGCAACGGAAAAGGCGAGGAATTTCTCGCGAACTACCTGCCCACAGGG
>JAJRZP010000162.1 GCA_024275195.1 Chloroflexota bacterium | reverse complement strand
CGGCGAGACGATGCCGACAGACGGGCGGGTTGAGTCGGGGATGACCAGCGTCGACGAATCATCCGTCACAGGCGAATCAATACCTGTAGAAAAACAGGTAGGTTCATTGGTGTTTGCAGGCACGGTGAACCACACCGGCGCGGTCACGGCAACGGCCACAAGGAGCTACGAGGACAATACGCTGTCGCGCATTGTCGGCCTGGTTAGTGAGGCGCAAGAGCGGAAGACCGTGGTGCAAAGAAAGATCGACCAGTTCGGCAACTGGTACAGTCCCGCCGTGCTGGGAGCGGCACTGCTGTTGTGGCTCGTACCACCGGCATTTGGTGGCGATTTTCGTCTCTGGTCCGAAAGGGCAATCACGTTGGCGGTGGCCGGTGCGCCATGTGCGCTGGTGATGTCAACACCGGTCGCAGTTGCCGCCGCGATCGGTAGGGCTGGCAAACGAGGCGTCCTTATTAAGGGTGGTGCATTTCTTGAGCGGTTGGCCAGTATCGACGTTCTGGCTCTGGACAAGACCGGGACGTTGACACTTGGAAAACCTACGGTCACAACTGTCGTCCCGTTGGGCAGCGCCACACGTGAAGACCTGATATCCACGGCAGCTTCTGTGGAGCGGTACTCCGAGCATCCTGTCGCACTTGCTATTCGCAATTACGCTGAAGAGCACAAGATAGCGGTTTCAGATGTATCCGGATTCAATGCGCTACCCGGACGCGGTGCCACCGCCGTTCTTGGTGCCGTCGATGTGTACGTCGGCAATCGCAAATTGCTCGCGGAGAACGGTATCGACGTCTCTGCCGCCGAAGACACACTTATCTCACTCGAGAAACGGGGGGAGACTGCTGTCTTAGTGGGTTCTCGGAGCCAGCTACTGGGAGTAGTGGCAGTCAGCGATATCGTCAGACCGGAAACACGCCGGGCCATTGAGGAGATTCGACGATCGGGGGTTAGCCGGTTGGCGATCATTTCTGGTGATAGTGAAATCGTCGTAGAGCGGATTGCTCGGGAACTCGGCATCGAGGAGGTCCATGCCGGTCTCACCCCAGAAGGCAAACTTCAGATCCTCAACCAGATGAAAGAGGAGAATCACAAGGTCGCCATGATTGGTGACGGTATCAACGACGCACCGGCACTTGCGGCGGCAGACGTCGGAATTGCGATGGGCGTTGCTGGCACGGACGCGGCGATAGAGGCGGCAGATGTGGCACTTATGGGAGATGATCTGCGTGGTGTGGCGTTCGCCATACACACGTCTCACCGCGTCGCAGGAATTAGTCGACAAAACCTGCTCTTTTCTTCACTGTTGCTGGCCGCCCTGCTTCCACTCGCCGCGACAGGTGTGATCGGCATCGCAGTCGCGGTCCTCGTCCACGAAGTGTCAGAACTGATAGCCGTTGGAAACGGCTTGAGAATCTGGAAAGGGGGTAAGCAGAGCGATCTCTAAGTCACGCATCGATCGCCGTTGACGGTTCTGTCAGAACTCAGCGCTCCAATCAGAATTAGATCGACCCAAATACATCATCGGTTCCTGCATCTAAGCTGACAATTCGGTCATTCGAGTCGATCACTTGTCCGCGAATATCTTTTTTCGAATCGACGCTGAAAGCTTCTCACCGTCTGTTGTCTGACTCTCAGATAATTTCACAGTTCGTCGAAAGCATTGCAGAAACAATTAGCTGTAGCTCCCATAAACGTTGTTTGCCTGTGCGGTTAAAAATCACCATTGCTTCGGCTAAACGGTTATCCTTGATTGGGTACTCGATCGAAACACCAAGCAATTTCGTCAGTTCGACGATGTGGCGCGGTCGATTTTCTGGTCAGGTGCAGAAAAAGAATGTGGGACGATAACCGTACGTAACGGCAATTGGATATGTTCAATTTCGAACATTCGATGGGATTCCCACGAACGAGAATTGATTTATGGGTAAGAAATTATTTGTTGGTAGCCTGGCATGGGCGACGGATTCGTCTAGTCTTAAGGCAGCTTTCGAGCGATTCGGTGATATTGAAGAGGCAACCGTAATTAGTGATCGTGAGACCGGACGGTCCCGCGGTTTCGGATTCGTAACCTTCACAGATGAGGGACCGACACAACAGGCCATTTCAGAAATGAACGGCACTGATCTCGATGGTCGACCGATTGTTGTAAACGAGGCCAAAGAGCAGGCTCCTCGCGGCAACCGTGGTGGCGGCGGCGGTGACCGCGGCGGCTATGATGGTGGTGGTCGTCGAGAGCGCTGGTAAGCCAGCTACGGTAGTTATTCAAAACTACCAACGAAGCCAACAACGGGTGCGGTCGTTAGACCGCACCCGTTGTGTTTTTAACGCACATCCAATCCTCATTCGCCTCCACCAAGAAAGCAAGAATGCTTCTGTCGTTCGGGGGCGCAATCTGGCGTTAGAATGTGTCATGCGTGGTCTCCGTTTACTGGTGGGGTGAATCTTTTCCACACAGCAATACCGGAGACCTCTCACATGTCAACAGCCTACGTGAGAACTACATCAGTCGATTTCACTCTGATCAATACCCAGGGCACGTGCAACACCTTCACCGTAGCGTCGGTCTGCTTTGGTGAAGTGATTAACTTGCCTCACCTGGATATCACGAGGTACCGTCTGCATCGCATCGGCTAAGTTGTCGATCAAGCGCTCCTGATGATCGGGAGTCAACAGTCTGAACAAATCACCCGCTTGCGTATATTCGTCGTTGCCATCGCGGTGGTTATAGCGTGCTGCTCTGTCGTTGATCTCGAAGTTATATGCTTCCTCTTTGTACTGTGGGTCCTCAGCGGGGCCACCAAAACTATTCGGTTCGTAGTTCACACTCGATCCGCCGTTCCCATCGAATCTCATTGCGCCGTCTCGATGGTAGTTCTGTGGCTCTGTTGCATGTGGAGAATTGATCGGCAGGGTTGAGTAGTTCGCACCGAGCCTGTAACGGTGAGCATCGGGGTACGAAAAGAGTCTGGCCTGCAGCATTTTGTCAGGAGAAAACCCAACACCCGGTACGATGTTTGATGGTTCGAACGCAGACTGCTCAACATCCTGAAAGTAGTTTTCCGGATTGCGGTCAAGAACCAATTCGGCGAACTCAATAAGTGGATAGTCCCCGTGGGGCCAAATTTTTGTCAGATCAAACGGATTCAAATGATAATTTTCTGCATCCGCCATAGGCATTATTTGAACGCAAACCCGCCATCGCGGGAAGTCATCACCAGCGATGGCCTCGTGGAGGTCCTGAGTCGCATGATCGGGATTTTCACCACCAACCTTGACAGCTTCTTCGCGAGTGAAGTTCTGAATACCCTGTTTGGTCTTGAAGTGATATTTCACCCAGAATCTCTCACCTTGCGCGTTGATCCAACTAAACGTATGACTGCTGTACCCGTTCATGTGGCGGTACGATTTTGGCGTTCCACGGTCGGAGAATAAGATCGTGACTTGGTGAAGGCTTTCTGGTGACAACGACCAAAAATCCCACATTGCGGTAGGGTCTTTCAGGTTTGTACGCGGGTTGCGTTTTTGCGTCTTGATGAAATCAGGAAACTTTATCCCGTCTCGAAGAAAGAAGACGGGCGTGTTGTTCCCGACTATGTCGTAATTACCATCTTCCGTGTACAGCTTGAGCGCGAAACCGCGCGGATCGCGAGCGGCGTCTATGGATCCTTTTTCGCCCCCCACCGTTGAAAAGCGCAGGAATGCCTCAGTTTTCTTACCAATTTCTGAGAAAAGGCTGGCCTTGGTGTACTTGGTGACGTCGGCCGTGATTCTCAAATACCCATAGGCACCTGCACCCTTCGCGTGAACAACACGTTCAGGGATTCTTTCTCGATTGAACTGTGCGTTCTTCTCAATCAGATGAAAATCCTCGAGAAGAAGTGGGCCACGGGGTCCTATTGATAGAGAATTTTGGTTATCGCCAACTGGTGCCCCAGAGGAAGTTGTCAATCGTTTGTTATTTGCCATTTCAGTCCTGTCAGGTGATATATGAGCCAGATTTCGTTTCAGTTACGATATCTTGATCCTATTGATCATGGTGTGGGCATCCGTACCGCATGCCTCCAACTCGAAATGAGTCGGTTCATGTTTATGGTCAGCGCATAGACCCACACCGCAGTTGTTACAGGTTGAAGTAGCGTTTTGTGCCTGCGAGTTCAGAGCGCATGGATGGCAGTTCATTACTCGAATTCCTCTTCCTCAGGGATTGGTGATCCCGATCGTGTATCAACTTTAATCGTGTTTCTGGCAATCGACGAATTTGTAGTCAACTACAGCATATTTTTTGTCCTTCGAGCCGATTGTCATTCGCAGCAGAGCGGTTACCCAGATAAACCGTATGACTTCGTGACCACAATAAAACCCAGAACATGCGATTCCCCGATAAACCCCTCGGCTTTTTGAGACGAGTACTAAGTTCGATATTCTGAGAACCGACGCCTAGGATTATAGCTGTGGTTTGGTGGCCGACGTTGACGGTGTATGCGTATCACGTACCAGCGCAGCGAACGGCACAACTAACTTTCCACCAACCGGCGGTACCACGTCGATGAAGTTATTGGCACTCTGGTATCTACAGTGATCAATTGAAACAACGGCGACCGGCCCTATCAGAACCCAGTGCTGGGATCGGAAGGTACTTCGAGTTCTACAATTCGGGAAGGCCCCATTCGAGCCTCGGCAGAATGACCCCGGATGAGTTCTACACCAAAGCGCTGCCGACACCCGCGGCAGCCTGACAAATAGTGGCACGATTCCACTTATAAAACCGGGTGAACCGCCCCGACACTGAGTTCTGACAGAACGGATTTGCCAGCTTCACGAGAACACTGTACAGATCGCCTCAACGTACAAGGCCTGATCGATATGCGATCTTCGCCGCATCTACTCGGCTTGAAGCGTCAATCTTCTTGAACAATCGAGCTATCTGGTTCTTGATGGTCCCGACGGTAAAACCTTCTTCGATTGAAATTTCTTTGTTGGAGCTACCGCCCGCAATAAGGCTCAGAAGCCTCCGTTCCGGTTCCGTGAGTGAGCCCACAACCGTCTGACCATTCTCTGCTGGAGCTATTTCGTGTGGCCGTAACGTAGCCAGGAAACCGGCTAACAGACTCGGATCATATATCGAACCACCATCGGCGACGATTTTGATTGCCTCAACGAGTTTTTCAACTGAGTTTCCCTTCAGAACGAGTCCGGCGGCCCCTGCCGCGATTACTTCAGAAATAAGCGTTTTGTTAGCTCGATCGCTAATGATAAGAACAGGAACTCGGGAGTCTTCGACTAATCGCCTAATCTCCTCCACATCTTCGTTATGGAGCTCCAACACAATCACATTGACTGCCTTATCAGTCGACATTTTTATTGCATTGGCAATGTTGTCAATCGCACCAACAAAATTAAGTGGGGCTGACTCGAATAGACCCGTGTACCCGCCTCGGCATATGGGCAGGCTATCTACGACGAGTAGTTCGATATTTCCGAGATGATCCGCCTCCATCACCCCAAAACTCACCGGTGAAGAAATGTGACCCGCCCAAGTAGCAGTTGGATCGATACCGTCGACTACGTTTGCATATCGCTGGGTAGCCGAACTCAGGTACTTGGCGGTTACTTCTAGATTTCTGAGATCGTAACTATCGAACATGTCTGGCTGAACACAGCCGACCAAGATGTGCCCTGGGGATCCTCCAGAGTCACGAATCGGCACCGCAATAGCCGAACTTATTCCAGACGTAACCAGTGCTGTAATAAAATCTCTGGACACGATCTGATTGGTCTTTGGATCGTTTAGATCGGCAATTCGAATCAAGGTGCGTGGCTCGGTTGTTGGAATGCTGTCAACGAATGGATCAAAACGTTCGGGTAAATCAGTATGGGCTATTCGCTCCGTCAACTTTCGAAAGGTGTTCATCTCAGATGAAGTAGTTGGTGAAAGCGCTATTTCCAGCAAATCTGATGACATCAAAGTACCAAGATGTTCGGTGACGAGCTCACACATTTCGATTGCAGAGTTGGTGGTGAATATCTCGGCACCGATCTCACCGAGAGCCATGTTGTGTCTGATGCGGCGTTCATTGTTGACCGTATTAAGGATGTGCTCTACCGCCGGGCTAATGTATGAGAGGATTCGGTCTAGAAGCTCGATTGAGAAATGATCAAATGCCTCCGACTCTCGGCTGTGAAGGAAAAGATAGCCATACATTTGTTCCTTCAGGTGAATTGGTACGCACAACCATGATTCAAGTCTGGCTCTTTTGTATTGTTTGGCCAATCGCACAGGCATCTCGTAGGTCGCCCCAAAAAATGCATTGAAACGATCAGCCCACGTCACCGAGATTACATCACGGAAGTCGCCGGGCATCACAGTCCCTTCAACCAACTCTGCGACAGGTGTCCCTTGGACAAACTCTATACCGTCCGTTTTTGTCTCGTCATTTACAGAAATTACCTCAAGCCGATCGTATTGAATCAGTGTCGACAGTTGATCACTGATCGATTCAAAAAATTCTCGAATCGACGCCGACTGGGTAGCCGATTTTGAAATCTGATTAAAAATGACTCTTTCATTTATTGATCTGCGGAGTTCACTGTGCTGCACAGCTACCGCAACGGCACCGGAAATCTGAGCACCTAGCTGTTCGACTAGCGCAATATCGCGTTCAGTAAATTTGTTTTCTGTTTTGGACCAGAAAACTATAGTTCCAACCGCGCCACCACGATGTAATAGCGGCATGGCTAGCATCGAAGCGTAGCCGTTGTCGTACGAGCCAATGTTCAGAGATGCCCAACCACCATCTGGATTGTCGATTTGATCTCTAGTAAAAATGAATCCCGATGTTCTCTCAGCCATCATTACCGCAGTAGTTCCGGTCCAAGGTTTTGGAGCCGTTATGTGATTTGTAAGCACGCCACCTAACAGTGAGAACTCCGCAACAATTTCACCTCGACTCGGATCAATTACACGCATATTGACGTAGTCGAATTCGAACAATTGCCCGGCTGCACTTGCAATTGCGGGGAAGAACTCAGATATTTCTGTGGCTCCGCTCAATTCACGTGCGAGATCAACAATTATCGTTTTTTCGAGGAGCTGCTTTTCAGTATCCGTTATTGATTTATAGTGCTGCATTGCGGAGGCAAGAAGATTTGCTATCTGTTCGATTACGACCAAGTCTCGCTCCGAGTACGCGTCAACCTGCTTGCTCCTCAGCGCAATTATTCCTCGCACGTCGCCCCTCACCAGAAATGGTGCAGCAATCATTGATCGAAATATGTCAGGTGGCACAGAATCGGGTAAGTCATTCTCGCTTAACGATTGACTAGGCTTTTGTTTCGATGTGTGAACGGCGCTTCGTGTAGCTACCACTGTTTCGAATACGTGATCCGTGAATTCTCGACTGGATCCAACCGACCATCCTCCGATATCTGTTCCGTAGACATGTGCTGTAACAAGGGAATTTGAATCGCGCTCAAGGCGAGCGATGGTCAGCCGGTCAAATTCCAGCATTCGGGAAATTTGAGACACAATACTGTCGAAAACCACAGGAAGGTCCTGGGCCTCAAGCAAGAGTTTTCCGATAACCAACAATTCTGTGGTGAAATGATCTTGATACTGATCCGACAAATCAATTGACGTGTTTTTGGTTATATTGCGAAGCGAAGCCATAGGTCATCCAACCACCTGTCCTGTCGCGTTTTTTTGACATTCAGCGCGACTTTATCAAAACATTCAAGTCTTGATCTCGCAGAAATTCCCAACAATGACTTCTGGCACTTGGCGATAGTGACCTTTGCCACCTTCGCAACGTTACTTACAGGGTCTCTTGGATTCGCACTGGTCACATAGATTCTCGCTAACCGAATTCTTTCTAAGATCTTCAACGAAAGCGTTTCTTCAGTGATCTTGCCGAATTCAGGGAGGACAGCTATGTATTCAAAGTACGGTAGGTTGAAGGTGACTGGACTGGCTGCAGCAATGTTAGCCATTCTCGGCTTAGTCGCCTGTGGCTCTACGGAGACGGTTGTTGAAACAGTAATCGTCGAAAAGCAAGTCGATGTGGTCCAGACAGTCATCGTTGAGAAGCCGGTCGACGTAGTCCAGACGGTGATTGTTGACAAACGGGTCGAAACTGTCGTTACTGCGACCGCTGAAGCATACGGTGCCGGCCCAGGCTCGCGTGTCTTCGTTCAACCGCAAAATGCTGAGGCGCCAAAACAGCGTTCAGGCACTTTGCGCGTCGAAGTCCCAAGGATCACCGGGCGGTTCGCCCTGACATCAAGTCCGTTTGATGGCATAACAAGTGACAACTGGGGCGTAATGGACCCCCTTATATATGCTGATCCGGCAGAAATTCCCAAGCGGGGGGCCTTCAATCCAGCAATCAGTTTGGTTAATGGTTGGACAGTAGACTCTGAGGGACGGTTCATAATATTTGAGCTACGCCCCGGCGTGGAGTTCCATCATGGATTCGGCGAAATGACAGCCGAAGATGTGGCGTGGAGCTTCAACGATGCGTTGCGAGACGGTAATACAAACCCTCGTGCCGGTTTCGTCTCCGAGTGGATGGGCGAATGGGAAGCTCTCGGTACCTACACGGTAAAAATGAACGTCAAGGAAAATGCCAGCCTCAGCCCAGTTTGGCTATTAGAGTTGTCCAACACCTGGCGCGATACCCTGACGGTGACTTCGAAAAAAGCCAACGTAGAAAATGACCCGCTCGCCAGTCAGGTCAAAATCGGAACTGGTCCGTTTCAGATGGATGGCGGCGCGGTGGACGATTTCGTCGACCTCAGTGCCGTAAGTGGGCCCCACTACAGGAAATCGGCGAGTGTAGATTTCGTGCGGCTTATTGCGATTCCCGATGCTCAGGTTAAGGTAGCCGCTTTCAAAACTGGCGAAATTGACATCGTCAACATTCCGCCACAATTCATCAACGATGCAATTGATGCGGTACCAGGAAGTCGGGTACAAGCATTGGGCGAAGGCGCTACTCTTCACCTATACCCGGGGGGCAACTTCTGGCAACAGGAAGACATCATCAACAATGTCACCATCTACCCTCGCGAAGGGTTGAAGGCGGACGCTGAACACCCTTGGATAGGCGATCCGTTCGCAGCTGGTTGTGATCCAGATAATCTCTTTGGATCCGTTCCCCCTGCGAAGCCAGCCTGCGAAAGCATGGAAAACGCTCGTCTGTTCAGACAGGCTCTGGCCATGTCCATTGACCGGGATGCCATCAACGAAATAATTGGCCTTGGTCTTACTCCTCCTGCCTACACGTTTACTGGGTTCAGGCCTGGTGACCCAGAGTGGAAGGACGAATGGAAGGTTGAGTATGACCCTGATCAGGCACGTCAGATTATGACGGACCTTGGTTATGGAAGTGGATTTAAAATGTCAGCCTGGGTCAGTTCGGATACCTCATCGCTGCCGCCAGACATTGCAGAAGCAGCGATTCAGTTCTGGGTTGATGAGTTGGGTTTCGAGGTGGAAGTTGAGGCAACCAACTACGCTGGGCGGCGGCCAACCCTGATTGGACGCTCGATTGACATTCTGTTCCACCACCACATGAACGTCGGATATGCCGACGAGCCGAAAGGTAGATTGGTATCCGCCGGAAAAGGTGGTGCCAACCGTGGTGTCGAGCTGCCGAATCCGATTCTGGAACGAACGTATTGGGCAAACCTGGCGGAACAAAATGCCGCTAAGAGAATAGAAAACAACATCTTTCTGGAGGATTACATGAGCTATTGGATGCTAAACATTCCAATGGTCTTCCAGAACGCACTTGTAGCTGTATCACCACGAGTGAAGGAATGGCAGCCTTACACCGAGACGTTTGGCAACGCCAACAGTTTTGAGACAGTGGTGCTAGAAAACTAAAAAAGATCCGACCTCCCGGATCTTGACCACTCGGTGGCGGTGGCTTCACGCATTGCAACAACTTTGCGTGGAGTCATCGTCACAAACCCATGGTGACCCGATCACCAAGCCATTTGTCCGGAGTAACACATCCGCAATCCGAGGAATACGCTTATGGGGGACACGCCAATCCGTCGACCGAACATCGTACTAATCATGTCGGATGATTTGGGATATGAAGCACTCAGCTGCAACGGGTCGACTTCGTACAAAACACCTGTTTTGGATAAATTAGCCGAAACAGGTATGCGCTTCGAAAACGCCCACGTGATGCCTCTATGTACTCCGACCAGAATTTCTTTAATGACTGGAAAATACAATTTCCGGAACTACATCGGATTCGGGCTTCTTGATCCGACAGAAATCACGTTCGGCCACATATTTTCTGATGCTGGTTACAAAACTCTATTGTCTGGCAAGTGGCAACTTCGCTCGTACAATCCTCCAGAAGAATTCCCTGAGAACAGGAATAAAGGTCAGCGTATTGAGGATGCTGGTTTCGATGAATACTGTGTGTGGCATGCACATCACACGGAGGAGAAAGGTTCAAGATACAAAGATCCGGTTGTCTACGAGAATGGCAAATATCGTGACGATACCACCGGGAAATATGGCGAAGATATTTTCGTCGATTACATCAACGATTTTGTCGAGCGCAATAAGGACGAAGAATTCTTCGTCTATTGGCCAATGGCTCTAACCCACGGCCCGTTCGAACCCACACCTGACCATCAGGACTACGACAGTTACGATCCGCCGGACAACAGGACGGTGGGTGGCAAGACTTGGGACGAAATAAATCGCGGGCAGAGTGATCCTAAATACTATGGCGACATGGTTGAATATCACGACAAGGTCATTGGACGTTTGGTCGACAAGTTAGACCAACTCAATCTTCGTGAAGACACATTGATCATCTATCTTGGCGACAACGGGACTGATCAAAGTATTTGTTCAATGGAGCACAATCACATCCAAATGTGTGGCGGGAAGGGACTGACTCTGGACCGAGGGACACATGTTCCATTGATCGTGAATGGTGCGACGACAAAATCAGGTCGCGTCTGCGACGATTTGATTGACAATTGCGACTACTTGCCAACGATTATGGCAGCGGCTGGTATCAGTACACCTGAGAATTTCGTAATCGACGGACAGTCATTCTTGCCGCAATTGCAGGGTGATGTGGGGAAGGCTCGGGACTGGATATATTTTCACTTCGAACCGATGGTAGATCACACCGATAAACATTTCGAAACGGCTAGATTCATCAGAAGTAAACGCTGGAAACTTTATGATGACGACAGACTGTACGATCTACTTTCCGATCCAGAAGAAGAATGTGCTTTGCTTCCGGAAATCGATGATTCCGAGAGCAGTCAGGTACGTGCCGAGTTAGAGCCGATATTCGATGAGATGGTCAGGTAGTTTCAAATGGAATCAGATATCCAGACCCTCAGTTCTCAGCCCGCTATATCCAGAATGAAAATTAGTGGGCATTCGCAAAATGGTTAGATTTGTTGCTCTAAGAGCGGTTTACTCCATCGTTGTTTTGTGGCTCATAAGCATCTTTGTTTTCTCAATGTCTCGGGCTGCGGGTGATCCCAGAAACCTGTACCTAGATGATTATGCAACTCAGGAAATGTGGGATGCCTGGGGGGTGGATATGGGGCTTGATAAGCCGGTCATTGTGCAATATTCGATCTGGCTTGGAGATGCACTCCTCGGGAATTTTGGCGAATCTCTGCTCCACAAGAAAAATCCTATCGAACTGATTAAAACGAGAATCCCAGCAACGGCTCAGTTGGCAGGCGCAGCGTTTTTGTTCTCAGTGGTGGTCGGGGTCCCCCTGGGTGTGATCTCTGCAGTCAGGCGGGGCGGCATCGTTGATTACGCTTCTCGAATGTTCGCTCTGCTTGGTCAGGCAATGCCGGTGTTCTGGGTGGCGCTCATGGCAATACTAATTTTTGCCGTCGAGTTCAATTTGGTTCCGACCAGCCGAAAAGGAGGGCTTGATTCTTTCATTCTCCCCGCAATTACTCTGGGATGGATGCCTGCTGCCGGTTTATTGAGGCTCACGCGAGGATCAATGCTGGAAATTCTAGATAGCGAGTTCATAAAGCTGGCGCGAGCAAAGGGAGTGACACCCAAGAACGTCATATGGAAACACGCACTCCGAAACGCGTTGATAGCGCCAATCACCCTCGCAGCAGTAATTCTTGCATCGTTTCTGACAGGAACAATAGTTATTGAAAGTATTTTCGCCTGGCCGGGTCTGGGCACGCTTTCTATCGAAGCGATCAAAAGTAACGATTTTCCTGTCATGTCGGCGATTGTGATGTTATTTGGAGTATTTTTCCTAGTTATTAACTTCCTCGTGGATCTGATGTACATGTGGATCGACCCGCGCGTACGGATAAGTTAGCACCCACGAAAACACTGATCATGATTAACACCAACAGGCATATACAAAGCGACCTATCAAGAATTCTTCATTTGATCTGGCACATTGCAAGAAATTACCCGATTCTTCCTGCACTTGTTTTTCTGATGGTCATTTTCTTGGCGACCTTTGCACCTCAACTTGCGCCGTTCGAGCCGAACGCAGGCAGCATACGCACACGCAATCTTCCCCCGTTTTGGATGGTTGGTGCAAGCGCAGAGCATCCTCTTGGTACAGACCCGTTGGGTCGAGACATGCTGAGTCGTACGATTTATGGTGCCCGCATTGCTGTGGTAGTCGCGGGGAGCGTGCTAATTGCAGGTGGTGTTGGTGGTACGGCAATTGGCATGCTGGCAGGCTACAAGAAAGGCTGGGTGGACGAAATTGCCATGCGCGCCGTCGACTTCACACTAGCGATGCCATTTTTGCTCGTGGCACTGACTACCGTTGTCGTGTTAGGTCAGAGCATGACCCTGATGATCGTTCTGTTAATCTTGTTTAGTTGGGATAACTTTGCCCGAGTTGTGAGAGCGGAAACTCTGAGGTTAAGTGATATCGCATATGTGGAATCGGCGCGGATTTCTGGTGCATCCACACAAAGAATAATTCTGCGCCACATATTACCGGGTGTATTCGGGACAGTGATGATCGTTGCAAGTCTCAGAGTGGGACAATTGATTCTGATTGAGGCGACCCTCAGTTTCCTCGGAGCAGGTCTACCGAAAAGCGTTCCTGCCTGGGGTGTAATGGTCGCCTCAGGACAGAATTTCCTTCAGACCGCGTGGTGGGTTGCCGCTGTCCCAGGAATGATGATATTTCTCGTGGTTATGGGGTTCAATTTTTTGGGCGACTGGTTGCGGGATTGGCTCGATCCCAGGTTGCGCCAACAATCTCAATAGCTGATAGCACGGGCAATCAAATAACGAAATGGAGTTAGAGATGCCAGCAAAGAGCGAACGAAGGCCGAACATCATACTAATCATGTCCGACGACCTCGGATATGAAGCGATCGGCATTGATGGCGGCACTTCGTATAAAACACCTGTACTTGATCGCATGGCCGACAATGGTGTTCGATTCGAAAACGCCCACGTTCAACCACTTTGCACTCCTACTCGAGTCCAGTTGATGACTGGCAAATACAACTTCCGGAACTACATAGGATTTGGACTGCTCGCACCGGACGAAATCACATTTGGACATCTGTTTTCAGATGCCGGTTACAAAACACTGATCTCCGGTAAATGGCAACTTTATTCTTACAATCCACCAGATGAAGCCCCTGAGTGGCGCAACAAGGGTCAACGAATTGAAGATGCTGGATTTGACGAATACTGTGTCTGGCACGCGCACCACACGGAGAACAAGGGATCCCGTTACAAAGATCCGGTGATCTACGAAAATGGTAAGTACCTTGCAGATACCGCGGGCAAATATGGCGACGATATATTTGCCGATAGAATTATTGACTTCGTTGAACGAAACAAGAATGACGAGTTCTTCGTTTACTTCCCGATGGCGCTCACCCACTGGCCTTTTGAGCCTACACCGGACAGTCCCGAATTCGATGAATTTGAGCCCACACCGAACAAGACGCTAGGCGCGAGAACCTGGGAAGAAATGAAAGAAGGCAGTGGCGATAGTAATCCTCGTTTCTACAAGGACATGGTGGAATACCACGACAAGATAATCGGGCGAGTGACCGAAAAACTTGAAGAACTTGGGCTCCGAGAAAACACAATTGTCATTTACGTGGGTGACAACGGCTCCCCGCAAGAGGTCTGCTCGATAATGCACGATCATCACGAGGTCTGCGGCGGTAAAGGCCTCACAAATGATCGAGGTACTCACGTGCCACTAATTTGTGAATGGCCTGGGACAATCCCAGCCAACAGTGTTGTGAGTAGCCTGATCGACTCGTCGGACTTCCTTCCGACTATCATGGAGATCGGTGGTATAGATGCTCCTCAAGATTTCGAGATGGACGGAAGATCGTTCTTGCCACAGCTAAAGGGTGGAATGGGCTCCCCTCGAGACTGGGTATATTTCCATTTCGAACCAAAGAGTGCCCGTTCCGCTGGTAGGAAAGCTCGGTTTGTTCGTGAACAGGATTGGAAATTATTTGACGACGGTAGTTTGTATGACCTCAAATCAGACCCCGATGAGGAACATCCTATTCAGGCTCTTAATGACGATTCGGCTCAGGCGGAAGCCAGATTTCGGCTAGAGCCAATTTTCGAGCAGATGGTTCCGGAAATAGCCCCCGTCAAATGAGTGAACAACACTAGGCGGTGTGATTGGTGTGAGATTACCCTCGTCACGCTTCACAGAAGAATTCATGACTGTCGAAGTGACTTGCCTATGCTGTTGAGCGCAACCATCAGTCCGCAAGGTCTGACGGAATACGGATAAGTCTTGTAGTGCTTACAGCTCGATGAGCGGTCTGATCGTGTGTAGTCATCAATGGTCTACACATCACAAAGTACAAATTAGGCGGGACAAACCACCAAGCCCGAGTTTCTTTGGAGATATCAAAACGTGAGTGACAACTTTCAGAATAATAGTAAATGGGGTTCATTGGAACTGGTTTCGGCACCCACGATTGTGGCCGGAGAATTGGCTAGCATTGAACTTCGTTATGTATGTGGTAGTGCAGGTCTTTTCCCGGGCGGTACTATCAAGATCGACACGGATTCAGACTCTGATTGGGCACCACCACAACTTGAAGATCCATCGGCCGATGGCTTTCTGAAAGTAACCCCTCCCCCTGGTCGGGCAATTTCTGTCCATACGCCGGATCACAAATCGATGGTCATCACGGTACAGTCTGGTGAATTACGGCAAGGTGAGTCCATTGGGATCGTTCTCGGCGATCGAAGTGGTGGGGGACGCGGTCTTCGTTCACAGACATTTTATGATCCTCGTCGCAATTTTCTATGTGAAGTCGATCCTGCAGGCGAAGGAACACACGGCGCAGCAGAAAAAGCAGTACTGAAAATTGACGGTGGGGACGCCAACTCCCTGTCAGCGATCGCACCTTCCGATATCGAGCTTGGATCACCCTTCACACTGCAATTGAAGGCCAACGACCGTTGGGGCAATCCGGCTCAACGATACCGAGGTACTGTGGATGTAAGTGCCCCTGGTCTGGTTCTGCCAAATGGAAACAGTCTTGCTTTTGGTGAGGATGAGGGAGGCGTCCGGCGGATAGAGGGTGCTATTTTCACTGAAGAAGGTGCTACTCGAGTTGAAGTAGCTGACACTGAAAACGGATTGGTCGCCCATAGTAATCAGATCCGGATAGCTCAAGAGCTGCCAACACTGAAGTTGTTCTGGGGTGATCCACACTCCGGACAAGTAGGAGATGCATCAAAAATCGGTGACTATTTCGCTTATGCGAAAGATGTCTCTGCACTGGACTTTGCCGGGTATCAAAGGAACGACGCTGCACACTCCACCGAAGAATATGAAATGCAACAAGTTGAAGAAAAAGCATTTCACGAGCCAGGGCGATTCGTAGCTCTGCCAGGGTTTGAGTGGTCTGGTGATTTTGCTGCAGGTGGTCATCACAACGTGTATTTCGGAAGATTCGACCAGCCAATGAAGCGTTGGCAGGGAGCCGATCATCTTGGGAGACCGGGAGAGACTGATCTACCGCATGTGCGTGATCTTCACAACTACTATCGCGGGACAGATACAGTGATCACCCCTCATGTGGGAGGCCAACACCCAGATCTTCGATTCCATGACCCATCGTTGGAGCCTGCTGTGGAGGTCACATCAACACACGGATCATTCGAATGGATACTGCGAGAATCCATCGAGCGTGGATATGAAATGGGATTCGTCGGTGGAAACGACTGTCACACGGGCCGAGCCGGCGACGATCGTCCAGGTCACCAAGAACGGCGCTACTCAAAAGGTGGACTAACTGGAGTTTACGCTGACGATCTAACGTTGAAGGGAATTCTCACTGCAATCAAGGCAAAACGGGTTTATGCGACTACCGGTGCGAGGATCAGGGCCGCCGTAACCGTAGACGGACGCTTCATTGGCGAAAAGTATTCTTGTGGCAGCCATTGTGAAATCAAAGTTAATGTTGAAGGTACTGCACCTCTTGAACGAGTCGAGGTGTACCGTGGTCTCGATCTAATTCACACGGAAGTTCTGTCAGGCTCTCCGACAGGATCTAGGATTCGTGTGCTGTGGGACGGAGCCGCACGCAAGCAAAGCTACTCTGGAATCAGTTGGGATGGCCACATCGACGTCGGTGATGGTGAGATTGGTGACATTTCACCTGTGCGTTTCGATAGCCCCAGATCTCGATACGAACGAGTCGGTTCCTCACGGCTTGATCTGGATGGTTGGGCATGCGGATACCCAAGTGGTGTTGTCATTGACCTCACGAGAGTACCAGATTCAGAAATTACAGTTGCCATGAATTCTCGTCTCGTTGGGCGACAGGAGTACGGTAAGCGTGGTGCCGAAAAGCCAATCAGGATGGCTCTTGCACCCGGAGACTCCACCTGGGCTTCTGCCACGATTGAACAACTCGAAAGTCGTCGTGTGCGGGTGGATTTAGGTCATGTAAACAGGAGCGTAACTCTAGAACTTGCTCCTGAACCTGTCACAGATCGAGCCGAGTTTACGGTCATCTATGAAGGACTCAATCCCGGCGTGAATCCCATTTGGGTAAAAGTTGTGCAGCAAGACATGGAAATGGCCTGGGTCAGCCCGGTATTTGCGGATTATCTACAGTAGCTAACTTCGCCCGTCACAGCGCCGTGTTCACGCGCCGGTTCGACTCTCCCCGAACTCCACCAATCGCACGGCGAACTCGGTAAAGCCGAAATCCTTAAATCAGAAGACCCAGCCAGGTGCTGGGTCTTCGTTGGGATTTTGATTGGTCGGGGTGGCAGGGATCGAACCTGCGACCCCTCGCTCCCAAAGCGAGTGCGCTACCGCTGCGCCACACCCCGACATCATCGCCCGCTCCACATGTGAAACAAAGCAACCTGACTATTGTAGAACCGTACGCTGCCAATCACATAACTCATTTCGACCAATTATTGACAAACATCGAGAACTGCCATTCTGTTCTGGGTTTTAGTGGAAGTGAACAACGACTCACTGAAAGTTAAACTTTTGACATATTGGGCATTTCACCCAGAATTCTGGTGCCAGATGTATTGAGATTCCTCATGCCATGCGCGAGCGTTGAATAAGAGAAGAACGAGATAGCGCGTTCTCACATATTTTTTACGCTATGTCTAGGAAATGCGCGGATCTCCGATTGGGGACTGCGACGGAGTTCTAGCTACGGCAACCCTACGAATGCTCCACCGGCAACGAACTACTGAAGTAGTCGATGGCCCTAACCTCAACACGCGTCCTGTCCGCCATCTGAGGCGCGGGCATCCTCTCGGCGTCTTACGAAATAGCCAGTACCGCCGCTACTGGGCAGCTGGATTCGCAACATTCAGCGGCTTCAACATGCAGATGTTGATCCGCGGTTGGATGATGTACGAACTCACTCAATCGCCATTTATGGTCACAATGGTGACTGCCGCGATGATGATGCCAATGCTATTTCTATCGCTGCTCGGCGGTGCGCTTGCCGATCGTTTTGACCGTAAGAAGATCACGGTTGCTTCCGACATCACGTTACTGGGAAGTTTTGCCACTCTTTTTGCGATCTCGGCTGCAGGCATCATGGCGCCGTGGCACATACTCGCCATTTCTGTCGTGAATGGAATCGCTTTTTCGATGGCGGTTTCGGCACGGCAGGCGCTAATCTCCGGTCTCGTACACCGTGAGCAGATGCGAACTGCTGTCGGGCTATCTGCTACCACCTATAACTCAGCGCAAATTATCGGACCGGCTATCGGTGGAGCACTACTTCCGCTGGTGGGCGTCACCTGGGCGCTCGGGGTAAGTGTCGTCGTCGTTATACCGGCGATATTCCTCTACTCCACTCTGAAACCTGTTCAAACCACGGGGCTGAACGACGCCAGTGGATCGATCGTCGAGAATGTGAAAGCGGGGCTGGTGTACGCCTTTCAGAACCAGACGCTTCGGTTCCTGATGCTTGGTGCGATGGTTATGATCCTGACTGTGGGCCCGTTCCAGTCGCTGATGCCGGTTTTCGCCAAACACGAACTGAACGTAGGTGCTGGTGGGCTTGGCGTATTGATGCTCGCCGCAGGAATTGGGGCGCTGATCGGTTCGATCGGCGTAGTTATCATCGGCGAAAGAATCAAGCACCAGAAACTTGAACTGTTCTTTGGTTTGCTGGCTGCGGGTTCACTCGCGGCATTCGCACTTTCCCCGTGGTTCGCACTCTCGATCCTGCTCGTTGGCATTACTGCGTTCGCGACCACCAGCTTCATGGTCGTGAATATGACGGTTGTGCAGATAACAAGCCCCGACTACATCCGTGGCCGGGTCGTCAGCGTGCGATTCCTGGTGATCGGTCTCATGCCATTCGGTGCCCTTTCGATGGGTGGAGCCGCCGAACTGCTGGGTACCCCGATCGCTGTCGCTATCATCGCCGGTGTTGGGGCGGTGGGGTTTGCGCTCGTGCAGATCGCATCGAGGGTCTTCTCCTCACCGGAAGCAAACTAACGCCCGCTTCATTGTTCTCAGAGTTACGGCACTCTTACGAAAATTCGTAACGTAAACGTAAGACCTGACATCACATACTTTTCCCAATCGAGTAGCCGGTGTCGGGCCAACGCCCGTGCTCGGCCCCGGCTACTCGAAAGATACGGGCGATCAATTTATCTGGCGGCGCACAAGTTGCGTCTCTTCCACCACCTCAACGCTTGAGGAGTGATCAAATGATCGTGTTCAAATCTTGTGTGCGTTGCCGAGGCGATGTCCACGTCAAGGACGACCAGTACGGCAAGTATCTCGACTGCCTACAATGCGGAGCGACAACAGAAATCGCTGAGCATATCGACGTCACAACACTCCCTGAGATCGCATAAACAGAAACACCTGATTGGCGTCTGGTGAATCTGCATGACCGGGTGTTGGGCTTACGGTTCGCAGGGTAGTATCCCTACCGAAGTCGGTTCAACTCAAATCAAAAGGCACGTTCGATTGAAAGTCGCTTCTGTTCGCGCGGTTTACCCGAACTACAAACACACGGCTCCTTCCTGGCGAACCCATCTCTGGCAAATCGTCGTCAGGATAGAAACCGACGCTGGTCTCGTAGGCTGGGGATTCGGAGGTGGCGGGAAGTCGGCGGTTGAAATCGTAAACGGCCATTTTGCTGAAATCCTCGTCGGAAAATCGTTTGACTCTGTCTCGGACATATCTGACATCTGGGACTATCTTTACGCCGAATCGATCCCCTACGGACGCAAAGGTATCGCGATCATGGCACTCAGCGGTGTCGATCTTGCATTGTTCGATGCTCTCGGGAAGGCCGAATCTGTCCCCGTCGCTCGGCTACTCAATGACACACCGAGGCGTCAGATCCGGTGCTACGCGACTGGAACCGATACCGACTGGTACGCCGAACGTGGCTTCACCGCTCATAAAATGCCGCACCGCTGGGCCGGGGATAGCTCGATCGAGACGGCGGTCGGTGTTGCCGAGAAGATGCGTGAGGTACACGGTCCAGATGCCGAGGTGATGTTGGACGTTTACATGTCGTGGGATTTGGCGATTACGCTGAAAATGCACGACGCTTTGAAGCACATCGGGCTCTACTGGTACGAGGATATCCTCACGCCCGATGATCTCGCCGAAATAGGAAGCCTTCGACGCAAGACCAGACCTGTCAAGATGGCCGGCGGTGAGCACGAGTTCACCGCTCACGGTTTCGCAGAAATAGCACGTACAAAGGCGTACGACATCTGGCAACCAGACATCACATGGTGTGGAGGCATCACCGCTGGACTGCGAATCCTCGAGATGGCGAAAGCGGCGAAAGCAGAAGTCGTTCCTCATCGCGGTGGCGAACCATGGGGATTACATCTGATCGCGGCTTCAGACTGCGAAGATTTCGCAGAAGTTCTACCTGGCACGCGGGGTGCTGCAACTGACGATCTCTGGATTGGCGCGCCCGAAGCCGTTGATGGGTACATCGAACCAGGTGACGAGTCTGGATTCGGTGTTGAACCGAACTCAGATCTACTATGACCGTGCGATCTGCGCTTTTCGGTCTATTTTGAACATCGAGCGCTAGCTTCGATCTTCGTTTACGGTTCGCGGCAATCAAGCGGGTGACTGATACCGCCAAGCATCGGTTACTCGAATCCTCAGAACGAAGAAAGTAACGATTCTCTTGACGAAATCGACGGGTCGCAGGTTACTTGAGTGCCCGCGCGATGCGTTCGCACGCCTGCATGTAGATGGTCGCATCGACATTGATCGAGAGGTACTGCACGCCGAGATCGATCAACCATTTGCCCATCTCAACGTCCTTGGCATACGAGCCAACCACTCGCCCTTGCGCACGAGCCTTCGCCGCCGCTTCTTTAAGAGCATCTTCTACTATCTTCGAGCGGACTTCACCGGGAACTCCTAATGATTGCGAGATGTCATATGGCCCCAGAAACAGAACGTCGATACCGTCGACCGTCATAATCTCATCGAGGTTATTCAGTCCTTTCTGGCCTTCGATGTGAACCACCGTCATGGTCTCTTCATTCTGGCGTGTTGGATGATCGATTGCGTCGTCTTTGTAGTAGTTTCCAGCCCGCGTGAACACAGATACACCACGTTCACCCATAGGCGCGTATTTGGCTGCGTGGACTACTTTTTCGGCATCGGCTTTTTCGTTGATCTGTGGAACCTGCACCCCGTCTGCCCCAATATCGAGTGCCCGTAGAATCGGCCACTCCTCATTGCCACCAACTCGGACGATTGGCGCTACGCCGGTGCCCTGCGCTGCAATCACGAGGTCGGTCACTTTTTCCATCGAGAGTGGGCCGTGCTCGGTATCGAGGATACAAAAGTCCATCCCCGCATATCCGAGTGTGTCGATCATGGTCGCCGAAGGAACGATCGTGAAAGGGCCGACTACAACTTCGCCCGCCTGGAGTTTTTTCTTGAGTTCACCGCGAATTGTTCTGGTCATTATTAGTACTTCACTTGTGCTGTCGGCTCTGACTAAGATGTCAGTGATTTCGAATACGTGTTTGTTGAACAGAACAAAGTTTACCGCCCCGATCACGTTCGCGGCACAAAGTATTATGACTCAGGAATTCACAAGGGAAGATTTAGAACGTTATTTGGATCTGTTCGGCGAACTTGAACTGAGTATCTGGATAGATGGTGGTTGGGGAGTTGATGGTCTTCTGGGAGTACAGACCCGCAAGCATGAAGATCTGGATTTTCTAATTGAGAAACCCGATTCCGAACGACTTGTCGCCGCAATTCGTGAGTTGGGATTTACCGATGTCCACTCGAACGACCACACGTCGTGGAACTTTGTGATGGGCACTCCTGATGGAAAGAACTTCGATTTCCACGTGCTCGAACGTTCTCAAGACGGTGATTACACTTACGGCTCACCAGAAAATCCAATTCGTGTGACCGCTGAGTCACTTGCTGGGCGCGGAACAATCGGCGATCGTCATTTCCGGTGTCCGACTCCAGAGTTTCAGATCGACAGCCATACCGGATATGAGATCAAAGAATCCGACATTCACGATGTTACTGCTCTCAGTGAAAAGTTCGGAATCCCGCTGCACCCAGAGCACATTGAGTATCTGGCGAAACGTAGTAAAAACGAGAAAGAAACGCCACTCACCTGTCTGCACTGAAGCGTTGCCGACACCCGCGACAGCCTGACAAGCAGTGGCACGATACCGCTTATAAACCGGGATGAACTGTTCAGGCAACCGGGATCACCTCTGCCATGCCGAATATGCGATGGCATATCCGAAGTGTATGTGCAGATTGCTGGTGAATAACTACCGAACAAGCGCCGTGTGGTCGGTATCCTACGTCGATGCCAATATCTGGAACATCATCACGCATCGTATTTCTGGGCACAGGAACATCTGAAGGGGTCCCGCGAGTTTCTTGCCTGACGAATCCTGATAGCAACTGTTCGGTTTGCCCGGATGCGATCAAAACAGGGTCGCCGAACCGTCGTCGTAATACGTCGCTTCTGATTCAACGTCGGTTTGACGATGGTCGAACGAACAATATCGTGATCGACGCTGGAAAGTTCTTCTACGAATCGGCTATGCAGTGGTTTCCCAAATACGACGTGCGAACAATCGACGCCCTCGTGATAACTCACTCACATGCCGACGCCATCGGTGGACTCGACGATCTCCGGGACTGGACCAACAACGCCCAGGAATCTCTCCCCATATATTTACGAGAACAGGACTTAGTCGATATCGAATCGCTTTTCTACTATCTGGTCGACCGCGAAAAACAGACTGGGGGTGGCGGGGTAGCGAAATTAAACTTCGAGACGATCGATGAACGACCATTCAGGGTCGACGGGCTAAATTTGACTCCGCTTCCTGTGGAGCATGGGAACGGTCATGAAGTTTTCGGATATCGATTCGGGAAGGTCAGTTACGTTTCTGACGCCTCGGCGATCTCCGAAAATACGGCAGCACTTATTGCAGGTTCTGAGCTACTCGTTCTCGATGCGCTCCGGCCAACCCGAACCCACGGTACGCACTTTACCGTTGAAGAGGCCATCGAACAGTCACGTCGACTTCGGGCAAGGCGGACACTTCTTGTCGATGCCACACACGATATCGATCACGCTGCCGTCAATGCTGAGTTGGCAAAGCTGAAAGCTTCGGAAGCTCTCGACATCCAGTACGCCTACGAGGGGCTTGAAGTCGACGTTGAACTTTAGCGCACTGTATTTCGAAGAACCCGGGCACGCGGGATTAGTGGCTACTACTCGATTTGCCGAGCGTAGTAATGTGAAGTTGAGGGCTTTCGCATACGGGCGGCATGCTGTGAATCACGCCTATGATCGCGCTCTGCGCGTCCCCACACCAGGTCCCTCGACTCCGCGGACTGCGCTCGGGACGCGTGGCAGGTGGGCCGGGAATACTAAGCACCGCCCTGCTCCGCTTTTTCTTTGCGGTACATGGCGATCACTTCATCATCCGGCGGATAGTACAGGCCCGGTGTCAACTGTTCCTGATCCAGACGACGACGAATCCATTCTTCGAGATCGTCGTACTCAATCGCCTTGATAGCAATATCGGGCGCAACGACACGTGGGATGACGACGACACCGTCATCATCGGCAACTATGTAGTCCCCCGGTCGAACCAGTATTCCATCAACCGCAATTGTGTCGTTGGTCGAGTACGGTGTGCCGACTCTTGTGCCTAGATTCGAGGTCTTGTCGAGCCCCCACATGCCGACACCATAGTCTTGAACGGTGTGCATGTCGCGAATCCCGCCATCACAAACCAGACCATCAACCCCGCGCTGTTTTAATCGCAGAAACTTGATGTCGCCACCGATCGACATGCGCTTGTTGCGCATCGACTCCATGACGATCACATCACCCGGTCCGGCAAGCTCGAAAGCAGCGAATTCCGGTGATTCTTCTCCACCGGGTTTTTCAGCCATACCATCGGGGCGCGCCGGCACGAACCGAACGGTGATTGCACGTGCCACCAACCGCAGCCCGGGATTCATTGTTCGAACATTCGGCATGTACACGTAGTGCGGCTCGTAGCCGTTGCGGGCCAGCACATCGACAACTGCGGTTGTATTTACTTGCTTGAGCTTCTCGATCGTCGCCCTGTCGAGTACATGTTCGGGTGTGGGCTGAATTACGGCCATTGGCAGAAGCTCTCTCCGGCTAAGGGTGTCAACAAAACCCGCCAATTCTAGCGGCTTGCCGCGTCTCAGGTAGGAAGTCTCAAAGACAAGGCGTGTGAATCTCAACTATCAACCGGATGAAGATTTCTGCCGGCCTGGCAACATCTCGACTATCGAATCACACGGATTGTCTGTATCAAGTGGTGTGTGCCCGGACTGTACCACCCCAGTCATTAGCGAACCTCTCGATGATTAGTGCGGCGTGTTTCGCGCCGAGTAAAAAGTCCTCAACCGTGATGTTCTCGTTTGGGGCATGAATCTTGTGGGAAGGATGATCTATTCCTGATGTCGCTATCGGCATTCCCATTGTGTCGCCAAAATCAAACATGGGGCCAGTCCCTGCCATATTTGGAGTCATCACCGGCTTGCGACCGTAGATTTCTTCCGCAGTTTCGGCCACAAGTTGCACCCAGGGTGAGTTGAGATCGGTTCGGTAAGGATTTACCGCACCGATTATTTCGATCTCGACATCTTCAAATCCGTGCTTATCAAGGTGCGTGCGGAGTTTGTCGAAAATATCGTACGGACGTTGTTCAGGCACCAACCTGAAATCCATCTTGGCTTTAGCCACGGCGGGTAAGACCGTCTTGAGTCCGGCATCCTGATATCCCGAATCCAATCCCGCTATGTTTGCTGTTGGCTGGAACGTGAGTTGCTTGCGCAGATCCTCACCGTCGAGTCCCTTGACGAATCCGGACACGCCAAACGTATCGAGCCATTCAGGTGCATCGTCAGGCAGTGCTTCCACTGCGGCAACCGCCTCAGCAGATGGTTCCGTGATGTCATCGTAGAACCCGTCGATCAGGATATGCTCGTTATCGTCTTTGATCGTTTGGAGCGCACGAAGTAATCGCCATGCCGCCGAGGGCAGTATCGCGGCATATGAAGAATGGGCGTCGCCAGAGAGCATGCTGATACTCAGGCCGACTCCAAGCACGCCTTTGAGGCCGAGATACATGAACGGGTCGTCGTTCAGGTTTCGTCCGCCGCCTTCCCATATACAGGCATCAGCTCTGAAGTCATCCCCACGCTCGGCAATCAGTTCAGGGAGATTGATAGAGCCAGATTCTTCTTCGCCTTCACAGAACATCTTGATGTTGCAGGGAACTCCACCTCGTTCGTCAATAAACGCCCGAACAGCGGCAAGGCGCGCTCCGATATTTCCTTTATCGTCAGACATCCCGCGCCCGTAGAGACGATCACCGATTTGTGTCGGCTCGAACGGATCGGTGTCCCAGAGATCAAGTGGATCGACTGGTTGCACGTCGTAGTGGCAGTAGAACAACAATGTCGGAGCGGATTCAGGATTCTTAGTAGCTGCCATGTAGCCGTATACGGTCGGCAATCCGTCGTTTGGAACCGGAACGATTTCGGCATCGAACCCATTCCTCTCGAGAAGCTTCTTCATGAGTTCCGGTGCTTTGTCGAATCCGAGTTTTTGGGCCGAGATCGAAGGTTGCCGAACCAGTTCGAAAAGCTGCTCAATCGATTCATCGACGTGAGACTCGATATGCGAGTAAAGATCGTTCATCGTTCCTTCTGGTGGCTACCGGCTTGCCGGTCCTGCCACATCCAGTAGTGAGCCAGACATGTGAATGTGTTCCCATCACCAACTTCCTGTTTTTTGAGCATTGCGGTCAGTTCTCCGCGGGTCAAAAGTTTTGCATCGACGATCTGTTCTTCAGATTGCAGTACGACATCGTTGAGCGATATTTCGGGTATCTCTGCCAGTACCGAGTGAAACACGTCACCTGAATACCCGCCGACTGGCGTCTGTGAGCCAAGCAGTTCGACACGTTCAGCCGTGATTCCGGTCTCCTCGGCCAGCTCTCTCCTCCCTGTCTCTTCTGGAGATTCACCTGGTTCGACCAGACCTGCCGGAAATTCCCACAGGTAGCGCTTGATTGGATGGCGATAAATCTTGATTAGCAGGTAACGCTCCGAGGGAGTCACCGGGATGGTCGTTACGGCGCCGTTTCCCGAGTGATTGCGTACCCAGGCGTATTTGCCGGGTGTCCCATCGTGATGAGTTATGTCATCGTAGAAAAAGTCAATCCATGGGGTCTGGTAGACGAGGCGTTCAACGCTGGGCTCATATTGCCGCTTTTCGCGGCCACCTGTCGGTTCAGTCATTTATTGCTCACCCTGTCGTGATGCCGGTGGAAATGGAGTACCGGCAATTCGGTTCAGTTCGACTTGAAGTATGACCCAGACAGTCGGCGACGCGAATATCCACAACACCCACAGAAGAATCGCCGGATAAGTGCGTTCGGTGAACTCGCTACCGACTGTTGCATGTTTCCACATGGCAAATAAATTCAATAGCGGAACAATCAACAGAATAGTCCAAAGCAGAGGTTCCGTTCGCTTCCCCTGGACTTTAGTCATTTCATCCAGAGTCGAGTAGTACCAGTAGACTGAGTACAGTCCGAGGGTGAGTATGTACATGATGAACTGGAACAGAAGGCTTCGGCGTTTGATCATTTTGAGTCGTATCCGTACGTTGCGTTGAATTCATCCAGCATTCGAACCTGATCACCTGAACTGCCGATATTCGCCAGATTCCAGCAAGCTTTTCGACCAAAATGATTCGACCGACTCATTCGTTTTATCTGCTCCGCTGTCATGAATCACAGCGTCAATCCCAACATCGGTGCTGTACCTAGCAAATGGCAGCGCCATCTCTGCACCAATCCCTCGCCTTGAACCCGTGATGAGTGTCTTCTTACCGGCAAAGAGCAGTGTCACAAATTATTTTCCGTTGGAACGGAAATCACTTCGAATATTAAGGTATCGGAATCGAACTCTTGACGCTCAAGTAGCACAACTGCGGTGTCACCAGAGCTCCACCAACTTTTCCTCTTGCAAATAACCGCTCCCAACTCTGGCGACATCACCAAGAAACCGCGATGATTTGGAGGATCCACCGGGACGTTCGCCTTCTTAGTTTTACTAGAAACAAAATTCAGAGACTTCAAGTCAGTGATTTCTTTTTTATTGCCGTCCTTGTTCCCAACGACATCCGTGACTTCGAATCTTGCTTCTCGAAAACCAGGTCGCGACAGTACAAGATCCGCCTCATTCACTCCACTAGACGTGGTCGGGTGACAAACCGTAACGCTGTGTAGTTCAAGTCCACTTTGTTTCGACATGACCCAAGAGAGAGCATCAAGTAATCTTTGAACATTTGCCGCTTGATTGATAACTTCAGTCAACGATTGATTTGAATCAGGCTGACCAATTCCCT
>JAJRZP010000161.1 GCA_024275195.1 Chloroflexota bacterium | reverse complement strand
GCGCCCTTGCCATTCGGTCCGTGGCTTGTTCCATCTCCATGGTAGGCGGCGTGGGAGTGTGTCCCCACTGTTGGCCCGTCGTGCGGCTTGACCGCGTCGATATCAACTTCGGTCATACGGTCGAAACCACGGCCCTCGTGTCGGTCAACCGGGAACGGCTGGAACTTCTCGAACATCCGAGCAAATCGTTTTCGGGTAGGCCGCTCATCATACGGGAACCTGAATTTATCTCTGCCAGCCGGTTCGACATGGTGTAGCTCGTAATCACGTGTCCCGAGGCCGTTCACGACTGCCGTGTTGATCGTCGTTTGTTCTGACAAACCCTCGATAGCGGCCCCTGCCAGATCGAACTTTCGTTCACCGGGCTCTTCGACGCCCATCTCTTCACTGAGAGAACCGGGGATTCCAGGCGATTCCGTTACAGCATCGACACATGCCTGATCGATAGCAACGGGATCCATGCTCGCGAATACGCCGAGGTTTGGCACGATCGGGGTATCCGAAAAACCTGCACAATCACACTTCGGCGATACATCGATCGCCAGAGTAACGAAACCAACTTTTGGAACAGTTTTGACAACGCCCAACGCCGCATCGCCAATCGCAATATCGGTGGCATCGAACAACAGTTGGCTTGGCTCGAAAATTCCACGTGGATTCATCACACCGAGGCAGCCGAGGCACGTAATGCACCTGTCACGGTCCCACGAGATCGTGTTGTCATCTTTTATCTTGAAAAGACCGATGGGACACGCATCTTCGATCAACTCCCATTCATCGTCGTTCTCTCTGTCGACTACATAGCTCTCATCGAATACTACCGCCGCACCGACTCCGTATTTCGGATGACCACCCATGTGGACGTTGAACTTGCCGCGTTTCGACTGCGCACCGATGCCGAGGTTTTTCAGCGCACCGCCAATCACACCCATTCCGTGACCCTTGAAGTGGGTCAGGGTAATCAGTACATCAGCCGCGGCAATCGCCTGTGCCACGTACGCCTCTTTCAGCAGGTAGCCTTCGGGGATATCGACTCGATAATCGCTTGTGCCCACAAAGCCGTCAGCCACAATGAACGGGCATCCCAGTGCAGCAG
This sequence comes from Chloroflexota bacterium, assembly GCA_024275195.1. GTDB lineage: Bacteria > Chloroflexota > Dehalococcoidia > Lucifugimonadales > Lucifugimonadaceae > Lucifugimonas. Next base: position 8,933 of record JAJRZP010000161.1, on the reverse strand, counting down.
ATGTGTAGCCATTCCGTTCTGCGGTCAGAAGGAGATCTAACTCGGTCGCTCGGGTCGAGAACGGGCTGTAAGTCAATGTGGTCGTATCGCATACAAAAGGTCGCCCACCCAGCTCTTTTATCCGGTCGGCAATGGCCCTTGCATAAACGGGCCGTAGATACGCACTTGAATTCCACTCCCCGCAGTGAAGCTTGATTGCAACCACATCCCCCGGAGTTATTAGTTTGTCGAGTCCAGCCGCATCGAAAACCGTGGTGGTCTTTGCGATCAAGCTTGTATCGGCTGAATCACTCCGGGCGTCCATGAAATAAACATCAGATGACATTGTTGACTCCTGCAAGATAAAGCGAGTCGAAGTTGTCGAAATCGCGCCCGCGGCGAAAATATACCGTATAAATTACAGTTTGCGCGGTATTTACATACGAACTCACTCGACCCGTGAGTTAGAAAGTTGTGCGATAGACTGGCGAACCGCCGGTTGGTTCTGCTGGAAATCAGTCCTCATCGTCAAGATAATTTCGAGGAGAAACTCATGGGATATGAAGTAGAGAAACTCGCTACTGAGAACGCACTTGTTGGCGAAGGACCTGTGTGGGACGTGGAATCACAGACGCTCTACTGGATCGACATACAGGGTGGTAAGTTCTGGAATTTCGATCCAGCATCCCGAGAGAACAGACTGCTACATGAAGGGTACAACGTAGCAGGAGTTACACGTAACAAGAGTGGGGGGCTTACCGTGGGTACATGGGAGGGTGTCCAGCTATGGAATTCCGACGATGATTTCAAATGGCTCCATCGAGGTGATGTAGACGGACGCCCAATCAAGCTGAACGACATCACGGTTGGCCCGGACGGAAGCCTCTACGGTGGCAGTGGGCATCTCGATTCGTGCACGCTGTTTCGTTTCAGGCCAGATGGCACCGCAGAAATAATCGACGATGGCCTCGAATTGTGCAATGGGATGGGTTTCTCTCCCGATCTTAAGACTTTCTATTCGACCGACTCACCCAAGCACGAGATTTACGAATGGGACCACAACCCCGCCACAGGCGCGATCACGAATAAGAGAATATTCGCGACGATCCCCGATGAGTGGGGAATACCTGACGGTATGACCGTCGATAGCGAAGGATTCGTCTGGTCTGCAATCTGGTACGGCGGCATGATCGTCAGGTTCGACCCCGATGGCAAAGAGGAGAGAAGGGTGATCATACCTGCGACTCAGACCTCGTCTGCGATGTTTGGAGGGAACGACCTGAATGAGTTATATGTCACGACGGCAGCATTCGGGACAGGTGACTCAGAGCTATCTGGCTGGGAACCAGCCGGTTTCAAATTGGACAGCTATCGAGGTGGTGACCTTTACCGTGTCAAACTTGATATTCAGGGGAAACCCGAGTTCATCACCGACTTTTCGATAGACGGCTAATAACCGTTCGCGAATTTCTTTTCGTCTAAACTATCTGCAAAACTTGCTGGTGCATTGTCACCAATCGCTGAACTAAATCATTCGATAGTCTGACTCGGCACGGCTCAAACACCTATTCGGGCGACAGACAATGCAAGCATTCAGATTAATCGGAATTCAGGGTTTTCACGCGAAATGGATTGTCGTCCTGCTCGCGTTGGTCGGCGTTATCGTGATAGCGGGTTGTGAGAGCAACAACGACTCTGATCAGGATCCCAGCGCCAAAAGTACCAGTACCGAATTCCGTTCATTTACGAACATCGCACCTGATTCACTTGGTGATGCAGCCGAGATCAAGAACCGTTACCCCGGGGTCGCCATATTCGATTTCGACCGTGACGGCGATCTTGACTTCTACGTAACTTCTGCCGAGTCAGGCGCGCCAATTCCGCAGGCGCGTGGCGAGAGTAATAAGTTGTTTCGCAATGACGATGGCGTTTACGTTGATGTTGCAGAGCAGGCTGGCGTGGGAGCCGCAGAACAGAACTCCAGTGCGGTTGCCGCATGTGACTTCAACAACGATGGCTATCAGGATCTTTACATAGGTGCGCTGGGTCGAGTGGGCGACGACCTCGACTACCTGTCGATCGAAGCCGGCTCGGAGCTCGCACGGGTAGCGGGTGATCGGCTTTACATCAACCAGAAAAATGGCACGTTTGCCGATGAGACCGAAAGCTGGTTCGGCGATCAGGTGAACCTTAGATCGGCTGGCTCGGTCGCGTGCGGAGATATCGACAACGATGGCTGGCTAGACGTGTATGTAGGAAATCGCAGCGATGTAGATTTCACTGCGTTCAACAAGGCAAACCACCCCGGTCACGCCAATGTCATGTACCTCAACACCGGAAACTCTTCATTCACCGATATCACGGATGAAGCTGGCCTGACCGCACCACCGATCGTGATGAGAGATTCATTTGGTGAGCCAATTACGTTCCCTGCTGATGCTCCGGAAGGTGAGGGTATCGAGGGTTATGACCCGGAGCAACTCGACGCCGCCGGGAACCCCGCAGGTGAGCCTGCAGGCCAAACGTGGGCGACACTGTTCTTTGACCATGATGACGATGGTGATGTCGATCTCTGGCTCGCTGACGATGGCGATCGCTTGAAGGTGTATCGCAACGATACGACTTCTGCCGGTCCGAGATTTGTAGACATCACCGCACCGATGGGGATTGATCAATCGGGTGCATGGATGGGATTCGCACTTGGAGATATCGATGGCGATGCTGATCTCGACATGTTCATCACAAACATCGGGTTCCATCCTGCGACCCGCGGCCCAAACAACACTCCGGGGGGAGCATGTTCCTACGCTGCGAACTTCCAGTGGGGTACCTGCTATCACTACCTGTTGCGCAACGACGGCACCACGCGTGTGCCGAGTGTTGGCACTATCGGGGTGTTTCCTGATATCGCATGGTCGACCAAGGTTGAACCAAGTGCAGGGTCGCCCCCCGAATCACTGGACCCCAACAGGATCGATCCGTTCTGGCGCACCCCCACAGGTCTCGCTGCATACGACTTCGGATTCGGCACCGTGTTCTTCGATTATGAGAACGACGGTGATCAGGATCTGTACTGGCTTGGCTCGATAATCTCGCCCGGTGAAGGACCGAGAGGATTCCTGTATCCGGGTTATGGACGAATGTTGCTGAATGCTGGTGATGCCACGTTTAGCGACGTTACCGTGGAGGCGCACCTGATCGATTCGCGTGATGTCGACTACACCTATACAGCGCCAGATCAGGTCGGGTTTGACAGGAAGAAGCAGCGGATCGGCCCTGAGTTTCACGAGAATGGTAAAGGACTGGCGAAAGGCGATCTGAACGGCGATGGATTTGCCGATCTGATCGGAACAAACTCATCTGGCGAGAAGTTCGATGAAGCGGGCGATACCTATCTGGTTGATGGGCCGCTAATGGTCTGGATAAACGGCGGTGGCACGAACAACTGGATCACCCTTCGATTGAAAGGGCGTCAGGGCATCGACGGAACCGGTTCGAATGCTGACGGAATCGGTGCGCGCGTCTGGGTAACAAGCACCGGCGATGATGGTGAACCGAAGAAACAGGTTCAGGACGTATTGGGAAGTTCGACGTTCTTATCGATGAGTTCACTTGATCTCACCTTTGGTCTTGGAGGTGCTGGTGAAGTGGATGAGATCGAAATACTGTGGCCCAGTGGCAGAACGCAGATACTGCAAAACCTTAAGGTTAACGATGTGACTGTTATTGAGGAGCCATCTGTCGAATAGTAACTTCGTTGCGATGAGTCGATAGTGAATCCGTCGACGTATTGACGAGTGTACGTCGCGCTGGAGCGAGTGCGTAGAATTGAATCTGCGCACTCGCTCCGATTGCAATTGAGCAATTCCAGACGGAAGATCGCTTGAATACTCGACTCACATTAAGACTGATAGCCCTGGTGATTGCAGCAGGGCTTTTTTCGGTCGCCTTCGTGGTGGCATGTGGAGAATCGGTGAACGAGGAAGAAAGTATCCCCGGTACTGCTACTGGCACCGGTGGTGGCGTTCTTCCGCCGACAGCCACATCCACTCCTCCCGGTAACGAATTTCCAATTGTGGGGCAGCCCGAACCATTCTTTCTAGAGGATCTCGCACTTGTTGGATTGGACGGCTGGATCAACTCTGAGCCACTGGCGATTCAGGAATTGCTCGATTCGAATCAGATAGTGTTGCTCGATTTCTGGACGTATACCTGTGTGAACTGTATTCGTACGTTCCCGTATCTCTCTGCGTGGCACGAAGCTTATTCCAAGTATGGTTTGACTGTAATCGGAGTTCACTCACCAGAGTTCGACTTCGAGAAGATCCCGGAGAATGTGCAGAAGGCCGTTGTCCGCTACAACCTTAAATATCCGATAGCGCTCGATAGCGAGAAGCAGACTTGGGACAAATACGGAAATCGTTTCTGGCCGTCTAAATACTTGATCGATGGGTCGGGTGAGGTGATTTTCAGGCACTTCGGTGAAGGTGGGTATCGGGAAACGGAGTTGCTTATTCGTGAAACTCTCGAAGCCGAAGGACGTGATCTCGACGACGTTGCATGGTCGAGCGTGGTCGGGCCTGCCCGCTCGCAGGGCGCCTTCACCGTTACCAGAGAACTGTATGGCGGTTACTCTGACAACTACCTGTCTGATGGTCTGTATGCGGGGCAAGACGCTTACTACGTAGCACCTGATTCTGTGGTTGACTACGTCGATGATGGCACACGACGGCACGGTCAGTTCTTTTTAGATGGGCAGTGGATCAACGAATCTACGGCAGTTGTAAGTGGAAACTCAGGCAAGAGCGAATATGCCTCGATCGCTTTCGATTTCTTTGCGAACTCAGTCAATGCAGTGATCGATTCCTCATCGGGTGTGGTCGACATAGTTGTCGAGCTCGACGGGCGGCCGTTAGCCATATCTGAGGCAGGTCCCGATATCGAATGGGATGACAATGGCGACAGTGTGCTGGAGATCGGCGACGCGCGTCTGTACCAGATTATTGAGTTGTCGGAGTTCGGAAAGCATGAACTCCGGTTAAAAACAAACTCCGAAGGTATCGCTATATATTCCTTTACCTTCGGAGTTTTCGAGTTCGGCCCGTAACCAGGATATTGATCGATGATTGCTATTGGTTCGCCGGTCTTGCCTTAATCGTCTCGGATTCGATTTGGAATGTGGATGTGATGTCCGGGTTTTCCATTTCGCCCTTCTCTTCGTGGAGAAAGCAGGTCGTGAGTTGATTCTTATTAATCAAGTACTGCGCGGGTTTCTTAGTCCGGCAAATATCCATCACAGCCGGACATCGGTCAGCAAACCTACAGCCAGCGATCTGAGTGTCGGTAGTATCCCAGTCTTGCTGAGGTGGTTCTGAACCCCACCGGTTCTTCGGGTCGGGCTGTGGAATCGACTCGATCAATAATTGTGTGTAAGGGTGCTGTGGGTTTGGGATGACCTCGTCGACCGTACCTGCTTCGACGACGGTTCCGCGGTACATGATTATTATGTTGTCGCTGATCTGGTAAGCAGTGGTCAGGTCATGAGTTACATAAACGACAGAGATACCGAGATCACGGTTGAGTCGGCGGATCGAGTCGAGGATAGTTGCTCGTAATGATGCGTCGACCATCGACACCGGTTCGTCAGCAAGGATGACTCGAGGCTTCAGTAGAAGCGCACGTGCGACCATGATTCGCTGACGTTGACCGCCACTCAGTTGGTGCGGGAAGCGTCCGAGAGTTTCTTCAGGGACCAATCCAACCATTTCCAGAGCATCTTCGATCATCTGATGCTTCTCTCTGGTCGATGAGGTCAGTTTGAAGTTCTTGATCGGTGCGTCGAGGACGTGGTCTACTTTGTAGAACGGGTTGTACGATTCGAACGGATCCTGAAAGATTGGTTGAATCTCACGCCGAAAATTACGACGTTCACGTCGGGTCAATTTTGTGAAGTCTTTGCCCCTGTAAAGCATCCTCCCACCCGATGGCACATGGCTTCCGAGCAGTAGGCGAGAGAGGGTGGTTTTACCACTTCCGCTTTCACCGGCGACAGTGGTGATCGAGGGTTCGTCCTCATCGATTGTCAGGGAGACATCGTCGACGGCGACAGTAACGTCGCCGCTACCGAACATGCCCTGACTACCGAAGGTTTTCGTTACGTGGTCTAGCTCAAGAAATGTACTCACGACTTGACCTCGCCTTCGTACAGGTGGCATGCCACGTCTCTACGGCCCCCAATGTTGAGTTTCTGAGGAACTGAACCAGCGCATTTTTCAAATCTCGAAGGACACCGGTCTTCGAACGCACAGCCTTTCGGCAGAAAAATCAACTGTGGTGGAAGTCCGGGAATCCCTAAAAATTCTCGCTTCTCCTTCAGTGAAGGCAAGCTCCCGATAAGTAACCTGGTATATGGATGCTTGGGATCGCTGAACACTTCTTCGACAGGCCCTACTTCCACCAGTTTGCCTGCATACATCACACCGATAGTGTCGGCGAACTGTGCAACTAGCCCCATGTCGTGACCGACAAGCATGATCGACGCATCCAGACCCTCTTGCAGTCGGCCCAGCGTTTGCATGATCTGTCGTTGCACAACAACGTCCAGAGCAGAAGTCGGCTCATCGGCAATGATCAATCTCGGTCGAAGTGAAATTCCGATAGCCATTGCGACTCTCTGTTTCATTCCACCTGAGAGTTCATGAGGGAACAGGCGGGCAACGCCGGGGCGAAGCCCGACCCGAATTAGGAGGTCGCGCACGGTTTCCTGCAACTCTTCTTTTGTCGGGGCTGGCTCATCCTCTTCTAGATGGTCCAGAATTCCATCGACAATCTGATGTTCAATCCTCATCACCGGGTTTAACGAGTTCATCGCCCCCTGTGGTACCAGTGCCAGATCAGAAAGCCGCGCTTTACGCATGTCATCGTCTGACAGCGTGGTGATGTCACGGCCATTCAACATGACGCTTCCGCTTGCAATATGCCCAGGAGGCCGTGTCAGACGCATTAAGCCCATCGCTAGAGTCGTCTTGCCTGAACCCGACTCACCAACGAGTGCAAATCGTTCACCCTGTTTCAAGGTGAACGAAACGTCGTCGCATGCCTTAACTGTCCCAGTGTCAGTTTCGTAATAGACCGAAAAGTTCTTGACGACGAGGGCGTCGACATCGGTAATTCGAGCGTCCTGCCGGTATGTTTGAATTGCTTGTTCGGTGCTCAAACGCGCTTCCTCAGTCGTGGGTTGGACCATTCATCCAGGCCCGATGAAATTAGGAACAGGCTTACGAACACGATCACAATTGCTGCCAGTGGTGGTAGCCACCACCACCACATGCCGAGTGTGATCGAAGAGAACTGGATATTCCAATAGATGGTCATTCCCAGAGTCGGTTCGCTGAAGTTGCCCAACCCAATGGCTTCCAGACCAATTGAAGCGAGAATCGCCCCGGCAACAGAGCCAACCAGACTTGCAGTGATGTACGGGATCAGGTTCGGCATCATCTCCTTGAAGATTATGCCCATGCCACTGGTGCCAGAGAGTCGTGACAGTTCAACATATGCCTGCTCTCGCATCACGAGGACCTGTGATCTAATTGTTCTCGCAGGGAACACCCAGCTTGTCAATCCGATCGCCAGACCCATTTCGTCAGTAGTTAGCTCTCGGCCAATGTTGATTCGGACGAGAATGAGTATCAGTAGGGCAGGCATTGCGAGCCCGACATCGACGACGGAACGAATAGCGGCGTCGACAACACCGCGGTAATAGGCCGCAAGAAATGCTGCAACTGTCCCAAGTCCGATAGCCACTCCCCCGGCAATCAGGCCGATGCGGAGCGTCAACGGTGTCCCGAGAATGGCGACGGCTAGAAGATCGCGTCCCTGAGTATCGGTGCCGAATGGGAACGCCTTGATCTCACCGGTTTTGAGTTCTTCTGAGAACGTGGGAGCCAGGCGAGTAGGAGCAGATAGTGGTCTAAATTGCTCGGTTTCCCACAACACATGCCCGATGCCCACGAGGAACATCATGCCGAATAGCATGACAAGTCCAATAATTAGCGACGGATTTCTAAGTGCATATTTCTTGACAGGGGTCAGTCGTTCCTCATTGAACTGTTTCCACCCACCGGTTGTACCTTGATCTGACGCTTCTGAGGAGGCAATTGATTGAGCCATTTACGATTTCCTCACCTTGATTCGAGGATCGAGTAACGGGTACAACACATCAAGCAGGAACGTTGCGCCTGCGATACCAAGAATGATCACGATCACAATCCCGCGTATAACGAAGAAGTCCGATAGTCGGATAGCCTGAAACAAAATGTCGCCAATACCGGGATACGAGAAAACTCTTTCTACCAAGACCTGACCTGTCACGATCGTCCCAAGAACGAGAGCCAGCCCAGTTACCTGTGGTAATAGTGCGTTTCGCACCGCGTACCTCATGAATATCCGCGATCCTTTTAGCCCCTTCGCATCGGCCTGAATCATGTAATCCTCACCCTGAGTGTTGATCATCATCCCTCTCATACCTATCGCCCAGAAACCGATGGCTGAGAAGATAATCGCGAACGCAGGGAGTATTGCATGTCGCAGGACGTCTATCACGAATTCGAAACTCAAATTCGGAAGTGTGCCGGGGGTATAACCGCCAGACAGTGGTAGCCATCCGAAGTTGAACGCGATTGTGAAAATTAAAATCATTGCCAGCAAATACTGCGGAATCGCCGATAGAGTCAATAACGGCATAAACACGTATTGAAGCCAGCCCGGTTTTCTTGGCCAGCCCAGTACGGCACCCGCAAGTGTCCCGAGAATGAACGCCAGAATTGTCACCGTACCCATCAACCCGAGAGTCCACATCAACGACTCGAACACAATATCGTTGACGGTACGCGGGAAGAATGCGATCGAAACGCCCAGATCGAGCTTTGCCAGGTCTTTCAGGAAGTTGGTGTACT
>JAJRZP010000160.1 GCA_024275195.1 Chloroflexota bacterium | reverse complement strand
TTTCTGTGGGGTCAGGTCGAATCGGCATCGCCGAGGCAGTAGCGTAACTCCGAATCAAATCTGCAATTTTGCTGACAGTCGGAGCGTAGCACAGTAGGAGTTATTTTCAGTATCCAACTAAACTGATGTGATGCTCGTAAGTATTCTAGATGCACTCGTAAGAAGACTTTCTACTGTCTGGCGCGTATTCGGTTCACCCCGCGTTGCAGGTGACGAGAAGGTCGTTTCTACGATCAAGTCAGGGTGGGCTAAAAAAGAACAGGCCAGCAGACGGGCAGCAAGCGTTGGCGTGCGAACCCGGAATGCGCTCATCGCTTCTGTAGGACTGCTCTTGGCCGCTATTCTTATCTGGCTTATTATTTCACTTTTCGGAGGCGGGGATGACAAGCCTGTTGCTTCGGAACAGGCTCCAACGCCAACAGTGTCGGCTGGCCCAGAATTTATGACCGAAGTTCAGGCACTGAACTTCGCGATTTCAGCAGCAAGAGAAGCCGGGCTTGTTAGTCAGAATTTTGAATATATCGCACGACGAATTCCGTTTATCGAGTACGCACGGGCGATCGGTGAAGCCGATCGGGCAGAGCGTGGACTGCTCGAAATATCGCCGGATACCGAAGTATGGGCGTTCGCGTTCGCAGGCGACGTGCAGTTAAAACTCGAAACTGGAGAGAGCGTCGACTATGACAATCTCACGATTGTCCTGAATGCCATTACCGGTAAAGTCTATCGAACTGAGGCATTCTACGGTGAATACGAATCGGAGGCGCGTGCCCCGGTTTGGTTGCGGCCACCAACGCCAACACCTTCGCCATGATTCGAACCAGTTAGCTGAAGCCCAGCTTCTTCTCACGCATTGAGACGTACCTGCCCTGTCCGATGACGAGATGATCCACAACCTCGATATCTAGCAACTTCCCGGCATCCACCAATGTTTTTGTGATTGCGACGTCTTCGTTACTTGGCGTCGGATCTCCAGAAGGATGGTTGTGAACGATGGCGATCTGGGGAGCATTGCGTCGTACCGCGGTGGCGAACACTTCGGCCGGTCGAATCAGCGCGGCATTGACGCTGCCGGAGTAGAGGTCTTCGATGCCGAGCACCTGATTGCGGGTCGATAACGTGGCGACGCGGAGGTGTTCTCGATCGAACGACGACATTTCGGCCATAAACAAGTTGGCGAGGTCTGAGGGCGAGGTAATCGTCACACGGTCTTCAGGAGTAAGCGACGCCACTCTTCTACCGAGTTCGATGCCCGCAAGTATCTGGCATGCCTTCGCGTTTGATATCCCTCGGGAATCGCACATTTCGTCGAACGTAATGCGTGAGAGTCCCGAAAGCCCACCAAACTCAGCAAGCAAACGGCTCGCCATAACCAACACGTTTTCGCCTTCCAGACCTGTACGCAGCAGGATCGCGAGCAACTCCGAGTTGGAAAGATGCCCCGCACCGTACGAGGCCAGTCGCTCTCTGGGTCGTTCACCTGACGGAAAATCTCGAATTGCCGGGTGAGTCAAAGCGACAGGATTCTCGCCATCGCTGGTAACGGGTGCAGTTGGAGTTAAAGTCATAGCCCCGGCAGTCTATGCCGGGGTCACGCCAACATCGAATCTAGAATGTCACTTCCACAGAACGAGATCGGCTCGTGCGAGGTGTCTACCGACTAGGAACCGGGGAGATAGACCCTCTTGCCCGTCTGCCACGATTCCTGAATAGCGTCGGTGAACTCCATGTACTTCACCGAATCCGCAAAGTTCGATCGAGTAACCGGTTCTGTTCCGCGGATGGCATTGATGAACTCTTCTTCAACCCGCCAGCTTCCCCGCTTTTCGTCTGGCACTTCGATCTCAGTCATCTTGTCATCGCCCTTGCGACCGCCACTAACGACCGGATCGTTATCAAGGCCTCTCGTCTGAATTCGGAGCGTTCCCTCTGTTCCGTAGATCCAGATCTCTGTCGGGGGAACGAACGAGCCTGAGACTGTCGTGACAGAGAGATTGACCGACCCGCCACCGGAGAGCGCGTAGATGATATCGATCTGATCAGGGATGGTCATCTGTTGACGGTTTCCATCCCACCCGCGCCGATGCGGGACGACGATCTGGGCATTTGCTGATACAGAACTCGCGGTTCCTACCAAACGCATCAAATTTTCGTACCAGATTCCCGTCGTCATCACGTTGTTGCCCGAAAGCTCTCGCATGTGACGCCAGTGTGATTCGGTGTCCGAATCAGGAAATGCACTGCCATCGGTGACTCTTGCGTGCACGTTCACAATTTCGCCCACATAACCGTCTGTGATGAGGTCAATCAGATGCTGCTCGCAGGCCATAAGGTGTGGCGGTGGCACGATCTGGGTAATCAAATCGGGGTTGGCGATTGAAGCGGCGAGCATGTCGCGCGCTTCAGATCCGTTCATCGCCATTCGTGCTTCACACAACACATGCTTCCCGTTATCGAGAGCGGTTAGCGTGATGGTTGAGTGCATGTACGGCCATGTCCCGATGCAAACGGCGTCGACCTCTGGATCTTCGACAATATCGAGCCAGGTCGGGTACGCCTCGCCGAGTTCGTATTTATCGGCGGCGGTGCGGCTCGACTCGATCGAGCGGTTGGCAACACCCACCAGTTCAACGCCCTGCTGGGCACGGAGGCCGGGGATGTGACGTAACGCCGTGTTGGCACCTGCTCCAATGAAACCGACTTTTATCGTTTCGTTTGCCATCTGGCGATAATCCTCTACTGTGAATCGATGTGTTCGCGCAACGTGGTGATTTTAGCTGTAGCTCGCCACGACCCGAGGCTGGCAGTTTACGACAAAGAGCCACGGGAACAATCCTATTTCCTCTATTAACCTGACAATACTGAACGAAAGCTCGAAAACACTATGTCGCCGATGATCAGCGAATATACAGGAGGACCGATGAGCGTCCCGACACAGATCGACATGACTGGGATAGGAGTCCAGATTGCATGGGACGATGGGAGGATCTGTACTTATCCATACCGATATCTGCGACTGCAGTGCGCATGTGCAGCATGTGTTGAAGAGATGACGGGTCGACCGCTACTGAATATCTCGGCGGTTCCGGATGACATCATCGCTGCCGATCATCTTTTGGTAGGAAAATATGCGGTTCAGTTTCTATGGACTGATGGTCACGACTCGGGAATCTACCCGTTCGAGATGCTGCTTCGGCTGGCGGCCAACGACAGTGCAGTCATCTGCGAGGGCGAGTAGTGATGCAACAGGATCGCAAGCCCGACCACCGGGACGTGACGTTGCAATCAATCGGCGACTATGGCCGTCAACTCAAGCGTGCTCTCAAGGGACTTGAACTGGAAGAGGCTCGTTGGATGCCGACACCTGTGTCGAATCACATCCTCTGGATCTTATGGCACATGGGCCGAATGGAAGATATGTGGGGCTGGTACTTGCGCGGCGGTGGTGACAGTGCGTGGATCGAGGGTGGCTGGGCGGAACGATTGGGAATCGATCCGGACCGCAACGGTTCTGGAGACACTATCGAACAGGTTCGAGATTTTCCCGACGTCTCCGTCGAAGAGGTTATCGATTACTGGGAGGCTGCTCGTGAACTGCTGACCCCGAGTATCGAGGCTGTGACCGTCGACCAGTTGAGTGATAAGCGCCCGGAAGTCTGGACCCATGCTCCCGACCGTGCACCGACATTGCTCTGGGTGTTGGGAAGAATCCCGGTAGAGAACAGTCAGCACACCGGGCAGATCGCGTATATTCGAGGGCTGTACGCTGCGAAGTTCGAGTAAGGGTTCCGGGTGTTGGTCAGAGTGCCGCCTCCTCAGTTCGACTGTGGTACAGAATGGCTTCGATTGGTTAATGCCCGCTATCCGACTGCACACATCCACATGAGGAAACTGAGTAGTGCGCGTCACCACCTCAGGGTCCTCGGTCCCGAGGACTCCACTCGGGATGCGCGGGTTGATCGTGACCTAAAATAGTTGCTGGGTGTCCGACACGAGATCGCGACGACGCGGCAGATCCCACGTTTATGAATATCGTTCACCAAACGGTGCACGGCAAACTACCGCCAGTAGGAATAAGATAGCTCGGCTTACACCACTGCGCTGTATGTAAATGTATTCGACCGTGAAACGAACACCGAAAAAGTTATCAGGATAAGAAATGCCAAAACGAATCAACCGAATCATTGAGCTCATCGAGGCAGGGGAGCCGGTGTACTACACCGGCATTGAGGAGCTAACTTACGAAAACGGTCTCAAACAGGCAAGCACATGGGCCGACTTCCTGATAACCGATTTTGAGCACCATGCATTCGATGTCGCCGGGCTAACAGCGTTTATGAAGGGACTCGTTGATGGTGGTCCTACTAAAGCAGGTCATCGAACACCTGCCGTGATCTCTACACTGCCATCGAATTGCCGAACAATCGAAGAGGTTCGCGCAAATGCCTGGCAAATCCGGCAGGTTCTTTCGGCTGGAGTACACGGGATACTGCACACGCACGCTCGTCAGGCCGACGCCGTGAGGGCGTTTATTGAAGAGTGCCGTTACCCGTTCCATAAGAATGGGCGAGAAGGTCTTGGCGAAGGGCAGCGTGGCGCTGGCGGACAACGACAACCCGCTGAAATCTGGGGTGTGACTCCACAACGTTACACAGAGATCGCCGATCCGTGGCCGTTGAACCCTGAGGGTGAACTATTTCTGGGATTAAAGTTGGAGAATCAGGAATCGGCCGCAAACTCAGACGCTATCTGCAGTGTGCCGGGACTGGCCTATGTGGAGTGGGGGCCCGGTGATATGGGCATGTCGTTCGGTTTTGCCGACGCACACGACCCGCCCTACCCGCCAGAGATGGACCGAGTTCGAGAGCAGATCAAAGCTGCGGCAGATGCCCACGGCCTGAAGTTCTTGTGTTCATGGAACGACCCGAACAAGGACGATGCAGGGAATATTCAGGTCCTACTCGATATGGGGGCGGCAATCTTCTCCGGTGGTGGCGAGGAAAAGGCAACTATTGGTCGGAAAATGACCAATCGCCAGATGCCGGTCGGGTAGTCAGGTAGCCGGCTACGTTTTCTGCGAGGCTGGTCGGTGAAGGCTGACTCGCAGGGTTGGCTCTGCTGATCAATTCTGAACAAGGTCGATCGGTATCTCGACTCCCGTAGAAAGGGTTGCTCGACCACTTCTCCCATCAATCCAAACAAACAGGGGGCGGTTCATTTGAACCGCCCCCTGTTTGTTTAAGTCTCTGTAACCTGCCCTGTACTTACTCGCGGCCCAGTAAGTTCTTCACCGTGCCGACTACGTCTTCTGGCTGAGGCATGAAGGCGTTTTCGAGATCGCGGTTGTATGGAACCGGAGCGTGAGGTGCGGTAACTCTCTTTATCGGGCCATCGAGGTGATCGAAGGCCTTGTCGGCAATCACAGCCGCGAATTCAGAAGCCATCGACGCTCTCGGGGTATCTTCATCGACTATAACGACGTTGTTCGTTTTCTGAACCGACTCGATCAGAATGTCCTCATCGAAAGGTGAAAGCGACATCATGTCGATCACTTCGGCATCAACACCGATCTCGGCAAGCTGGTCGGCGGCCTTCTGACAGGCGACCGACGTGTACGACATGCCGACTAGCGTCACATCGCTACCGCGACGCAAGTATCGCCCTTTGCCGAGTTCGATAACGTAGTCTTCGTCCGGTACGAACCCATCAAGGTTAATCAGCTTCTTGTCGTTGACGAGGAATACCGGGTCATCGTCTCGGATCGCAGCCGCCAGCAGACCTTTGACAGAGTAAGGGTCGGATGGCACCACGACTTTCAGTCCAGGAATATGCGCCAGCATGGAGTAGAAGCTCTCCGAATGTTGAGCGGCGTGCCCTGTACCTGCTCCTGATCGGGCAAACAGGGTCAAAGGCACTCGGGTCTGACCGCCGAACATGTAACGACTCTTGGCAGCATTCGAAAGCAACTGGTCGAAGGCTACTGTGACGAAATCGAAGTACATCAGGTCGACTACCGGGCGGAGGCCTGTGAGTGCCGAACCAATGGCTGCGCCGACGAATCCCGCTTCGGAAATCGGTGCGTCGCGAATCCGCTCAGGACCAAACTCTTGAACCAGTCCTTTGGTCGCAGCAAACGGGCCGCCCCACGCATCGAGAGGCTCTTTGGTATCTCGGTCGAAACCACCGGAAATGTCTTCGCCCATCAGGAACACGTCTTCGTCGCGGATCATTTCTGCGCGCAACGTATCACGGAATACATCGCGGAATCGTTTTACTGAACCAGCGACATTGTCGTATCCGGGTCCAAGCGGGTTGTTGGCTTGCGAGGTCGTCATATCTGTTTCTTTATCTTCTAAATCTTCTAAGTAGTAGTGCAGCGGCTTGTCGGGTCGACGCGAAAATGTTTGCTATCGAAGACCTGGGATTGGGTTCGAGTAGTTCACGTAGACATCCTCGTAGAGCGATGAGGCATCCGGCATTGGGCTGTTGAGGCCAAACTCGACTGCATCGAGCATTTCCTGCTCGATATCGTCACGGATGCTCTTGAGCTTCTTTGCGGTCATCAACTTCTGCTTGGTGACCGTCTTCTCGAAGTGCTTTAGAGGGTCCTTCTGTTGGTAGAACTCTTCTTCGTCTGGCTTTCGATATTTCTTGGTGTCGTCGGCGTGGAAGTGACCGTGGTATCGATATGTCTTCAGTTCCAGAAAAGTTGGGCCCTCACCCGCTCGCGCTCGGGCAATCGCTTCCCCAGCCGCGTCATAAACAGCAAAAACGTCCATTCCGTCGACGACAACTCCCGGCATCCCGTAGCCTTCAGCGCGTGACGCGATATCGTCGGTTGAAACTGCGTACCAGGCAGGTGTCGCCTCGGCATAACCGTTGTTTTCACAGGCAAAAATGACGGGTAGCTTCCAGACAGCCGCAAGGTTCATCGATTCATGGAGTACGCCCTGAGAGGAAGCACCATCCCCAAAGAACGAAACTCCAACTGACTCGTTTTCTATTCCCTTGTACTTAGCAGTAAGAGCTGCACCGACGGCTAGAGGAATCGATGCCCCGACTATGGCGTTGGCTCCGAGCATACCTTTCGAAAAGTCTGCAATGTGCATCGACCCGCCTTTGCCACCGCATTGGCCAGTTGCCTTGCCCATAATCTCGGCCATCATCGCACTGGTGTCGAGCCCTTTGGCGATGCAGTGTCCATGCCCACGGTGGGTCGAGCCGATCCAGTCTTTGTCGGTGAGGTGAGCGCAGATACCGGTAGGAGGCGCTTCCTGACCGTCGGAAGGATGAGTTACACCCATCGAGTTTCCTTTAAACGTCTGTTCGAGCATCGTCTCCTCGAAGCGGCGGATTCGATACATCGTGGTGTATATCCACTCCAGCTTCTCTTTGGAGATATCCATCGTTTAGTGCCTCCGGGTTTTATTGGCCACTACGGGTACGTATTCCCTATATTGGGCGAAAATTACAGGTTAAGACGTGGGTTAGTTCCGGCTGATCATTCTGCGATCAGCAAAACAACAGTGGAACTTTAGCATCGGGAAGCAGGTTTGGAGTAGGAGTATCCGAGTGAATTAGCCCCGACCGATGAATCGTCCAAGCGATTTCTTCAACGACGCCTCTTCCGGCTTCTCATCGTTCATCACACCGTCAAGAAGCGAATCGTACGGCGATGTTTCAGTACTGATCGCCGGTGTCACCGTAAACAGGATCGTGTCATCCGTTCCTGATTCTTTCGCTCGCAGCGCCTGTTCGATCACCTCCTTGACTGTGTACATGGCGTGGGGTGAGAGAACTATTCCTTCAGCACGAGTGAACATCAGCCCTGCGCTGTATGACTCAATCTGGCCATGGGCAACCGCTTCAACATACTTCTCGCGATAAAGCGCAGAAACAATTGGGGCTACACCGTGGTATCTCATCGCACCGGCCAGCACACCGGGTGGGGCATATTCTCTGCCAAGTGTGTACATGGGAACCTGAGGCATTAGACCGGCGGCATCGGCAGACTCTTCCGTGTATACACCGCGGGTGAGGCTTGGCGTCGAAGATTCTTCGACCGCTACGACACGTGTATTACGCCCTTGAATTCGAGCCGGAACAAACGGCGCAATAAGACCCCCGAAATGCGAACCGGCTCCGATCGAGCCAATCACGTGGTCGGGTGCTTCGTCTACCGCCGCCAACTGCCGTTGCGCTTCGAGTCCGACGATCGTCTGGTGGATGAGTGTGTTGCCCATCAGTGTCGGAATCGCAAACTTCACATCGGGATCGCGAGATGCCTCCTCGTAGGCCTCTGCAAGAGCTGTCGCGATCGAGCCAGAATCGGCACCCTGTTTCTTGTACTGAAGTTTGCCGACCCGCGTGTTCTCCGACGGACTCGCCTGAACATCGACACCCCAAACGCGACCGTACGCTTCACCCCAAGCTCTGTCTGAGCCGGGCTTGCGGACACTGTAGACGCGGCTTTTTAGTCCAAATAGAGAGGCTGCATGCCCAATGGCGCTAATCCAAACCCCGCCGGCACCGCCGGTCACGATTCCTCTGGCACCTGTCTTTTTGGTGTAGTACGCCTGAGGGATAGCCGTGTTGGATTCGTACGATCCGCTCGGACTACCGCCCTCCACTTTGTAGAAAAGCTTGGCGGGCGTGCCAAGTTCCTTCTCAAGCGCAGTCGCCCTGAACATTGGGGTCGGTCGCCACTGCTGGTACGCCTGCCTGACCTCTTTCGGAATGTTGAAAGTCCGACTACGGGCGTTAAGTTCGTGCTCGATAATCTGGGAAGGGAACAGGGGCTTGAGTTCCCGGGCCGTGATCGGGTATCCCGATGGCGACATCATCGGCGGCACGCGGAACGGCAGGTCGGCCTCGACGTTGTACCACCGAGAAGGCATTTCTCGAGGGTTCAGAGTAATTCGATTGCCTGTAACAGTTGCCATACTCGAACTTGTCCTTGGTTGGCGACGGGTGATCTGAACGCAAAGGGTATCGCGAACACGCTGATCGAGGTGACTCGAAACTGCGCATTCTGGAAATTGGAATATTTCCCAGTATTTGGGTGAAGAAGTTCAGTAGTTTCTAAGTTAGTGCTGAACTGAGGAGCGTTTCTGGGCGACAGTACAATCCGGGGTGACTGCGACGCACACGCTCGGTCGCATCGCTAATCGTGTCACCAAGTTACGTACCCACTGTGAAATAAACATGAATCGTCGAGTTCTTCCAAATTTGAAGCTCGGAATCTTGAGTCTGGCCCTCTCAATCGCCCTTCTCACGGTTGTCGCCTGTACCGGAAGTCAGGGTGAAATCGGACCGCAGGGTCCAGCGGGGCCTCAAGGAAAAGCCGGTGAACAGGGGCCTAAAGGCTCAACCGGACTGCAAGGTTTTCCCGGCGGGGCAGGCCCGGAGGGCCAACAGGGGCCTAAAGGAGCGACCGGGGCCAAAGGTGCCGATGGTAAATCAGGAATACTGTCGATCGGCGAGGGGCTGACAACAACAGGTTCGATCGATGGCGACATGGCGTCTGTAGATTTCGCAGGAACGGGTGAAGCCGTTACCGTGGCCCGAAGCGATCACGATCACGATGATGATTACTACACGAAGACCCAGCTTGCGACCGGAACAGCAGATGTCGCGTGGTCGTCGCTCACCGGTATTCCGGGAGACTTGAGTTCAGGTGGTGATGCGTCATCGGTTGATTGGGAAAATATCAAAAATCGTCCTGCTGGGCTTGATGACGGTGACGACGGACTAACGTCGGTCGATTGGAATGATCTGCAAAATCGACCCAGTGAACTCAACACAACTCTTGGCGGAATGACCTGTGCATCGGGCGAAATACCGATATTCAATGGCTCAACGTGGGTTTGCGGGGATGCCGGCCCTTCGGTTGGCGATTACGCCATATCGGGTCAAGCATGCGGTGCCGGACTGGTGGCAACCGGAGTAGATGGAACTGGAAACCTCGTATGCACGACGCTGTCTTCCAGCGACTCGATTCCTCTCCAGCGTGGAAAGCATCTGGTAACGACACTCGTGATCGGACCGGGGGATGCCGGGTTATGGAACTCGGTGACCATTGGAGACGATGGTCTCCCGGTCATTGCCTATGAAGCCAATGATTCGCTCTATCTCACCCGGTGCGACGATATCGCGTGTGCTGCATCGACACCCTCTCTGGTCGAGGCCACGGGATCTGGCGATCTATATGCATCGGTGATCATTGGAGTAGATGGGCTGGCGTTGATTTCTTACCGAGATTCAATCAATTCCAATTTGAAAGTGGCTCACTGTGAAACCATCAACTGCTCATCCAGCACAACAACGGTAATTGAAAGCTCCGGCGATGTTGGTGCATACACCTCGATTGCGATTGGAACAGACGGGCTTGGCATTATCAGCTACTACGACGCGACCAATGGCAATTTGAAGGTTGCTCATTGCAACAACACTGCCTGTTCGTCTGCCGATCTAACGGTAGTCGATGAGACAGGTGATGTTGGTCAATTCACGTCGATAGCAATTGGGGCCGATGGGTTCCCTATCATCAGCTACTACGATGTCACCAACACTGCGTTGAAAATCGCTCACTGTTCGACTCTTACATGCTCGAGCAAGACTATCGAGACTATCGATTCTGCCGGAGACGTGGGCAAAAGTACGTCCATCGTTATTGGTGTCGACGGTCGAGCGCTTATCAGCTACTTCGACGCAACGAGCAACGACCTGAAAACCGCGCACTGCTCGAATCTGTCTTGTTCCGCATCAACGACTGCGTCCGCGGTGACGAGCGGTGGTGTGGGCAACTGGAATTCGATGACAATAGGCTTTGATGGGCGGGCAATTATCAGTTACTACGACTCGTTCAACGGGAGTCTTGAAGTGGCGCACTGCGACGACATCGCTTGCACGAACGCCACTGCTGTAGATGTCGATACCTCTGCCCTGGTCGGCCAGCATACTTCCATAACAATAGGCATCGACGGGCTGCCACTCGTGATCTATCACGATGTGTCGTCTCGGAATCTCAAGGCTGTCCGTTGTTCGAATCAATTCTGCCTGCCGAATGTCCGCAATCGTTAGATAGCAACCATCTTCGCCTTGCCAGCATGAATACCTGATACAAGTCTGGCAGCGAGGATCGCAACTGGGGTCGGGCTACCGAGTTCGGGTTAGTGCGTGCGTGCGGAGGATCACAACGACCAACGGTGCGTGATACGAGACCACGGAGGTTTTCAGAGTGGGTCAAATGATGATCGATATCGAAGACAATGAGAACTGCGGCTACTTCCCAGTACAGGTTTTTGAAACTCAAAGTGAACCTCGCTCCGCCTCAACCATCACAGTTCCCTATATCCCAGAAAGTGATGAACCCCACGATGTGGTTGGCTGGTGTTCCGATTCTGGTGGAACCCCATGTGATGCCACGGCAGTCGTCGTCGGTGATTCTGGCTCGGGACAGGCATTGTTGGTCCATGGCGGCGACCACGGGGTCAGATTGCGACCATCGTCGTCGACATCTCCGTGGTCTCTCGATTCGGATGACCAAAGAGGTGAGGCTTACCTGTTGCTACGAACATCTGTAGAACCCTTTTTTTCATAATCACACCCTCCTCGAATTCCGAGGCCGCCGGAATTGACTCGTCGGACTGTTGACACCGAAAAATCACTCGTGATAGTTTTCACTTGCGCTATTTCGAAGGGTATAGGTTGATCGTCGACGTTTGCCTCTAACCCCTCGTGTAATAATCGAATCAGGAGTTCTGATAACAGAGTATGGATCCGAAACCGCTAACCACGGCCGAATGGGCTGAAGTCGGTACTGCACTCAAGTTTCTGTGGCTTGCTTTAGGTTTCGCGCTGGTCGCAGGCCCTTCGCTCCTCACAGCACACGCAATCATCCCTTCCGTGGTCGACACAAAGACCGTTGCGGCTAGATGGTCACGATTCCGAGCACCTCTTTACATCGTTGGCATCCTGTGTTTTATCGGCATTTTCGCGTCGCTGTATATGGCCTCCGAGAACGTTGATTTCCTGCGGCGCACTTATTCTCGGTGGTCGCAGTAACCACTGTTCTCAACTTCACGTTAGTAAATAGCTTCGGGCTAGCACGGACTGGATACAATACTTGGCGTCGGAAAACGATAAAACGAACTCGAAATCAGCATCTCTGCCAAAGATGCTGATTCCTGTACTGGCCTTAGGTGGTCTTGGCGCTATCGCAGTGATGGGAGTGGTTGGAGCGTTCATCATTACGGGCTGGCTCGGTCAACCGGTTCCTGTTCTCGGATTCGAACAGACATTCAACCAGCCAATCGATTTCCCGCATACCGTTCACGCTTCTTTGAACCAACTCGACCGCGTCGCCGCAGATGGTCAGCCCATGGAAGGGTTGGGGCTAAACTGCACCTACTGTCACCGTACCGTCACCACCCAGGCAAACGCCGGTGTCCCGCCAGTAAGTTTCTGTGCAACTTGCCACGGAGTGATTGGGGCGGAAGATAATCCGCAACTGGCAAAACTGCGCGACGCAGCCGGCATCGTCGGTGATGATGGTGCGTCGCCGATCAACTGGAAACGGGTAACGAGGCTTCCCGACTCAGTTCGATTTGTACATGAACCACATATCAGATTCTTGACACAAAACCCATCCCAGATAAAGGGAGTTACCGACGGCGTGGCTCAGGGGGCCGCCGGCACCTGTTCTACATGTCATGGAAATGTTGCGTCAATGAAGCAAGTTGAGCAGGTCGAACCGTTAAAAATGGGCCAGTGTGTGGATTGTCATCGAGATAACAACGCACCCACGACTTGCTCGGCCTGCCACTACTAGGAACGTTATTCACACAGATTGACTCGGTCTCGGAGATTGGCTTTGCGACCACGGGAACAGCACTGAACAGATGAAACTAAATCGACGAGAATTCCTAGCACTTACCGGCAAAACGGCAGCCGGAGCTGTGATATTCGCTGCCTGTGGACTGCCCGAGCGCGAGTTAATTGTCCAGAGTCCTGTTGACCTCCCTGAAGATCTGGTGCGCGGCGAAGATGCCTGGTACGCCACGTCGATGGGTGACTTCACGAATGGCGATGGTGTGTTGGTGCGTGTGATGCAGGGACGAGCGAAGAAGATTGAAGGTAACCCTGATCACCCTGTGAACCGCGGCAAGGCGACAGCCCGATACGATTCAGCCTTGCAACTTCTCTACAGCCCGGATCGAATCAGGGAGCCGATGCTCCGCTATTCCAAGGCGGGGAATCTGGTTGGAATTACGTGGGAGCAGGCAGACACACGATTCCGTGAGGCGCTGGCGAACGCGGATGGCGCTCTAACTGTAGTCACCAACCCTATACGTGGGCATCTGGGCAGTGTTGCCAGTAAATTTGCTGAACAGTTCAACGGCAAGTACATGCCGTTTGATCCGGTCGAGCAGGGTGTACTTCACGGCGCTGTAAAGTCGGTATTCGGACAGGATCAGCTCCCAACATTCGATATTTCAAACGCACAGACAGTACTCTCGTTCGGGGCCGATTGGCTCGGAACCTGGGGTTCACCGGCGCAGTTTGGTGTCAAGTTTGGCGAGTTCAGGGAGCAGAGTGATCGCGGATACTTGATTCACGCTGAGCCTCGCATGTCACTTACGGCTGCTGCTGCTGATCTCTGGCTCGCTCCGATACCCGGTACCGAGGGCGATCTAGCACTTGGCATCGCATCCGTGATTATCGACGAAGGTCTTGTAAGTCCACAGAATGTCGCTGCATTTGATGTGGCGGTATCAGGTGGTCTGAACAACTACGGGGTGACTGATGTTGCCAGCCGAACCGGTATTTCGGTTGACCGTATCGAAATGGCCGCACGTCGATTTGCTGATCACACGCCTGCAGTCGCCTTTGGTGGCGGATCTGCAGGTGCTCACACGAATGGCAGCTTCAACCTCGGAGCGATTTACGCGCTAAACGTTCTGGTAGGGGCTATCGACTCCGCAGGCGGTGTTGTCCCAAATCCCGGCTCTGCCTTCGGTGATGTTTCTGCCTCAGCTACCGGTGAACCATTTGAAGCATGGGAATCCGAGATTGCGAACTGGCGGGCAGGAAACGTTGAAACAGTAATAATTCGCGGTACCGACATCGTCCACGGGATGCCGAACTCAGTCGCTATCCGTGAGGCCCTCGATCAGGTGCCCAATGTGATTGTTTTTGGTGCGGTGCACGACGATACGATGGACTTTGCTGATCTCGTACTCCCAGAACTGACGTTCCTCGAAACCTGGGGGACCGATATCCCCGAACCGGGGCCTGGTTATCAGGTTGTGGGAACTCAGCAACCTGTCGTTGCGCCAACGATCAAGCGGGACGAGTCCGGGCTTATCAGCAACGCCCGTGGATTCGGCGACACACTGCTCGCCATGTCTGACGGTTCGTATGGTTCCAGCATGGAACGAATCGTTAGCGATGCGCTTTCAGATCTGCACGACACCGGTCGCGGCTCGGTGTCGGCATCGACGGCAAAATTGTTCACCAACGGTGTGATGCAACGTGGTGGCTGGTGGGATACCAGTGAAAAGGGTTCAAGCAGCGTCGGCAAGGTAATGGCTGCGAAAAAGAACGCTGAATACTCCGAAACCGGCTCACTCGGAACTGGAGATGATTTCTATCTGGCTCCGTTCCTATCTAACTCTCTGCTCGATGGTCGTCTCGCTGCAAGCCCGTGGGCACAGCAGACGCCCGACCCTGTTTCTTCAGCCTCATGGTCTACCTGGGCAGAGATCAACAGCATTGAGGCGAAAGATCTCGGAATCAGAGAGGGTGATGTTCTTCTGATTCGCTCAAACTCAGGCGAGATCGAAGTCCTTGCGTACCCGCATCCCGGCGTCCGACCCGGTGTAATCGGTATACCGATTGGTCAGGGTCACAAGAACGGAGGGCGCTACGCTGAAGAACGTGGCTCAAATGTTCTTTCTATTCTCGTGGATGAGAAAGATTCAGAAACTGGAGCTCTTGCCTGGGCTGCGACACGGGTTCGAGTTCAGCGAGCAGGTCGCCGCGTCAAAGTTCCGAAATTCGAAGGCAACGTAGAGGCTCGACCAATTGAACCAGGAGTCCCAGTTCTCGTGGTTGGAATCGGCGAAACCTCGGAAGAAGCTGAAAAGGCGAACCACTACGAGTATCAAAAGCGGTTCCTTGGCAAAGAAAAAGAGGCTGACAGCAATGAGTAATACTCGTAATCAGGCCTCTCAGGAAATGAAGTCGGCAGCCCAATGACAACAGCAGCTTTCGGAACTCATAACTGGGGGATGGTTGTCGATGTTGATAAATGCATCGGCTGTAATGCGTGCGTCGTTGCCTGTCAGGCAGAGAACAACATCCCGATTAATACGCAAGACCGCGTAGAACGAGCTCGCTCGATAGCGTGGATTCGTGTTGAGCGGTACTGGATAGGTGATTTTCCCGACGCCAAAGCACAGTTCATTCCGATCATGTGCCAGCATTGCGAAAACGCACCATGTGAACCTGTCTGTCCTGTATACGCCACTTATCACGACGCGGAAGGCATGAACATACAGGTTTATAACCGCTGCGTCGGGACACGATATTGTGCGAATGGTTGCCCTTACATTGTTCGATTCTTCAACTACTGGGAGCCGGTCTGGCCTGAGTCACTCCGCAACCACTTGAACCCAGATGTAACGGTAAGAAGCCGTGGAATCATGGAAAAGTGCAGCTTCTGCGTACACAGAATTCGCCGTGTCGCACGCGGTGCACGGAGTGCAGGGGTCGAAATTGCCGATGGTGCAATTCAAACTGCCTGCTCATCAGCTTGCCCGACGAGTGCACTGAATTTCGGCAACTTCAACGACCCGAACAGCAAGGTGTCGAAGATGAGGGACGACAAGCGCCATTACACACTTCTCGATCAGTTTGGAACCGACCCGAACGTTATCTACTTAGCGAAGATCGATGCCAACAAGAAAGTTGGCGCAGGAGAAGCTTCGTCACATGGCTAGTGAAGCAATAGCACATGAGTCCGAACATCATGCACCGCCTCCGCAGGTGGCCGCAGAAATAATCGCGCGTGAGTTGGTTGCGACCACAACAGGTGCAAGCGGTCGATTCAAAGTCTGGGCGTGGTTCCTCGGAATTGCCTCTATTGCCGGAATCGTTGCTTTAGTGCTGAAGTTCATTGATCAGAGTGATGACAGCACCAAGTGGGGTTACGTCGCTGCGATGGTGTCATTCCTGCTCTCTATCGCCGGTGGAGCGCCAATGGTTGCCATGGCTCCCGTTATGGCAAAGGCAAACTGGGTACGCCCGGTTACACGAATTGCCTCGTTGTTTTCGTTCGCGGGCGTCGCGACCATCATCATGCTCATTCCCCTTGTGGCAATCCTTCCACCACTGGTAACAGAGGGTGCGCGCAGGCGGACGATCTGGTACATGGCGCCCGACTACTCGCCTCACGTCTGGACGACTCTCAGTCTGGTGCTGCTGCTTGTCACGGGGATTGCGCTGTTCTACTCGGCCGCACTACCCGACTTCGCGTCAATGCGTGACCACGCAACCGGCTGGCGACAGCGACTGGGCAAGCGTCTTGCGCGCGGCTGGGTCGGCACCGACTCTCAATGGCGTACGCTTCGAATGCGTATCGGAATGTTCGGCACGTTCTATTTCTTGATCCTCGTGTTCGTCAATTTCCTTGTTACGTCTGACTTCGGCCAGAGTCTGGTTCCGGGCTGGCGTGATGCCATCTTGCCGATGTATCACACAGTTTCTGGTTTTCAGGCTGGCGTCGCTGGAGTTGTGATCGCCCTCTACTTCTCACGGAAGTACATGAAACTTGAGAAGTACGTACACCTCGACGCATTTTGGTCGTTAGGTCGGCTCCTGTTCGCTCTGACATTGCTCTGGATTTACTTCTTCTACTCCTCTTTCATCGTGTTCTGGTACGGCAGGTCCGAAAACGACATCGCCACACTGAATCTCCAGGTCAGAGGGCCAATGATGGGTGTGTTCATCGCAGGTATGGTGTTGATCTGGGTCGTGCCCTGGTGGATTCTCATCTGGAACAAGGTTCGCCGTGGAACAGGTGCCATGGTTGTTGGTTCATTCATCATTCTGGTCGGACTACTGCTCGACCGAATTCGAACTTTTGTTCCGGCGTGGTCGGTACCACCTGATCAAATTCACGAGAGGTGGCTCAAAGTTATTCCTGAAGCATATTGGCCAACGCTCTTTGACGTCTTGATCATGGCCGGTGGAATATCGATGGTGGCGTTCATCGTGATGATGATGACCCGAGTGCTCCCGGTTCTGTCGGTATGGCAGGTTCAGGAATTCAACCTACTTTCGAAACCAATCAGGTACATTCGAGGCCACGCTACTCTGGTCGCCAAGCCAGACTAAATTCAGCAGCGAATCTGTCGAGATTTGACGACAAATACAGGTAACCCACTAACAGATGCAACAGCGACGAGAACTAGATCAGGTCTACACAAACCGTAAGCTCCTTAACGGTCAGTTAGACACGCCCAAATGGTGGGCACCGACTGTGTCCATACTCGGGGTTATCGTATTACTGGGACTGATCGTGATCGCGATCATGATCAACAAAGGTCTTGGCGTAACGGGTCTTTCACGACCGGTTTACTGGGGTCTGTTTATCACGACGTTCGTGTTCTGGGTTGGTATTTCACACGCGGGAATCATGATCTCCGCCATCCTTCGCCTTACACAGGCTGAATGGCGTCGACCGGTGACGAGAGCTGCTGAACTGCTCACTGTATTCTCGTTGCTCACCGCCCTTGTGTTCCCGCTAATCCACGCCGGCCGGCCGTGGCGAATTGCCTACTGGATCATGCCTTACGACGTTGCCCGCGGGATCTACCCGAACATAAGGTCACCGTTGATCATGGATCCGGTCGCGATTAGCACGTATCTGATCGGATCGTCGCTGTTCTTGTATATCGCTTTGCTACCCGATCTCGGCAACCTTCGCGATCGTACTGCCGGCTGGAAAAACGCCATGTACACGGTGCTTGCCCTCGGCTGGAGAGGTAATCCTCGACAGTGGAAGATGCAGACCGTTGGTGGCATTCTTCTCTCAGCATTGATGCTTCCGATTTTCGTTTCGGTTCACTCAATCGTTTCGTGGGACTTCGCGATCGCAGCAGCTGTGGAAGGCTGGCATTCGACGATCTTTGCGCCTTACTTCGTTATCGGGGCTGTGCACTCTGGAGTGTCGGCCGTCGTGACCATGATGGCGCTGATGCGCTGGCTGTGGAAGTGGGACGACTTTATTCGCCCTGAACACTTTGACGCACTCGCCCGCCCGCTCATTGTTGTCGCGACAGGTTGGCTTGGATTCACATTCCTCGAACTGACCTTCGCACTTTACGGACAGGATGCCCCCGAAATTGCGCTGCGCGAAATGCAGATGTTCGAATGGCCCTGGAACTTGTTGTTCATAATCTTCTTCCTGACTGCATACGCTATTCCTGTGCCGATGTGGCTGTTCAAGAGGGTTCGTACAAACATCGCCCTGATGTTCTGGACTTCGATTCTCGTGAATATCGGTATGTGGCTCGAACGGTTCCTGATCATCGTGCCCGGTCTGGCGCGCAGGACACCGTTTGTATACACATGGGAGGCGTACCGCCCGAGCGCCGTTGAATGGACCATCTTCATATGGTCGTTCGCATGGGTCACGTTCCTGATGCTGTTGTTTTCGAAGTTCTTCCCTCTCGTACCGTTGTTCGAGCAGAAGGAGAGCCAGGTATTTACTGATGATGTGATGATTGGTCGGGCGAAAGTTCCGGCTATCGTTAGAGAAGCTGACTAGAGGACGTTCTGATGAGCACGCAAAGTATTCTTGGCCTGTTTCAACAACCCGAGCCCGCCGCAGATGCGATGGACGGGTTGAAGGAAGCCGGATTCGAACTCGGTACATTTGATGTACTGACCGGCACTCCGTATCCGGAAGGTGCGTTCGGTGAATATGTCCCACAGCATCGGCTCTTCCGCTTCCCTGCCTTCGGGGCAATC
Organism: Chloroflexota bacterium; assembly: GCA_024275195.1. Classification (GTDB taxonomy): domain Bacteria; phylum Chloroflexota; class Dehalococcoidia; order Lucifugimonadales; family Lucifugimonadaceae; genus Lucifugimonas. The sequence goes on along the minus strand of JAJRZP010000160.1, from coordinate 76,527 downwards.
ATCGGGTTTACGCTGTCGGTTTTCCTGACGGCAGCAACCCAGTTGGCATACCCGATAGTGACTGGTGGTAAGCCGATCCTCTCGATCTTCGCCATGCTGATCATCATGTATGAGATGACGATGCTAGCCGGAGTTATCGCCACCGTGGTCGGGATAATCTTCGAATCAAGACTTCCGAACATGAAACCGGGTATCTACGACACCAGAATTACCGAAGGCTGGATTGGTGTAGTCATCACATTCGACGACGATTCGAAAGTCGCCGATGCAGAGAGCGTGCTGAACAAGGCTGGCGCTCTGGAGATCAAGCACGCGTAATGACTGCGTTCCCAGCGAATATTAAATCGATGTTTACTCGCCGTTTCGCGCTGGTTGCAGGGCTACTAATGCTCTCCAGTGTTGCCGCATCGGCGTGTGCCGTTCAGGAATCGAACACCTACCCGGTGGAACTGTTCTCTGAGATGCACTACTCACAGGCGTACAAAGCACAGGAGCCACCGCGTCTTGCCCCTCCTGCAGAAGCGGTGGTGTTCGCATCTATCGGTGATCCCGAGCAGATACTGAATGTGCCCGATAAGCGTGAACGTGCATACGATCCTGTGGTTGCTGGCAACCTCTACCAGGTCAACTGTGCGGTATGTCATGGTGTTGGTGGTAAAGGCGATGGGAAAGCCGTTCGCCACATCATTTCTAGCTCAAGTTTCTATGCAACCACTCAGGGCGTTCCCTACGCGGCTCCACCAGATCTTGTCAATTCTGCCGCGACCCGCCTGACTGATCGCGACATCATGGTGAGCTTCGTCACTTCAGGGGCTGTTGTGATGCCAGCCTTCGGCAAACTGTTGCCTGAGGAAGACATTCGAGACATCGTGAATTACATATTCGACGATGCAACGGGCCTGAGCAAGTAATTTATCGTTTTAGTTCTCACATGGTACAACGATTGGTCGTACCACTCTTTGATCCCTGCACGGGGAAAGTAAAGTTATGGTATCCCGGTTTACTTTCGTAAATTACGGATCGCGTGCGCTCCCCAATAGAGCCAAATTGGTGTCGCTCGGCGCGCTTTTTTTTGCGCTGATTTTCACAGCAACTGGCTGCATTCGAGAGGAAGATATAACGCTCGACCAGCGCGCATATCAACTCGCTAGCGAAATAATGTGCCCGGTCTGCGATGGTCAGACGATCGATCAATCCAACGCACAAATTGCCACCGATATGAGGCTTAAAGTTCGCGAACTGGTGGACAGCGGCAACACCAACGCAGAAGTTCGAGAGTATTTCGTACTTCGATACGGTCAGGAAATTCTTGCGGCACCCGAACGTACGGGTTTCAATCTGATCGCATACATTGTTCCAATTTTTATCGTAATTATTTCCGTTGGGGTTGCCCTTCTGGCAATCAGGAATATGCGAAGGGCCGCGCGACGAAATGAGCTTGAGACAAAACTGGCCTCTGGTGATCTTTCCGTCTATCTCGATAAAATCGATCAAGATCTGGGTTTCACTTCTGATCTAACGACTGAGAAGAAAGATCAAAGCTCGGGACAGTCCGACGAGGCAAGCACATAATGGCCGATCTGGGAGCAATGGCCCTGTTGCTGGGCATGGCGCTGAGCATCTATGCGGCGGTCGGCGCAATTGTTGGCGAAAAGATCGGTATGGCGGAACTGGCAGTCAGTGCCCGTCGAGCGCTTTACATGACTGCACTGACGGTCTTGGCGGCCTCCGGAGCGCTGGTAAACGCATTCGTAAACAACGATTTCTCCATCAAGTACGTTGCCGATCATTCGAACACGCTAATGGATCGGGCGTTTGTATGGGTGGCGTTCTATGCGGGAAATGAAGGTTCGCTCCTCTATATCCTGCTCGTACTATCGATAATCTCAGCAATATCGATCCGGTTTGCCCCGAGACGGCTCGCTCGCAGTCTTCCATGGACCATAGCGATTCTCTCAGTTATTCAACTGTTCTACTTTGGTGTACTGATTTTCGTCGCAAGCCCGTTCGAGTTACTCGATATCGTTCCACTCGACGGTCGAGGCATCAATCCCCTGCTCACCCACCCTGGCATGTTCAGCCATCCTCCCCTTTTAATGGGTGGGTTGATCGGAATCACAATCCCTTTCGCTTTCGTCTCTGGCGCTCTGATCGCAGGCACTTACGGAGATGATTGGATTGATGTTGCCAGAGTGTCAGGAATAATCGCATGGGGAGTGCTCGGGGCGGGCCTGTTGTTGGGTGCATGGTGGGCGTACACCATCTTAGGATGGGGTGGCTACTGGTCCTGGGATCCAATCGAAAACGTTGCGCTGATGCCGTGGCTCGTCATGACAGCGTTCATTCATTCGATAATGGTGCAAAAACGCCGGGGTATGTTCCGGATGTGGAACGTGGCTCTTCTCAACATCGCGTTCGTACTGGCTCAACTTGGAATGTTCATTAACCGGGGTGGTCCGGTCGTGAGTGTCCATTCATTCGCAGCTTCAACATTGGGAATCATCTTCCTGATATTTATGTTGTCGAGCCTCGTTTTTGCATTCGCGCTGTTCCTATGGCGGATGCCCAAGCTGAAGTCAGATAGGGCCATGGACTCGTTCATGTCGCGAGAAGCTTCCTGTCTCATCAACAACTTCCTGTTCCTTGCAGTGATGGCCGTTACACTGTGGGGAGTTCTGTTTCCGGTGTTCTCTGACATGGCCCGTGACATCTCGGTCAGTGTTTCCGCACCGTACTTTAATCGCGTGAATGGTCCCGTTTTGCTCATCATCGTCATTCTGATGGGAGTCGGACCACTGCTGCCGTGGCGCAAGGCGTCGGCTCGGTCGCTCAAGCAGTGGTTTGTCTGGCCTACCGTAGTCGGTGTGGTAACAATCGTTGCGCTCGTCGCCATCGGTGTACAACGCCCGGTGGCAATATTCTCATTTGGTGTTATCGCATTTGTGGCATCCGCCATTGGTGAAGAATGGTGGCGCGGTACGGCAGCACGGCACAGGTCTGGGGACAATTGGTTCACGGCATGGTGGCGACTGGTGAATGGCAACCGACCTCGACACGGCGGTTATATCGTCCACATCTCAATCTTGATACTCGGCCTTGGAATCATTGGCACGAATTTCTATCAGCAACGGATGGATGAGGCTCTTTATGTAGGTGAAAGCCTCGTATTAGACAACTACCGTATCGAGTATATTGATCGGGGCAGTTCGGAACGTCCCGACCGTATCGCACAGTGGGCCGAGATGTCGGTGTATCGGATCGATCCCGCCGACTATGCACAGGAGTTCGAAACTGCCAGAGCACGTGGTTCGTCTGGATTTAAACTTGAAGATAGTAGTGCCCGACCGAATGATGAGCTTATCGACCAGATCGAGCCCTGGCATGGGTTCTACGTCGATTTCAATATGGCATCAGTGAGATCGGGCATCAGATCGACTATAGTTGAAGACCTCTATGTGATTCCGCGTGATTTCCTTACTGACGGAAGAGTCTCTATCGCAGTAAGTATTAACCCCCTGGCGTGGTGGTTGTGGACATCAGGGCCATTTTTCCTTATTGGCACTATGATTGCACTGTGGCCTCAAGCTTCGGTCGAACGAAGACCCGTGCGTAAGAAAGTCCCGGATGAATCGGAAGGTGATGGCTGATGCCAATCATTCTGGGCACAATTCTGGCATTGGCGGCGATCGTCGTGATTGCATATCCGTTCTTTGGACGGAAAAGATATCGCCTCGTCTCAGAAAGTTATTTGACGCGCGAAAGCCATCGAGCCGAACGGTTGCGAATATACCGCAAGATTAGTGACGTCGAGTCCGACTTCGCATCGGGCGATCTTACTGATGCTGATTATCAACAACAACGCGATCAGCTCAGAGTGGCCGCGGCCGAAACACTTAGAGAAGAGACAGGAATTACCACTGCCTCAGAACGCGATGAACAGTTGGAAATGGAAATATCCCGCCTGCGAGATCAAACGAGTATCTCTCCTGAGGGCGGAGACACGTTGTAATGAGTAAGAATCTTTCGAAACCACTGACCATCCCACTAAGATATCTATCGCCTCGATGGTCGATGATGGCTCTCTCCGGATTGCTGATGCTGGGTCTGTTACTGATTTCAACCGGAATTCCGACCGCCAGCGCTCAGTCCCCACCAGACAATGTGATTGGCAAGGTCACCAACGGTACCGAGGGCGGTATCGTTCCTGAAGATCTTGAGGTGCTGTTGCTGTCGATTGATCTCACGAACAATCAGATCATCGAACAGAAATCGACGACAGTTGATGAAGACGGCATCTTCCGTTTCGATAATCTTGTGTCCGGCCCCGACCTAAGCTACCGAGTGGTGGCGAACTCGGGAAATTACACCCCTTCAGTTGATCTTGCCAGTGTCGAAAACTGGGAAAACGTGCGTCTCAATATCTACGATGAGACACTGTCGCTCGACGATATAACAATTAGTTCATACGTGATGATGATTCCGACAATAGATGCACGGAATCGCCAGGTCGGAGTTCTAACTGTCATTAATGTGAACAATCTTGGTGATGAGGTTTGGACCCCCGACTTGACGGATCCAGCCTTGACCGGATTTGACCTGCTGAGATTTAATCTTCCTGACGGGTTTACCGATCTCTCGATCGAATCGGAACTCCCCGCCGGAAACATTCTTGAGATCGGTACAGGGTTTGCCCTGACGAATCCGATTCCGCCCGGTGAAGCTGCAATTCTGATCAGTTACATAGTTCCGTACGAAGGTGACAGTTTCGAATTTACGCTGAAGTTACCGTATGGAGCCGACCAAGTACGAATGCTGCTTCCCGACGATGGTGGCACTATCAGTGCTGACGGATTCAACGCCACGGAATCGGTTGTTGTGGCTGAAAGTGTTTTCAACCAATTCGAGGCATCCGATTTTGCTGTGGGAGACGAGCTTGTAGCTAAATTCTCAGGGCTACCCCAACCGACACCACTCCAGCAGTTATCTGACTTCTTTACGGGGCGTACCTATGTAATCATAATAATCTGGATCGTTGGAATCGCCTTCCTCGCGGTTCTCGGTTACGCCATGTACTCATCCCGCAAAAAATCCAGAGCAACTGCCCATGAAAAGCTTGAATTCGTCGATCGAGCCAGCATTCTCACCGCTATTGCGGCGCTGGATGAAGAGCATGAAGCCGGTAATATCGATCGTGACGAATACGATAATCGGCGGGAAGAACTGAAAAATTTCGCGTTGGAGGCGGAAGAAGATTCGCCACCACCTGAGTCGGACGGCTCAGACACACCTGAAGACGAAACTGACCCTCGCACGGGAGAAGATAGTAAGCCAGAGAAATCGGACAAATAGCAATGGGGCAAAGACGCTCGGTACTTATCGGAGTCGGAATACCGATTCTCATGGTACTCGGCCTGATTATCTGGGGCGTCGCTCAGAACAACGGCGTCGCAGCTGTGCCGGGTGTCAACAACAGCTTTGGGGAAGTAACTCTCTCCGTCGATCCATATGCAGATTTTGAGCTAACGACTCTCGACGGTGATGTGATCTCGATTGCCGACTTCCGTGGCAAAGTTGTCGTAGTCGATTTCTGGTCATCCTGGTGTGCGCCATGTAGGGCAGAGGGCCCCATACTGGCGGAAACCTACAGAACCTGGCGCGACCGAGGTGTCGAGTTCATCGGTATCGCGATCTGGGATACCGAAGGGCCTGTTCGAGAATTCATCGATCTGTACGGTATCGAATATGTAAACGGTATCGATCCGACAGGGGAAATCTCCGTAGATTTCGGAATCACTGGAATCCCGGAGAAATTCTTCATCGACCCGACAGGCAAAATCGTCAGGAAAGTCATAGGTCCGAATACCAATCGCTCCTTTGACGCGATTCTGACGGATATGACTGACAGTGCGTTGGGAATCACCATCACAAACTAATGATCCGTTGAATTCCGTTGATTCTTTCGAGACGGTTCTTTTCTTAACTGATTCGCAGAGTAGCGTTTAATTTCGGTCAGAAAGTGGTAGTGGGTAGCGGGTAGGACGAACCTCAGATGGCGTTGCCGCGGCGATTGCGCCCAACAACTCCCGAATCGCATCAAGCTCAGTCCGACGCGGGGTAGACGATGAGCAAGGCGTTCCTCAGTTCATGCGGATTCCGCCATCGACATTTATCGCTTGACCGGTGATTGACCGTGCTCGATCCGAAGCCAGAAATGCAACCGCATTGCCGATATCCTCAGGGGTCTGTGCCCGACCCAGCGGTACCGACTCTGAGACCGTCCGTTGAAATATCTGTCGAGGGGTAAGCGCCGCGTTTTGCTGGTCGGTTGCTTTCCTCCACTCAGCAATGCTTTGCCAGAGCGGGGTCCATATCAGGCCTGGACACACCGTATTAACGTTTATACCGTGTGGAGCCAGCTTGAATGCCCATGCCTGCGACACGTTGATCGCCGCGGCTTTCGAGGCGCCGTACGTTGCGAAGCTGGACCGCCCGCCTCTTCCAGCGATCGACGCAATGTTCACGATCTTTCCGTAGCCGCGTTCGACCATGTATTTTTCGACAGATTGAGTGCTGTTCACGATACCGAATACGTTCACATCGAATGTCGCCTGCCAGTCATCCACACTCGGATCCTTCCGCGTGTTGAAACCGGGTGCCCCACCCACACCGGCGTTGTTCACCAGAACATCGAGTTGTCCAAACTCCTCAAGAGCGGCTTCCACCATATCGTCGGTCGACCACTGCTGGGTTACATCGGTTTCGCAGTAGTACGATTGGGTTCCTCCAGCTTTGATCTCGGCAACCACATCGAGTGCTGATTCTTCGTCCATATCAGCAACAACGACGTTCGATCCACGGCGCGCCAGTTCGAGTGCTATCCCACGACCGATGCCTCGGGCCCCGCCGGTAACTACTGCTGTTTTTCCTTCAAAATCCATAACTGATCCATCATGCGACTTAGCGCATAAAGAAACCACCATCCACGTTTAGAGCCTGACCGGTGATGTTTTTTGCATCATCCGAAACTAAAAATGCCAGAGTGTCGGCAACATCCTCGGGAGTCTGCTCCTTTTTCATCGGGATTCGATCAGCGATCATGGTGTCGAACACCTCTCGTGCGTTCATCCCCTTGTAAGCAGGAATGTCGTTGGCGTACCGTCTGCCCACCTGCTCCCACATTGGTGTCCAAAGAAGCCCGGGGCAGATTGCATTGACGGTGATATTGAACCGGGCCAACTCGAGAGCAGTCGATTGGGTCAGGCTGATCACAGCCGCTTTCGATGCCGAATAGTGCGGGAGCGACGGTCGCCCTTCTCTTCCGGCGATCGATGCCAGATTTACGATTCGGCCTGAACGCCGTCTGGTCATTTGGGGTTTAAATGCCAGAGTGACGTTCGCCATACCAATTACATTTACCTGGTACGTTCGTTTCCAATCTTCCTCAGTTGAGAACGATCGTGACTGCCACCCCGAAGATCCAGCGATACCGGCGTTGTTTACCAGAATGTCTACAGCGCCAAGTGAATCGAAAGTCGCCGCGGCAAGTCCGTCACATGCCGCGGCATCGGTGACATCCGTCAGGAAGATTGCCGAGTTTCCCGATATCTCATGAACTTCGGCCGCGGTCGCCTCAGCCGCTTCCTCATTGATATCGGCGATCATGACAGCTGCGCCCTTGTCGGCCAATTTCAACGCGATAGCTCGACCGATGCCCGTTGCACCGCCGGTCACTACCGCTACCTGACCCTTAAAATTCATTTGCTCCCGCGCAAGAAAGGCTGCTGCCATCGACTGGATTCGGGTCGGGATTATACTTGGCTGCATCTGATCTAAACGCATCCACACGGGGTGGAACGTGCAGGTTTAGTACGCGAATGGAAAAATTTATTGACGGTTTCTCGCACACAGGCTCTGAAATATGGCTACAGGCTTGTAGATAAACCCCGGTCTCATCTCAGAGTTGAGTTGAATCAGGACAAAAGCGGAGTTAGCGTCACCCACAAGGGGCGTGTGCTCACCCGGGTTTTCCTGAATCGGAGTGGAATGAACGCCGCGGTCGCAATCTCCGAAGCAACGGGCATCGATCTACCGCCACTCGGCCAGAGCAACAGCGGGTTAGTCTCAACGGGATTACTGTATCGAGTGCTGGCGCTTTCACAGCTCGACTTCAGAAACCCCAGCGCATTCGAACTCGCGGCTGAACTGGTTGATGAGGCGATTTCGATGCAACGCAGCGCAGGTTCCACGACCGGCGTTTAGCGGGTTATATTCTCTGTAATTTTGCTCGTTTCACAGGGCAAATCTACAATGAATGTTTTATGTTCAAGTTCAACTGTATTCATACAGTTGAACAGACCGAGGAAATTATTGGCAGTTCCCCTGATTTCAACCGCCACAGTCGGACATGAATTTGGTCCATACGATGTGACCATCCCGGAATCTCGTGCCAGCGCGTATGTAGCCGCGGTCGGCGGGATCGAATCACCAGAGTACGGCGATACTCTCGCACCGATCATTATTGTGGCCGCTGCCCTGACTGAACTGATCGAGGACCTGGGTCTCTTCTCGGGCGGCCTGCAGACTGTTCATGCCGGACAGGAAGCTGGCTGGACAAGACAGGTGAAAATTGGTGAAAAAGTGTCTGCCACCGGTAAGTTGACCGCCAAGTCCATCAGGCGCGGAAATCATTTCGCTACCGTGTCAGTCACTTACAGTGACTCATCTGGTGCTGAGATAGGTACGTCCTCGACTACGATTATCGTCAGTGGCGAGCCATCTTCATGAGCTACATCAACAGCAAACGATCAGTCGGCGATGTCTTCGCCGGGTTCAAACGCCAAATTACGCAGGAACGTGTTGATGCCTACGCCGCAGCGTCTGGCGATCACAATCCCATCCACCTCGACGAGTCTTACGCGGCGTCTACGCAGTTTGGGACGCGAATTGCCCACGGCATGCTCAGCCTCGCGCTCGTCGCGGAAATGCTCGCGGCAGAGTTCCCAGACACCTGGCACGACGGAGGCAAGCTCAAGGTTCGATTCAGTGCCCCGGTATTCCCGGGCGAGATCGTGTCCACATACGGCGAAATAACTGAGATCGAAGATTCAGGAGAGAGGAAGATCGCTACATGTACGATTGGTTGCAAAAAGCCCGATGGTACAGATGCCGTTGTCGGGCGAGCAACGGTGCCGTTGGAATAAGATAGCTACCGTTTTCACACATTTAATATCGGAATAGCATCACGGATCAGACAATGACGGGAATACCTGAAGGCATAATCTCAATTGCACTCGATGCCATGGGCGGCGATCACGGCCCCGTGGTTACAGTGCCTGCTGCATTGAAAGCTATCGGTGCAGGTGGAGTTGCGGTTGCGCTCGTCGGCGATACCAATGCAATTCAAACCGAACTCGACAAATACGATACCCCGGCGAAGCAGTTGGTGCAGATTGTTCCTGCCGAAGGGGTGGTAGAAGAAGGCGAGAGCCCAGCGCGGGCTTTCCGTTCGAAGCCCAGGGCATCGATATTCGTTGCTGCCGGTGTGGTCAAAATGGGCAAAGCGGTTGGCTTCGTAAGCATGGGGTCGACTGGTGCATCGATCGCCGCAGCCACTGTCGTCTACGGCACACTCGATGGTATTGACCGTGGAGCGCTTGGTGGGCCTGTCGTCGGCTATGCGCCCAACACGGTCATAATCGATCTCGGTACCAATGTCGACACTCGCCCGGGTTTGCTCGTCGACTTCGCCGCGCTCGGCAACGTAATGTCAAAATTGATCTACAAGAACGAGAATCCAAGAATCGCCCTTCTCAGTGTTGGGTCGGAAGAAGGAAAGGGAAACGCACTTGTCAAAGAAACAACCGATATCCTGAACTCGACCGACCTCAACTTCATCGGCAACATCGAGCCGAACGATCTTCCGCAAGGCAAGGCGGAAGTCGTTCTTTGCGACGGATTCGTTGGTAACGTAATTCTCAAACTAACCGAAGGGCTTGGTGACGCTATCGTGAGTCACGTAAAAGAAGTTCTCGGCGACAATGACAAGAGCAAGAAACTTTCGAAAGAAATATTCGAGCGCATGAATATTCTCGAAGCATTCGGCGGCGGTCCTCTGTTGGGCGTGAATGGCCTCGCAATTGTCGGGCACGGCGCATCGGGTGTGAATGCAGTGGCGAACGCTATCGGGACAGCAGAGTTCGTAGTTGGCACTGGATTGATCGAAGCACAGCAGGCCGAGTTGGACAGAATCAGAGCAGAAGTCAGTAACTAAATACGCAGTGCATTCCGCCCGAAAGGCGATGCGCTACGCAACGTGAGGTTTAAATAATTGAGCGGCAATACGCCAAGAAGTGCGCTAGTAACCGGTGGATCTCGCGGTATCGGACGGGCGACAGCTCTCCGGCTGGGTGCGAACGGACACCGTGTCGCAGTCAACTACAACACTCATCCGAAGGAAGCCGATGCCGTAGTCGCTGAAATTCGAGCGGCAGGTGGCACCGCTATAGCCGTCGGTGGAAATATCGCCGAAAAGGAATCTGCCGTTGCCATGATCGATCAGGCGATCGAAGCACACGGGCCAATCGAAATTCTTATCAACAATGCCGGTGTTATCGACGATGCACTTCTCATGCGTATGAAGGACGAGCAGTTCGAATACACCATGAAGGTGAACATGTTCGGAACCTACTACTGCACCCACAAAGTGATTCCCGGAATGGTTAAAGGCCGCTGGGGGCGAATCGTCAATATTTCTTCGGTAGTCGGGATGCGAGGGAACATCGGTCAGTCGAACTACTCTGCATCAAAGGCCGCTGTATTCGGATTCACCCAGTCGATCGCGAAAGAAGTGGCAACCCGTGGCATTACCGCAAACGTAGTTGCACCCGGTTACATCACAACAGCAACATCTGCAGATATATCTGACAAGCAGCGCGACACCGTTCTCACCTGGATTCCGCAGGGCCGTTTCGGTGAGCCAGACGAAGTTGCACCGACCATCGTATTTTTGACTACCGACGAAGCACAGTACATCACTGGCGAGACCATCCGCGTCGATGGCGGAATGGCAATCTAGTGCTGAGCGCACAGTCGTGAACGGTTCCAACGCATCCGAAAACCAGCACGCAGGTTCCAGTACCGACCTGTCGGGCAAAATAGCTCTCGTAACCGGTGGCTCACGCGGGATTGGCAAGGCAATTGCACTCGAGCTGGGGCAACGTGGTGCGACAATAATCATCAACTATCTAAAGAACCACGATGCTGCCAGATCCACCGTCGAAGAGCTTGAGTCGTTTGGTGTGAAGGCGACACGCATCAAGGCTCATATCGGTGATGAGGCGGCGGTCGATTCGCTGATCGACAAGATCGAACAGCAATTTGGTCGCCTGGACATATTGATCAACAATGCCGCGTCAGGGGTCATGCGCCCGGCTGTCGAACTTTCGGTAAAACACTGGGACTGGACCATGAATATCAATGCCCGTGGTCCGTGGATGCTCTCCGTCGCCGCCGCCAGGCTCATGTCTGACGGTAGCCGAATTATCAATCTCTCCAGCCCCGGATCAACCCGCGTGTTGCCTGCATACTTTGCCGTAGGCGTGTCGAAAGCGGCTATCGAAGCCGTTACACGTTATCTTGCTGTCGAACTGGGACAAAAAGGCATAGCGGTCAACACGGTTTCTGCCGGTTTCGTGATGACCGATGCAATCGACGCGTTTCCTGACGAACTCGGCGTTAAGGACATCGCCTCACGCGCCACTCCCGCTGGACGACCCATCACACCAACTGACGTGTCGAAAGTCGTGGCCATGCTGTGCAGCACCGACGCGGCGATGATCAGAGGACAGATCATCATGGTCGATGGTGGCGAGACTCTCAGGCATCAATAACAAGCGGTTGTGCGGCACGCTCTAACGGACTGCCACGGTTTCTCCGTCGGCATCCAGCACCGTACCGGAATCACTAAACGCATTTCGAACGAGTGCCAGACTCAAGTAGCTGCCATCTCGAGATGCCAGTGTTGAAGTACTCGTTACCAGCCCTGCTTTCTTCGAGTCTCCGGTGAGCTTCGCTCCAACAGGAAGTGGCACCGACGACCTGATCGCAACGACGCCCCGCTGAACCTTGTCGTAGGCATCGAGTCGGGCGATAACTTCCTGCCCTACATAACAACCTTTATCGAAATCGACCAGGCGAAGCAACCCTGCCTCGATCGGGTTGGAATGTTCACCATACTCTCGATCAGACCCGGGGATTTCATTGTCAATTCTGAATAGCTCAAAATTAGCGTCATCTACGACTCTGCCACCGCCAAGCGTCAGTGTAGACAGCAACGCATCGATCACGGCGCTTTCACAAATTATTTCGACCCACTCCACCCCACGAGAAGTATCCGACGCTATCGTTACTGTGCATGATTCGAATGGCACCTGTGATGTCGTGTCAGCTTCAACTACGACATCGAAGGTCGATTCGACCACCAGTGGGGCGGTCGGACCGACCAGTGATATTCGAACGAGTGAATCCGAGACGTCTGAAAGTTGTGCGTCCGCGATGATGGTGTAGTAATCGATAGCCGAGACTGTCCGGTCGGGATCGTCCGAATCAGAAACAAGAAGCAACTGATTGTTCGAAACGTGGGCCACAAGTAAAACATCGACTACCCTGCCACGATCTGATGTGAGTACAGTTCGTCGAGTACGACCCGGAGCAACACACAGGAGGTCTCTCGTAGTCAGACGATGCAGCAAATCCAGTGCATCAGGACCGATGTGCCGCACGATCGTCGATTTTCCCCAACGAAACAGACCGCACCCATTCACCATAGCGTCCTGTTGTGACTGGTCTGCTCGAAGAGTTGTTGTTGATTGCAAAGGTTCGACCTAAAGTCAGTTCAAATCGGACAACACAACTGCTAGACCGAGAACGATGTGCCGCAGCCGCAAGTTCGTGCAGCATTGGGGTTCGAGAACTCAAAACCCTTGCCATTCAGGCCATCTGAGAAATCGAGCACAGTCCCGGCGAGGAACACGAATGCCTTCTTCGGCACATAGACCTCGACTCCGTGGTGCATGATGAGTTTATCGTCAGCCTCTGGACCATCGACGATGTCGAGGACGTACGTCAAACCCGAGCAACCGCCACCCTTTACAGCGACCTTCAGGCCGAATTTCTCCATACCTTTGTCGGCTGCAAACTGCTTGACCTTGCTGGCCGCTTTTTCAGTAATCTCAATCGTATTGATCGGTACTGAACGTTCCGGTGCCATCGTCATAGTTTTTTACCTGCTGTGGTAGTTCTGACTCTACTCATGCTACGCCGTCTATTCTCGCGCGTAACTGACTTTCGCGCAAAAAATTCGCGTAAAGTCTTTAACAGCGGTGATTGGATGTATTTCGAACTACAATTGATACTTCGAAATAAGTAACTCCTCTTTGCCAGAATTTCACAGGAACACCTGATTGACCGAGAATTACAACAACCCCCGCATCGTTGTCCTCAACACGCGGGCAGCAAATGTACACAGTGTCGAGAAGGCGTTGCGTAAAGTCGGAGCCGACCCGGTTGTGACGAGTGACCCTGCCGAGTTGGCGTCTGCTGATGCTGCCGTTTTGCCTGGCGTCGGCGCAAGTGACGCCGTAATGAAGGCACTCAACACACTGAAGATGGTCGAGCCTGTAAAAGAGTTTGCAGCCTCGGGGAAACCGCTTCTCTGTGTATGCGTGGGTTTGCAGGTGCTGTTCGAAAGCTCCGAAGAAGGCGAACTTGCCGGACTCGGCCTGGTCGAGGGGACAGTGCAACTGATTCCGACCGGTATGACAGACGATCTGGGCTTCGCAATGAAGGTACCGCACATGGGGTGGAACGAGGTTCAGTTCACTGAAGATGAAGAGAATCGCAACCGGTTGTTCAGAGGAATTCCTCAGGGATCACATTTCTACTTCGTGCACTCCTACCGATGCGTCCCCGACAAACGTGCTGAGATAGCCGCTACAACTAACTACGGGGTGGAAATCTGTGCCGCCATTGCTCAAGGCAATGTGGTGGGAACCCAGTTCCACCCCGAGAAAAGCGGTGAAGTGGGGCTCCAGATATACAAGAACTTTCTCGATCTCGCCGCGACAATGTCGAGTAGTCCGAACGGAACGAAATAGCAACCCAAATGGAAATATTGCCAGCAATCGACCTGCGGGACGGAAACTGCGTGCGCCTTACTCAGGGCGACTATGAACGCGAGACCATATTCGACAGTGACCCGGCTGCTGTCGCAAAGCGCTGGGTTGCTCAGGGTGCGCGCCGGATTCATGTTGTTGATCTCGATGGAGCCAGAGATGGCGTTCGTGGCAACGCAGCCGCGATCGAAGCAATTATCGATGCTATCGACATACCTGTACAACTCGGCGGCGGCGTCCGAGACGCAGCCGAAGCGCATCGCCTCATCGACATGGGTGTGGATCGTGTCATTATTGGCACGGCAGCTATTGAAGCACCGGATGAAGTTCAGGCAGCAGTCGATGAACTCGGAGCCGAGTGTGTGATCGTCGGTATCGATGCTAAAGACGGCATGGTGCAAACTCGTGGCTGGCTGGAGCAGTCGGATGTTACGGCCATCGAACTTGCGGAGCGGATGGTCGAGCGGGGTGTGCGCCGTTTTATCTACACGGATACAAGTCGGGATGGCACATTGACCCATCCAAATTTCGACGCAGTAGCCGAACTATCCGAAAACGTGCGATATCCTGTTATCGTGGCTGGTGGAATCGCCTCAATCGATGACCTCGTCGGACTGGCGAAGCTGGGTGTGGAAGGCGCTATATCCGGCATGGCCATCTACTCTGGCGCGCTGGATTTAAAGCGCGCGATCGAAACAATTGACGAAATGACCGTCGCGGGTGGATAAATCCCGGACGACAATACTGCTTGAACGGAAAAGACACGAATGCCAACGAAAACCTCAGTAGACAAAGTAGAAGCTCTACTGCACCCGAAGCTTGAGGAGACATACGACCCTCAATCGATGATTGCGTTGGTACCGATTCACAACGATCAGAAGGTGGCCGACATCGGCTCCGGGCCGGGCTGGCTGACCATTCCACTCGCAAAATACCTGTACGCGGGCACGTGTTATGCCGTAGACGTGCAAGAAGCCATGCTGAAGCACGTGAAGATCCAGGGGAAAGCAGCTCGACTTGGCAATATCAAAACCCTCGTGTCAAAAGAGAACCAGATTCCACTCGACGATGCATCGCTCGATGGTGTCGTACTTTCCAGCGTTCTGAACGAAGCAAGCCGACCGAAAACGCTGATCAAAGAAGCAGCCCGACTCCTCAAGAAGGCCGGCTGGATATCCATTGTCGAGTGGTTGCCGATTGAAGGCAAAGCCGTAGTAGGTCCGGCAGCGTCAAACCGGGTGGTGCAACAAGAGATGCGGGAAGCGGTTGAAGCACTTGGATTCACGACACTGACCTCGCGACAGCTAACTCCACACCGATACATCATCGTCGCTCGTAAGTAGACCGGAGTACCCACGATGCTGACGCGCCGCGTCATTCCATGTCTGGATGTCGATCACGGTAGGGTCGTGAAGGGTGTCAGCTTTGTCGACATCCGAGATGCAGGTGACCCCGCCGAACTTGCCGCTTTCTACAACGCAGAAGGTGCCGACGAACTTGTTTTTCTCGACATCACCGCATCGTCAGATGCCCGCAACACTATGGTCGACGTTGTCGAGAAGGTGTCATCTGAAGTATTCATTCCTTTAACCGTTGGCGGCGGGATCCGGTCGGTCGATGATATGCGCAAAATGCTCGAAGCCGGAGCCGACAAGGTTTCGGTCAACTCGGCAGCAGTTGCCAATCCTCGACTTGTTGAAGACTGCGCAAAGGAGTTCGGCTCGCAATGCGTGGTTCTTGCAATGGACGTCAAGCGAGTCGATGACCCGATTCTGGGCAACTTCGAAAAATACGGTGAGGTGCCTGCCGAAGCATTGTTTCAAATCGTGACCCACGGTGGTCGCCGGCCTACTGCTCTGGATGCCGTGAAATGGGCGAAGCTTGCGACTGAGTCGGGCGCGGGTGAGCTACTGGTTACGAGCATGGACACCGATGGACAGAAATCCGGCTACGACAATGAGCTACTGCGGGTTATCTCTAGAGCAGTAACCGTTCCGGTTATCGCAAGTGGCGGCGCCGGGCAACTTGATCATTTCTATGACGCGCTAGTTGAAGGTAAATCTGACGCGGTTCTTGCCGCATCACTATTCCACTTCGGTGAACTGCGGGTCTCTGAGGTCAAATCGTATCTCGCGGAACGTGGGATTCCAGTACGGGAGGTCTAGACGTTGGCGGTAACTTTGAGATCGGGACAACCCGAGCTACCTGAGGCGATAGCTTTCGACTGTTATCGAACGTTGTTCGACAACTCACATGACGACTGGAAGCTTACTTTCGGTGAAATTATCGAGGCGCAGAACCTTCCGATGGACTCCGAGGAGTTCTGGACCAGATGGCGTAAGTACGAAGTAAATTTTCGTAAAATTCGAACTGATCTCGGCCGACCATTCGATAGCCCACCGTTCAAATCGTACCGTCAGGCATGGACAGAGTGCTTCCAACAGGTATTCGACGAAATGGGATTGGATGCGGACGCGGTGGCGGCCGGAGATCGGGCGTCGCTGCACATGACTGATCGCCCTGTTTACCCCGACACTGTCGAGGCATTGGAACTTCTCAAAGGACGGGTCAAGTTGGGCGTGTTCTCAAATGCCGACGATGAAGGTCTGCTGCCATTGCTCGCCAGTGAAAGACTGGAGTTCGATTTCGTGGCCAGTTCGCAGTCAGCCGGGGTGTACAAGCCAGCGCTTGCCGCCTTCGAACACCTCTTTGAAGGCCTGAGAACCGAACCCGTAAAAGTCTGGTACGTGGGCGATCAGCTATTCGATGATGTGTTGGGTGGATATCGCGCCGGGGCGACCACGGTGTGGATAAACCGCAACGGCGAAGAAGTAGATCGAGAGCCAGCACCCGATATCGAGATCACTGATTTACGTGAGCTTTCAGGGATACTCGAACATATAGGCGGGTAGGCCACGGCAGGTTGAACTGCCGTACTATCAGATATTGTTCAGAAACCATTCAGGTAGTCAACTTCTACCTAACACGGTACGCGTACAGGTACGAGGAAGTTCGAAATGATCCAGTTCGATGATCGCGGATTGCTGGCAGCAATTGTTCAAGACGCCGATTCCGGTCGGGTTTTGATGCACGCGTATATGAACGAAGATGCGCTGAAGCGTACGCTTGAAGGCCCTGATGTGTGGTTCTATTCCCGTAGTCGGCAGGAGTTGTGGCACAAGGGAGAAACCTCCGGCAACTACCTGAAAGTCGTGGAGGTCGAGCAAGACTGCGATGGCGATGCTGTCGTAGTAAAAGTCAATCCCGTTGGGCCTGCGTGCCACACCGATGCCGTATCTTGCTTCGATTCGGGTGTGCTTGATTCGGCGTTACTTGAATCCGGCGGATCAAACGAAAAACTCGGCCCCGGAGTTCTTCAGGAACTCATCGATGTGATCAAGCACCGGGCGACAGAAAAACCCGAGGGCTCGTACACCGTCCAGCTACTTGATGAAGGCACCGGGCGTGTAGCTCAGAAAATTGTTGAAGAGGCGGGAGAGACAGCTATCGCGGCGGTGAGCCAAACGCAAGACGATGTGGCCAACGAAATGGGCGACATGCTGTACCACTGCATGGTGCTGCTCAAATCCCTCGACATGACTGCCGACAAAGTCTGGGAAGTTCTCGCCAGCAGACGCGGCTAGCCCCCGGGTAGCTGTGGTGGTGGTGGTGGTGGATCGATCGATGGTTCCGCATCGTCGTCGATGGTTGCGGAGGTGGCACCGAGGGGTATAAACGGGGTGGACGACAATTCGGACACGTCATCGCTTGGTGTCGCTCGCTTTTCATCCATTGCGATTGCGTACTCGATGGCAGTGATTGCGACTTCCATCATTCCTTCATCGGGCTCACGTGTGGTCAGATCTTGCAGCAGGATGTTCGGTGAGTTGAACAGGCGTATCCAGAGATTGTTCTGGTGGGTACCCGCGTACCGAATTAGCTCATAACTTATGCCAGCAATGATGGGAACCAGGACGATTCTGGAGGCCACGAGAAACCAGAACGGATCCCGCGGGAAGAACATGAACATAATTATCGACACGATAACAACGGTCATCAGGAATGACGTCCCGCAACGTGGGTGAGCCGGCGGGAACCGCCGAACCGATTCGACTGTTAGCGGCTCGCGCGCCTCATGTGCGTGTACGACCATGTGCTCGGCGCCGTGGTAGCCAAAAACACGCTTGATATCGTTCATTTTGCCAATCGCATAAACGTAGCCTATGAACAGAACGAGGCGAATCCCTCCCTCGACTAAGTTGGCAAAGAAATTGTTGGCCCCAGCATTCTCAACCAGACGAGATACTAACACGGGTATCAGGAAGAATATGACAACTCCTAACACCAGCGAGACGGTCAACAGCGATGCCATCGCCAGCGATGAAATCTGTTGGTCTTCTTCAGGGTTTTCGTCCGTGGCTGCCTCGTTGGCTGAGATCGTTAGCGACTTCATTCCAACGAGCAGAGTTTCGAGCAGTACCAGCACTCCCCTCAACAAGAAGACTCGCCGAAGCGATGAGTTGGCCCAGCTTTCGAGTGGAATCGACCGACGGATGATGATGCCATCCGGTCGTCGCACTGCCAGTGCTGCGCGCGACTGACCTCGGATCATTACCCCTTCGATGACCGCCTGGCCGCCGTAAAGAACTGGACGTTGTTTTGAGGATTGTGGTGGGGGCAAAGTCGGATAGAGAAAAGGGGCGCCGAATGGCGCCCCTTTTCTGTTAGCTCTTGTCGGTGGAGCCGTCCCCGCCAAGATTGTATCGACGCATCATGCGTTCGACACGACCCTCGGTGTCGACGATTCGTTGCTCGCCGGTCCAGAACGGGTGGCATTTGCTACAGATTTCCGTTCGCAAACTCTCCTGAGTCGATCCTACTTCCCAGATATTGCCGCACGCACACGTAACCGTAGCGCTCTTATGGTAAGTCGGATGAATATTGGCTTTCATAATTCTTTAATGCCTGACTAGGAAGCCGAGGGATCGACATTCACACGCTTGGTGTCTTTGCGTGCATAGTCGAACCGGACTTGACCATCGACTAGTGAATAGATGGTGTGATCTCGGCCGATTCCGACATTTGCACCGGTGTGAAACTTCGTCCCGCGCTGTCGAACGATAATCGCTCCAGCCGTGACGTGTTCGCCGGCGAATGCCTTGACGCCCAGACGTTTGCCTGCGCTATCTCGACCGTTGCGGGAAGTCCCGCCACCTTTTTTATGTGCCATTTAGATGTTCCAGTCTGCTGTGGAGATGCAGTGGTGGACTATTTCGCCGAAATCGACTTTATCAATACCGACGTGAAGTTCTGCCGATGACCGCGCTTAACGCGCTGGCGAGTCTTATTCTTGTAGCGAAGCGAGATAACCTTGTCGGCCTTGCCATGCTCGGAAATCTCGCCAACGACCGTTGCACCAGCAACAGATGGAGTTCCGATCGAAAGTTTTCCGCCCACTGATGTCATCAGCACTCGATCGAAGGTGAAGTCAGAACCGACTTCACCTTCGAGGGTTTCGACAGATACCGTGTCGCCTTCGCGAACTCGGTACTGCTTCCCACCCGTGTTAATTATTGCGTAATCTATTGCCATGCGTGTTTATCCGTTCGTTGCCCAACCAGACTATTCTAAGTACGAGTGATCGCCACGGTCAATTTCATTTTTAGTTGATTTACACCTACATTTACGTTGAAACCGTCCTCAATGGCGTAAGAAGCAAAATCTAAGAGCATCTGATAGGAGATTCGCAATGGCCCACGACAGTTCAATGCTCGATGGCACGATCGCAAGCATCGACGCCGCAGTTCGCAGCCTCGGCCTTGAAGACGACATGCGTCAGGTGCTTGTTGAACCATGGCGCGAAATTCAGGTCGGGTTACCTGTCCGAATGGATGATGGCAAAGTACGCGTGTTCCACGGATACCGCTCCCAGCACAACGCCGCTCGTGGGCCGTACAAGGGTGGGATTAGATACCACCCGAACGCCGATCTCGATCACACGCGGGCACTCGGAATGTTGATGACCTGGAAGACAGCACTGGCCGATGTACCTTTCGGTGGCGCAAAGGGCGGCGTGATTGTAGACCCACGGAAGCTTTCGACAAGCGAACTGAACCGCCTGACCCGCCGCTACACGATGAGCATGCACCACGTTCTCGGTGTGAATCGAGATATCCCTGCACCCGATCTTGGCACCAACGCACAGACGATGGCATGGATCATGGATGCATATGGATCGATACACGGTCACACACCGGGTATTGTGACGGGCAAGCCAATCGAACTCGGTGGTTCGCTCGGCAGAGCGGAAGCACCCGGACGAGGGGCCGCGGTAATCGGGTGTCGGGCGATAGTAGATTCAGGGTCGACACCAGGGGCGAGCACGGTGGCGGTGCAGGGCTTCGGTGCAGTCGGGGCATCTGCCGCAAGGACGTTGTTCGACGACGGTGCGAAGATTATCGCAGTCTCCGATGTGGACGGCGCCATTCTCAATACATCCGGTCTGGATATACCTGCACTTGAGCGGCTTGTGAGCGAGGGCGGGACTGTATCTGATTACGCCGACGCAGATGCGCTGGACAACGACGCGCTACTGCTACTTGATTGCGATGTGTTGATACCGGCTGCCATTGAAGACGTAATCTCAGTGCAAAACGCTTCGGATGTCAGGGCAGGAATCATTGTCGAAGGTGCGAATCGTCCTATTACATCTGATGCCGACGAGATTCTGGTTGAAGCCGGGATAAACATCATTCCCGACATTCTCGCCAATGCCGGTGGCGTTGTAGCGTCGTACTTCGAATGGGCCCAGAATGTGCAGGTGTTCAACTGGGAGCTTGAACGAGTAAACCGCGAACTCGACAAGAAGATGAACGAAGCCTACGACGTAACCAAAGCTCGTGCAGATAAAAACGGCAGTTCGATGCGTAAAGCTGCGTTCGACGTCGCGGTTAGCAGGGTTGCGGAGACGATAAAGATACGCAGCTACGTGGGTTAGTTTCGGCTACTCAATAGCGATCTGCGGGACGAGAATTCCCGCCGAGATAGCGCTGTCGATTTCCGAATTGAGTTCCGAAGCTGAAATCGTCGAGTCGATGCTGACTCGATTTTGGTTCAGTTTTAGCTCTGCGGTCAGCCGCGTGAACCTTCTGAATTCGCCTGCATAGTCATCGTATATCCGGTTGCCCTGAACATCACACCAGGGTGCAAGCTCCCACTGGCTTTCGCTGATCTTCCGCAGAGAACGATGCTGTGGCAATCGCCCGGTGATTGCGGACTCGTAACCGGTGATCATCGCCTCAGACGAGTAGCGTGAAATTATCTGATCGCGGCCCGAATCTGTATTCTCATCACACTCTGTGGCGGCAAGCAATATCGCTTCTGCCGTGCCGGAAATATCTCCTTGAGGAAGCAATGTGATTCCGTCGATATCGTCAAACTGCCTCATTGCCCCAACCCGCGCACACACCGCGGGAGTGCCGTTGACGACTGACTCTATCGGCACGAGCCCAAACGATTCAATGAACGAACCAACGCACAGAGTCACATCGCCAGCCGCGAGGTAACCGGGCATTTCCGACGGACCCAACCACCTGTGGAGTTCCACGATTCCAACGGCACCCAGTTCGTGCGCAAGTCGTAAAACGTCTTGCGCCGTATTGGCAGCTTCGTCCAGAGCTGAATCTGGTGGATAGAGCGGCATCAGCAGTCTGATGCTTCTCGTTGGTTCGAGCCGCTGAACCTGCAGAGCAGATGAAATCGCTTCCCGGACACCTTTGGTCGGCTCGGGGCGATGAGGGAATAGGAGGATCAGATCATCAGCCTGCCGTGGACTGACGTCTGGGGGCAGGAACGCCTGCGGCTCTCTGTGAGGGACCTGTATTCCGTTCGGAACCACGATCACCGGTTCGATCGTTTTCCGACCGGCAAGCGCAACCGTAGCCTCAACACACCGTTTCAGATATGCACTCGGGACGATGGTCGCTCTCGTCGGAAGCGTCAGTGTCGAGAGCAGCGCTTCTTCATATACCAGATCGTGGATTGATCGAACTATTTCAGCGTCATCGAGAGCCTCGCGGAGATAGATAGCGTCGGCGTGAAGATATACACGATCTGCCCAAGCGGCGGCTTTCTTCAGCACATCGACCGTTCGAGCCAGAGCAACTGGTGAAACCTGATGAGTGGCAGGAAACGAGCCGCGAAGCATCAACTCTGGATGAGTCGGGACACCCTTTAGCTCAAACTCACCAGAATGTTTGGCAGTCCCGGTACACCAGATCTGGACGTCGTGTCCGGAATTCCGAAGACCCGCCGCTACATCAGCGAGAATTTTCTGTGATCCGCCGATTACGTAGTCCGAAAAAACTGGAGCGACAGATATTACGGCGATTCGCACGTTCCCACCTACTTGAATTCGCTGCCGGATCCCTGATCAGCGAATCCACCGAACTGACGCTGAAACCACACCAACGGATCACCCGTACCGACTTCGATTGCCTCAACTTCACCGACAAATACGGTGTGATCGCCAGCCTTGTAGGCAGCAGAAACCTTGCAGTCCATCGCGGCGATGGAGTTCGCGATTATCGGTGTTCCGGCGAGCTGAGCAATCTTGCTCGAATCCAGATCGCCGCGTGATTCGGGTGGAGTGGCGAAGTGTTTTGCAATGTCTGTCTGGGCGGCATCGAGAATACTCATTCCGAATCGACCGGTAGATTCGATCAAACCATGCGATTGCCTCGATTCACCGATCACCGCCAGAACCAGTGGTGGATCGAGCGATACCGAGGTCACACTGCTCGCTGTCATCCCATGCACCAGCCCATCTGGCTCCACAGTGGTTATCACCGTCACCCCGGTTGCGAAACTTGACCACGCATTGCGGTATAACTCGCTAATAGTCTGAGCCGTCTGCAATCTTTACTGCTCCCCTGCCCGAAGATACTCCCACGAGTATTCTTGGGCTCTCAAGCCCGGAGACGAACCGGGACACACGCCGCCAAACGAACCGATGGCGAGATTATAGACGCCACGGCTTGTTCTACTATCGTTGCATCCACTCGATCGGTTCAGGGTCTACGTAACCGGATAGCTCAACGTAGGCGTCTCCACCGATCGGTTTTCCGTTCTGTGAACCGGTTATTCTTGCCTTGCCTTCCCAGTAGGTTGAGTTGGAGGGTAGTCCAGCCTGAACTTCCTGATCGACCGCCACCGGCTCCAGCGTCAGCTCAAGCCCCAGTGATTCGACCGTCAGCGACCAGCCCGAGGGATACGTTCCCCCGCTGTCGGGACTCGTCCACTCTCCAAGCACTGTCAGATCGATTCCATCAACATCCTGCCGAATGTCGCTGACGGTGCCGTCCGGTGCCATGTATGTGCCGTAAGTCTCCTCAATCTCGCCGTCGATTCCTCGTGACTGGGAGATCATAAGCGAGCCACCGTCGGCGAGTTGCAGGGCGAACCATTGCCATCCGGCCGGTTTACCCAGTACAAAGAAGTCACCCCACTGGTGATCAAACCATGCTGAACCTGAGACTGAATATTTTTCGCCGTTGAGTATGAGCTCCCCGGACGCCACCTGCCGTGGCCACGAGTAGTAGTAGGTAGCACCTGCCTTGGTGGGCAGCCAGCCGATTCCGTTGTGAAGCATTACGGGTGAAGCAGCAGTAAGTTGGAGTGAAAGACTCGCGTTGTCGGTAACCGCTTTGAAGCTCTGGCTGCCAGCGGTCTCGTCCACACGGTATTCCCAGTTGGCAATCCCCAATTCCAATGGTCCATCACCGATCGTCCGCATTCCAGCTTCAGCTCTAGAAAAATCGTAATACTCGCCTGTTTCGACATCGAGGATCCCTAGTTGGGCTACCAGATTTGGCTCGCCCAGACCATCATCGGACTTGAAAAGCACGAAATGAAACCCAAATTCTCGACCTGACTCAGAAATCAGGTGGCCATTGTGGTACCACCACTCGATCCGTGAATCATGCGCCAACTCATCTTGCGGAAAGGTGATCGGTGCGGGTGTGGCAGTTGCATCGGGAGAGGCACCAGTCGGCACACCGCGTGGTTCGGCCGTGGTCACACAGGCCGTTAGTACCAACAGAACTGGTAACAGGAACAGCGTGAGGTAGGTGCGTTTATTCGACACGTTTCACCTGTGGAAGAATTCGGTCGAGCCATTCGGGTAGCCACCAGTTCCACGGGCCAGCGATCCGCATGATCGCGGGCGCGACGAGCGCTCGAACCAGGGTTACGTCGACAAAGACGGCGATCGCCAACCCGAGACCGATCGCCTTCACGACAACGACATCGGCAAGTACGAAACTGGCGGCGACGACGATGAGGATCGATGCAGCACCGGTAATAATTAGTCCGCTCCGCTGCAGTCCTTCTGCCACGCTTGCGGTATTGTCTCCAGTGCGCTCGTACGCCTCCGCAACTCTCGAGAGCAGGAATATCTCATAGTCCATGCTCAATCCGAAAATAATCGCAAATAGCAGAATTGGTAACGTTGCCTCGATAACGCCCATGGCTTCGAAATTCAACACACCGCTGAAGTTGCCCTCCTGGAATACAAACACCAACGCGCCGTAACTGGCAAGGATTGAAAGAACGTTTAGCAGCACCGCCTTCAATGGCAGGATGACCGACCTGAACAACAGCATCAGTGACAGGTAGGTCACGCCCAGCACCACCGCTACGATGTACGGGAATTTTCCGTACAGTGCGTTCACGATATCGGTGATCTCGCTGGCACCACCGTTGACGTACAACTCACCCTCTGGAACTCTCAACGCCCGCATATCTGTCACCAGTTGCCGGGTTTCGGGCCAAAACGGGTGAAGGTCGCTTTGAACCAGGAAAAGAATCGCGCCGTTACGGACTGCTTCGTTGACGATTCGGGCAGCAGCAACATCGGTGATGGACTCCGGGTTCTGGTACAGAAGCTCGTACTGTTCAGGACCAAACGACGGTTCAAGGTTAACGATGCTCGTTACCTTCGTTACGCCATCGAGTCGTTCAAGCTCACGACCAATATCAAATGCACGATCGAGGTTCCCTCTTGAGAACGGGTCGTCGTCGCCGTTCTCTCCGAAGATGTAGGCAACTGGAATAACGGTTCGAATTGCGAAGCCGAACTCTTCGCGGAGTACATCAAAGCCCTGACGAGACTCAAGGGAGTCCGGAAGGATCGTCGCGTCGACAGTGCCCAGTCGCATCGAGAGGGCAGGCACTGCCAGCAAAATCAATACGGTTGAAGTCGGTATCAGCACCAGCCAGGGGCGCTTCATCACCCAACCAGATAGCGGAACCCAGAAACTCTTCCGTCTGCTCCAGTCAGGTCCGATTCGGAATCGGTTGACCCGCTCTCCCAGAATCGCAAGTATGGCGGGCATCAAGGTCAGCGCAGCCAGCAGCGCGGCAAAAATCACCGCTACTGCACCAATGCCGACTGATCGCAGCATCATCACGTCGAACGCAACCAGGCTCAGGAGTCCGATCAGGCTCGTAACAGCCGAGAAAAGTATCGCCTGCCCAGCGCGGGAATGAGCCGCTAACACGGCGTCATCGACCGACTTGCCATTACGCAGCTCTTCTTGGAATCTCGATGTGTAAAACAACGAGTAGTCGATTCCGATGCCGATGCCCAACAAGCTGACGATATTCAGGGCGAAGACCGACATATCGATGCCCTGTGACATGAAGAATACGACCGCCACTCCAACTAAAACCCCGCCCCCACCTACCGCCGCCGGAAGGATCGCTGCGACCAGTGTTCCGAAAACCAGTAGCAGCACCAGAGTGGCGATTGGGAATGCGACGGTCTCACCACGACGAAGATCACGTTCGCTGGCCAGTGAAATATCGCGATATAGAGCAGGCCCGCCTGTCACGAGCAGATCGAGTGGCCCGGGATCGACCTGCTCAGTAATCGTTTCGAGAAAATCGAGTGATTCGTCGAGTTCGAGAGTTAGTCCCGCAGTAACGTGGACAGTGTTGCTGAATACCGATGCCCGTGTCGGATCGTCGAGATGAGTTACAACTGAAGAAATTTCATCGTAATCAGTCAGTCCTTCGACAGCGGTCTCAACTGCGCTGGAAAAACGAGGATCGAAGGGCGACCATTCAGGGTGGCTGAACACAAAGTCCACTGTGAGTGTCGTTAGCTCAAGCCGCTCCTGTAAAACTTTGCGCGCTTTGACTGAGGGGAACGACTCGTTCGAGAATCCACCCGGCTTCAGAAACTCGTCTGCACGCGTGAAAAACGGTAGCGCGGCGAGGATCACAACTACCCATATACCCAGAACCAGATATTTGCGCCGGATGACGTACGCACCGATTGCAGTGAGCATTTGCTAAGTCTGATCTATTCGCTGAGTGGATGCCGGTATGTTCAAAGGACTTTACGTAGGAGATATGGCTACAGACTTATCGGACAGCAGTTCGTATTCAAGTGATCTTCAAGAGAAAACCGGGCTGCCCTGATGCCCAGAGCAGCCCGGTCGATCATCGTTTCAAAACTCTTCGGTTAGTCTTCAGACGAATCCGTTGACTCGTCGCTTGCCTCTTCGTCGGTTCCAACCGGAACTGCATTCTCAACTTCTGAATCTGAGTCAGAATCACTGACTCCGTTGCCATTCTCAAGGATGGTTGGATCGATCTCCGCAGCAGCTTCTCGACGTTCGTCGATCACCCTGATTGCAGAGATTTTATCTCCTGCCTCCGGCATCTGAATTTTCACACCTTGAGCTATTCGACCTGTCGAACGAATTTCGCCGAGGTTGGTGCGAATAACCTGTGCTTTCTCACTTACAAGAACTAACATGCCCGTCGAGTCGGTTCTGATTTCCTCACTTACTACAGCGGAGTCCGCAACTTTACCCGTCTTCGTCGTAACTTTGAGAGTAATCAGGCCCTTGCCACCCCGACGCTGCTGGGTGTAGTGCCGCAGGAGTGAAAGTTTTCCATAGCCCTTCTGGCTAACGATGAGAAGATAGCCTTCATCGTCGACAACGTTCATTGAGACAATCTCGTCCTTGTTCTGAACGTTCATACCCTTCATCCCACCAGCGGCACGCTGGCGTGCGCGAACCTCAGAAGACTTGAACCTGATGGACATGCCTTCTTTCGAAACAAGGATCACATCCTCATCTTCGTTCGCGAGTACGGCACCAATTAGGGCATCATCACCTTTAAGGTTGAAACATCGAAGACCACTGCGATTCATGTTCCGCAACAACGGTAAATGCATCCGTTTTACCTGGCCCTGTTTCGTTGCCATCACCAGATAGGTATCTTCGAGATAGCTGGATACCGCCACGACCGCGTGAACTTCCTCTCTCGGCTCCATGTTGAACCCGAGGTTTTGTACCGGAGTGCCACGAGAGTTTCTTGACTGATCTGCGGGGAGTTCAAAAACGCGTGACGAAAATACTCGACCACGATCTGTGAAGAACAACAGATAGTCGTGTGTATCGGCGATCTGTAGATGTGGGGTAACGTCGTCTTCCTTGGTCATTCTCTGACCGCGCACGCCCTTTCCACCGCGGTGTTGTTTCTTGTAAGTATCGAGCTTGACTCGTTTCACATAGCCATTGCGACTGAGAGTGATAACGACATCATCGTGCGGTTCGGTATCCTCACGACGCCATTCGCCAAGTTCTTCGGGATGAACTTCAGTACGGCGCTCATCGCCGTACTTGCGTTTAAGCTCGTGGGTTTCTTTTCGGACGACAGCCAGTACCATGGCGCTGTCGCTCAGTAGCTCCTCAAGTTCAGCGACAAGAGTCGTGAGATCGTTGTACTCGTTCTCGATCTTCTCACGCTCAAGAGCCGCCAGACGGCGTAGCTGCATGTCGAGAATGGCCTGGGCCTGAATCTCCGACAGATCGAACGCGGCCATCAAGCCAGAACGTGCCTCTTCGACATCAGCCGAGGCTCGAATCAATGCAATTACCTTGTCGAGGTTGTCGATCGCAATTCGGAGACCTTCCAGCACGTGCAATCGTGCCTTTGCCTTCTTCAAGTCGAACTCGGCGCGCCTGCGAACGACTTCGATACGGAAATCGATGTAGTGGCGGAGCGACTGCTTTAGCGTAAGAACACGCGGTGTCCCATCAACCAGGGCGATCATATTGACTGAGAACGAATTTCGCAGATTCGTGTGTTTGTACAGATTGTTCAGCACCACCGGCACGTGAGCACCACGTCGAAGCTCGAGGACTATCCTCATTCCCTTACGATCCGACTCATCTCGGACTTCGCTGATTCCTTCGATCTTGCGAGCCTTGATCAGGTCGGCGATCTTTGCGACGAGATTCGCCTTGTTTACCTGGAACGGAATCTCGTTGAATACAAGACGTTTACGTTCTTGACGCGGGATGTCTTCAACCTTGTGATCGGCCTGAACCATCACGCGTCCACGACCGGTCACGTAGGCGTTCCGTATGCCCTCTTGCCCCCAGATGTGCGCCCCGGTTGGGAAGTCGGGCCCTGTGACGTACTGCATCAGGTCGTCGACAGAAGCATCCGGATGACCAATCAGATGAACGATGGCGTCACAGATTTCAGTCGTATTGTGCGGCGGGATGTTTGTCGCCATGCCCACTGCGATTCCTGATGCGCCGTTTACCAGAAGTGCAGGCAATCGCGCCGGCAGCACGGTTGGTTCTTTCAGCGACTGGTCGAAGTTTTCTCCCCAGTCGACGGTATCGCGATCTATGTCGCCCAGCATCATTTCGGTAATCGACGAAAGACGACACTCTGTGTACCGCATCGCAGCGGCTGGATCGCCATCCACAGAGCCGTAGTTACCCTGCCCGTCGACAAGCGGATACCGGAGCGAAAATGGCTGTGCCATACGCACCTGAGCATCGTAGACCGACTGGTCGCCATGCGGATGATACTTACCGAGTACTTCACCAACGAGCCGAGCGCTCTTTTTATACGACGACGTTGGCCTCATCCCCTGATCGTGCATTGCGTACAGAATTCGTCGCTGAACCGGCTTGAGGCCGTCACGAACATCTGGCAGTGCCCTCGACACGATGACGCTCATCGCGTAGTCGAGGTAGGACGCCTTCATCTCATCTTCAATGCCAATTAGCCTGATGCTGCCGAGGTCGCTATTGACCATAAATATCTCCGGCTACGGGTGTGAGTTCAGCCCAGTACGCGCCAAACATAAGCGCAGTACGGAATTTAATGCTTCAACACTACGCTTTCCCATGCGTACGCGCAACGTGCGCGCGCATGCCCGCGGGAGTGTTTTATTTTCAGTGTTGTTGCTCGCTACGTTCGACGAGGGCGAGCAGCAGGCTGTCGAAACCTTTCGGGGTAAGGGCAGGTAGATGGGCGGGCCATTGAATGCCGATCAACCATTCGCGACCGGGTTTCTCGATAGCTTCCACGACCCGATCCTCCGCATATACCGATGAGAGAAGCCCGTCGGCTACTTGAGCGGGGAGCAAGCCATGAGTGTGGGCCGAAGGAACTGTCACCCATCCAGATCCCCCGATTGTGTAGCCAACTTTTCCACCCGGAGCCATAAACACCGGGTGCTTGACCGGCTTTTCGAACGGATCGCCGTGCCCTTCCAGTCTTATCGGAGGCTGCCCCCCGAGGGCGATGTTGAGGGTATGCATACCCCACCCGATGCCAAGTACAGGAAAGCCGCCTTCTATTGCTTGTATGAGTGCCCCGGGGACTGTCTCGGAAGATTCATACGCACCTTCACCTGCGATCAACAATCCGCCAACATTGTCGGGGAGGTTCCCAGCAGCCGTAAGCACAACCGCCTCACCGTCCCCGTGCGCGACGGCATCTCCATAGGGTTGCGGGTTCTCACCGGAACGCACAAGCAAGCCAACACGAACGAGACTACTCATCCAGCATCACTTCATCGATCGACGGCTCTGTGGTGGAGGGCATTTTCAGACATCTGTGAAACCGGAAACCGACACTAGAACGGGATGCCCCAGAGCCCCATCCACTCGGTTAGCGACTTCTCAACTGCCAGACCATGCTTGCGCAGGTCATGCCCCATCCGGGCTTCAGTTGGCCGGTCTCTTTCACCCTCGCTCTCCCCAGTCGGTACGAACGGATAGAACGTCTTTCGGTCATACCGGTATATCCAGTAGGTCCGAAGCCCCGAGCGATACGTGTTGTCTTCCACAGTTCCAGTGAAATAGAGTTCGAATACTGCAGCCAGTAGATTTTCCGAGGCGTCGTTCGCACTAATCGCGTTGCCGACTGTGTATACGCTGGATACGAGGTCGTTGAAGTTGCCATCTTCGAGAACAATCCACCGCATTCCGCGATCGTCGTCCTCAATCTCAAATGCAGTTTTTGTTGCGCCCTGACCGACGTACAGAATCGTATTAAGTTCCCGGTCGATGTCTTTCAGGAACCCGTTCTCGTCATCATTCCTGTAGATGACGCCCGCGCGTCGTGCCGGAGTAATTTCGCCAAGGGCCTGAAGTTTCGCCTCAGCCTTGATCACGGTCGACATCGCCGACCAGTCGTTTTTTGGAGTTTTACTTCCGCCGAATATCCCCATATCTAACGAAGTCCGTAGCGCATGCGCGCCTCAAGCTCGCGTAGCCGTTTGACACGTTCTTGCAGGGGTGGGTGGGTCGAGAAAAGGTTCATCGATCCTTGACCTTTCAACGCTGCTGGAATTATCAAGAATGCGTTAGCGGTCTGCAGTTTCCGAAGATCCTTATCTGGAATACCGGCAACCGTACCGCTAATTTTTTCAAGTGCGTCGGCAAGCGCACCCGGATCGCCCGAAATTTCAGCACCCGTATGATCGGCACCATATTCCCGGTATCGAGTAAGAGCGAGGACAAGCAGTTGGCCGATGAAGTACACGATGATCGTGACAAGGTAGACCATCATCATCCCGCCACCATTGTTGCTTCTCCGGCCTCCCATGCCTCCAAAGAGCATGTTCCAGAACAGCATCGTCATCAAGAAGCTGGTGAGGGTGACCAGGAAATTGGCAATCGCCAGAACACGCATATCACGGTTGGCTACGTGCGCAAGCTCATGGCCGATCACTGCCTGAAGCTCACGTTCACTCAGTCGTTGCTGGATGCCTGTCGTCACCGCTACCAGGGCATTCTTCGGATTTCGACCTGTGGCAAACGCGTTGGGAATCGCTGTGTCGATGATGGCGACTCTGGGCATCGGCATGCCGTATCGGTCAGCCAACAGCTTCACCATCCGATGTAACTCAGGCTGTTGCTCGGCAGAAACCTCTTTCGCGCCAGTAGACATCAAGATCAACTTGTCGGACATATAGTACTGGACAACGATCATGATGCCCACGATCGGAGCGACAAATATGAGTGGGGTTCCGGCTCCGAGCAGGAAGAGTGCGAAAACCGCGTAAAGAATTCCGAGCATGAACATCGTGAAGTACATGCGCGTGACCAGACCGCGATCTTTATGGAATTTTCTAGTAGTGGTTGAAGTCAATGTAATCACCTCAAACCGCAGTTAACCAATCCTGCGGTCTCACATCCAATCTTGCACGTAGAATCTTACCGGAGTGTCGGCAGATCGAGAAATAAATTCTCAGCCCGAATGCGTGTGAATCGATAGCGCGTACAGCGTTCCAACATCACACGAGCATCTTTTGATACGGAATTGGAGTCGCATCAGATTGACCGTACAACCATCAGGCGGCGCGCTGGATCAGTTTTCTGGCTCGGAACTTGAAAGCATCGAACGTGCGGTGATTCGTGCAGCCAGAGAAGCAGGAGCACTTGTTTCAAGGCGTTTTGGCGGAAATCTGGAAGTAACGAACAAAGGCGACAAACCCGGTAAAGATCTTGTCACCGATGTAGACCGGGAGAGCCAGCAACTAATTGCCGACATCATGGCTGAGACGTGCCCTGATCACATGTTGCTGGGTGAAGAAGACCCGCCGGTTCAAGAACCTGCCGCTGCTGACTGGCTGTGGGTGGTCGATCCGATCGACGGCACAACAAACTATGTCAATTCATCGGCTATTCATGCCGTTTCGGTCGCGGCCATGTATCGAGGAGAACCTGCGGCAGGCGCGATCTGGATCCCGTGGCCGAATGCCGACGGATATCTTCTGATGCACGCCAGAAAGGGGCACGGCTGCTGGATTGGCGATGCCCGTGTCCATGTCCACGAGCCGAGTGAAATGGGTGAGCCAATCGCCGGTGTGCTATCGGCTCGACCCGGCTGGCTAAGTCGAATGTTCAAAGTCGGGAAACCGCTCAACGGGCATTTCGGTGAGATCAGGATTTTAGGGAGTGCCTGTTATGAGCAGTTTCTTGTGGCGAACGGCACTATGCAGTTCGCTATCACTGGATTTGCCCGAATCTGGGATTTCGCGGCCGCAGTGCTTCTAGTCAGGGAAGCAGGTGGCAAGGTGCTGGCGCTCGACTCAACTCGCAATTTCGGCGAGTTTCACGGATGGAGTGACAACTACTCCAATGATTCTGCCACCTATGGCCGACTGCGAAAATGGGGTGGCCTTCTACTCACCGGCAATCCAACAACCGTAGATTTCATCGCAGCCAACCTTCATCCGAGGCGGAAAGGGATACTGGGTAGAATCGCATCGCTCGTAGGCTCATAATCTCGATCTCGCCGCGAGAGACGGTCACTAGCGTGGTCCAGGTAACGCATCAGTTCCGGTCATACGCCCAGTAACTTTCGCAGAGTACCCAGCCAGCCGGACTTTCAACCCTCGATCACGACCTGTGGATAGAAGGCGACATGATCTTTGATGTTGCTTGCCGCCGCCGATGGCTCCGGGTAGTACCAGGCTACATCGCGGGCTTCCTGTCCATCGACATTCAGTGAGTAGTAGTTAGCAAGACCTTTCCAGGGGCATGTGGTGTGGAGACCGCTTTCGGAAAAATATTCCTTTTTCAGCGAATTGGGTGGAAAGTAAATATTCCCTTCCACTACCTCGTAGTCTTCGGTTTCTGCTACAACCGTACCGTTTAACAACGCTTTCACCATCTGGCGAATCTCCCACTTCCGTACCTCGCGAGCTGCGATTCCACAAGCTCGACAATGGTTTGCTGCCGAATCACTATGCAGTCAGATGCAAGCCGCTCGCGAACAGATGCGCCTCGAACGATTTTCCGCGGCCCGCACCGATCTGGATTCACGTGCATCTGAATTTTCAGGCTACTCAGCGGTAGTGATATCAACGAGCACGGAGCGATCTATATCTATGGCTGAATCTTTCGATGTCGTCGTAATCGGCGCGGGCCCCGCTGGCGAGAACGTTGCCGACAGAGTTGTCAAGGCCGGACTGAGCGCGGTTGTGATCGAGAGCGGGTTGGTTGGTGGCGAATGCAGTTACTGGGCCTGCATGCCCAGCAAGGCTCTTTTGCGACCGGGCGAGGCCCTCAGAATGGTTCGAAGAGTGCCGGGGGCTCGCGAGGCAGTCACCGGAGAAATCGATCTTTCAGAATCACTGAAGCGTA
Source organism: Chloroflexota bacterium (assembly GCA_024275195.1). Lineage (GTDB taxonomy): Bacteria > Chloroflexota > Dehalococcoidia > Lucifugimonadales > Lucifugimonadaceae > Lucifugimonas. Next base: position 42,878 of record JAJRZP010000160.1, on the reverse strand, counting down.
GAGATGCGATGATCTCGAATCTCGATGACAAATGGCAGGTCAAGTGGCTCGTCGATAACAACATTGAACTTGTCCGTGGGCACGGCCGGATCGCTGGCAAGAGACAGGTTCAGGTCACGCATGAAGACGGCACAGTGACCGACATCACCGCCAGCAAAGCCGTTGTCATCTCCACAGGGTCAGTTTCAGTTACGCCGCCGATCTCGGGGCTATCTGAATCGGATGCCTGGGACTCGCGCGTCATCACCACACTCGATAAGCCTCCTGCAAGCCTGATCATCATCGGTGGAGGAGTTGTCGGCGTCGAGATGGCTCAGGCGTGGCATGATCTCGGCACGGAGAGCGTCACGATCATCGAACGTGGATCTCGCCTGCTCGAAAGAGAGGAACCGTTTGCCGGTGAACACATCGAAAAAGTGTTTACTGAGGAATACGGCATCAACGTTCTGACCAGTGCCGATTGCACGAAGGTTGAACGAGTAGATGGAAGTGTTGTCGTTACCTGCGATGACAAGCAGATTGAAGCAGACGAAATTCTGGTTGCAACCGGTCGAAAACCACAAACGTTCGATATTGGCCTCGAATCAGCCGGATTGGAGCCGGGGGCGTTCGTTCAGGTTGACGATCAGATGAGGGTGACAGAGGTGAGCGGCGATTGGCTTTATGCTGTCGGTGATGCCAACGGACGCAGTCTTCTCACCCATGACGGGAAATATCAGGCGAGGATCGTCGGTGATGTGATAGCCAGCCCTGAAAAGGGTGCACGAGCCTATGGCGACATAGTGGCGTCTCCCCGTGTAGTTTTCAGCGACCCACATGTCGCAGCGGTCGGACTCACCGAGGAGCGCGCAACGACTCAAGGATTGACCGTAAGAACTGTCGACTACGGGTTTGGTTGGACCGCCGGTGCATCGACCACAGGTGAGGGAATCGAAGGCAATGTACGGATAGTCGTCGACGAGGACACGAGAACCATTGTTGGAGCCACATTCGTCGGGCCGGGTGCGGGAGAAATGCTCCACGCGGCGACGATCGCAATCATCAGCAAGATCACTTTAGACGAGTTGTGGCACGCCACGCCGGCGTTCCCCACGATTAGTGAATTCTGGCTGAGGCTGCTTGAGGCCTACGGACTCTAAGGGCTGAAATCCCGATTTCGAATTAAAACTTCTCAAGAAAATACGGATCCACAAACCAATGACTATCGCAGACAGCCCAACAAAAATCATCAATTCCGACCCGAAAACACCCGAAGGCCTAATTGAGTACTACCAGAGTGTTCGCAGTTTCACCGAAAAAATGTGCGAGCCGATGGTGAACGAGGACTATGTCATTCAATCGATGCCTGACGTAAGCCCGACCAAATGGCACCTGGCACATACGACCTGGTTTTTCGAGACTTTCGTACTCGGCAACAATTATCCAAACTATGAACCGTTGAACAAGCAGTACAACTATTTGTTCAATTCCTACTACAACGCCGTTGGTGAACAGTTTTGCCGACCCCGGCGGGGTCAAATCTCGCGCCCCACGGTGGCAGAGATCTACCAGTACCGCCACTACGTCGATGAGAAGATGGTCGACCTGATCTCTCGTCTGGGGCGAGATGGCGGGCTTGATTCACTGAGAGACACCATCGTTCTCGGTGCCAACCATGAGCAGCAGCATCAGGAATTAATGGCAACCGATATCAAGCATGTACTATCGATGAACCCGCTTCGCCCCACTCTCTACGCCCGCCCTGCCGACCCAGAGCCAATTGGTGTTCCGAAACTCGAATGGCTCAGGTATGAAGAGGGTCTTTACGACATCGGCTGGGACGCTACCCGGTTTTCATTCGACAACGAAGGGCCGGAGCACAAGGAGTACGTGAACGCGTTCGAACTCGGATCGCGGCTGGTCACTAACGGTGAGTTCCTCGAGTTTATGAATGATGGCGGATACCAACGCCCGGACGTCTGGCTTTCTCTGGGTTGGGCTGAGGTTCAAGAAAACAGCCTGAAAGAACATGAGTGGGAAAAGTTCGACAAGCCGCTCTACTGGTTCAAGAGCGACGATGGCTGGATGCAGTACACGCTGGCCGGTCCGAGGGTGGTTCACCCTGACGAGCCGGTGGCTCATGTCAGCTTCTTCGAGGCCGATGCCTATGCAAGGTGGGCGGGTGCCCGCCTCCCGACTGAGGCCGAATGGGAGATCGCCTCAGCCGATGCCGATATCGAAGGTGGAACATACTCCGACTCGCTGCGGTTCCATCCACGACCGTTGTCGGTCGATGCTCAATCGGGTCGGTTGCACCAGATGTTCGGTGACGTCTGGGAATGGACAAACAGCGCTTACAGCCCTTATCCGGGTTTCAAGGTCGTGGAAGGGGCGATTGGCGAGTACAACGGAAAGTTCATGGCAAACCAGATCGTCCTGCGTGGTGGATCGGCCGCAACACCGCAAAACCATATCCGCCCAACATACCGCAACTTCTTCTACGCCCAAAACAAGTGGCAGTTCATGGGATTCCGACTCGCCCGCGACGCATAGCCGTTTTTTCGATCCCGTTACTCAGCCCTTGAGGAATTTCCAGTACATGATGATCGCAACTTCCGCTCCAGGGACAGCAACAGCACTCCACACAATGTTGGAAGAGGTTATCGCGGGACTTTCTCAGGATCAGAAAACTCTGCCGAGCAAGTATTTCTACGATGAACGCGGATCAAAATTGTTCGATGACATCTGTGAGTTGGACGAGTACTACGTGACACGTACCGAAAGCTCGTTGATGCAGGAGCGCGTTGCAGATATCGCGACAGTGATCGGCCCAAACGTACTGTTGGTGGAGTATGGGAGCGGCAGTTCGTTGAAGACTCGACTGCTACTTCGGAATTTGGACAGACCAGCAGGTTACGTGCCGATCGATATATCCGGTGAGTACCTTTCGCAAGTCGGCGATTCGCTTCAGGCCGAATTCCCTCAGATCGAAGTCATGCCGGTCGTTGCCGATTTTACAAAGTCATTTGAAATACCTTCTCCAAACGACGCCGAAACTCGCCGTGTTATCTACTTTCCAGGTTCGACAATCGGAAATTTCCAGAGGAACGACGCCAAGGCACTACTTGCAAGAATGGCCGAGATGGCTGGCGAGGGTGGCGGTGTGCTTGTTGGTGTCGACCTTGATAAGAATCGGGACGTGCTTCGGGCAGCGTACAACGACTCCAAAGGCATTACCGCCCAGTTCAACCTCAATGTCCTGAGGCGGATCAACAACGAACTCGGCGGTAGTTTCATTCTGGACAAGTTCCGTCACAATGCGATATTCAACGATTACCACTCATGTATTGAAATGCATCTGGTGTCGACTGAGCGACAGACGGTGAATATCTGCGGGTACACGTTCGAGTTCGACGAAAATGAATCCGTCCTGACCGAGTACTCCCACAAGTACAAGGTCGAGGCGTTCAGGCGGATGGCGAACGAGGTTAGTCTCAACGTGAAAAATGTCTGGACTGACGCCGACAACATGTTTGCGGTGATCTATCTGGAGCGAGACCTCAGTACCCGGGCTCTATTCACCTCCCGGTTCGCAAAGTAGTTCAAGAACCGCTCGATCTGACATAACTACACGATCCCCCCACTGCGTGTCTAAAGGTTGGCTGGCCATGGCCGCTCTGTGACAGAACGATCGTGTCTATCGCGCCAGCGCTGCGCGCAAAGATGGGATGAGATTTCCTTTTTTACCGGCTACGACACGTGTGAGTCCCAACCATCTGGCCATCAATCGCAACTCGTCTGCGAGATTCGAAGCGACATAGTCATGCTCGAATCCCGGTTCAACAAAAGCTCCTTTAACTCTGAGAACGCCGTTGTCTCTTTCGGCTTTCAGATCGACACGCGCTACGATATCTTCACCCAGCACAAACGGGTAGACGTAGTAGCCGAACTGCCGTTTGTTGGCGGGGACGTAGATTTCGATTCGATAGTAGAAGTCGAATAGTCGTTCGATTCGGTCTCGGCTCCACACCAGTGGGTCGAACGGGGTCAGCAGAGCGTGCGCATCGACAGGATCACTCGATTCGATTGTCGTCGGAGCATACGCAATCTCGTCCCACCCTTCGACTCTGACTACTTGAATGTCGCCCGATTCGACCAGCTCAGCAAGGCGATCTCTGGCCTGTCCATTCTTGATGTGGTAGTAGTCGGCGAAGTCTTCGGCAGTTCCGATCCCGTGTGCCCGAACGGCAAGACGCATCATCTCTCGATGTGAATCCTCAACTGTCGGAACCACACCGTTTAGATGCTGCGCAGCCACAACCCGTTCGGTCAGATCGTAGTAACGAGCGAAGTTCTTTCGATCGGCGATTGACAGATTGCCGACCGCAAAGTGCCATTCCATTGCGACCTTGCCTGATGTATAGCCCCACCAGGGGCCACTACGGGTACCAGCGTCTTCGAGTTCTGAAGCCGTCAATTGACCTCGGACTCGCACCTGTTCCAGAACGTCATCAAGATAGCCGGGCTTCTCTTTCATCAATTCTGCGACGCGATGCCGAGGCTTGTGAGTCGCCATCCGTGGTTTGAACAGCCGATAATCCTCGACAGGTACGAAACAGGCGGCGTGAGCCCAGGTTTCGAACAGGGCTTTTTCCCTGTAAACAAGCTGATCCAGAAGATCCTGTTCGTAGATACCGAGGCGGGAGAACAATGGCACGTAGTGTGATCTCACGCACACGTTTACCGAGTCGATCTGCAGCAACCCCATCGCTCGTACCGACTGCCTCACATCTTCAATCGTGATTCCTCGATCTGGACGACTACCTGCCAACCCTTGTGCCCGAATGGCGATTCGTTTTGCTTCCTGTTTCGAAAGGGATAAGGGCATGTTTTACAGGTTCGTGTCTTCAGTCAGACCATTGGCCATGGGACGTTGGCGTTCGGGTCGAGGACAGGGTAGTGCCCACTTTCGATCATCGCTCGGCCACGTTTCACAAGATCATCTATTTCTGCCTGACTGAGTAATTCCTTCAGCCTGTTTCGTAAGACGGATTCGGAATCGATAACTCCAACCAGTGAATCCACATCGTCAAGCAGAGGGGAAGGGTACTCGGTCCCGTTGAACTCGAACATCACCGTTCTTCGACGGGCAGATTGATTGAATGTAAGACCATGATCTATCGCCCACAGCAACCCGTCACCGGAAACAATGCATGAGCCACCTTTGCGATCGGCATTGTGGACAAGGGCATCGAACATCGCCATATCTCGAAAGTCGCTCAGACGCTCGTCGCGTAGCGAGAAAAAGCTGTCTGGCTCGTCAGTCTCTGCTTTCGAAGCAGCGTCGATAAATAGTTGGAGACTACCTTCTCCATGCGGACCCGTTCTGATCACGGTAGGCGGAATTCGTGGCCAGCCAAGTTCGCGAGAAATCAGGTAGGCGGCTCGCTCTCGATAGTGCAATGTGCCTCCCGGAAAATCACGCAACGGTCGCTCGCCAGCCTGTGGCTTGTAGATTCCAAAAATCGAGGCAGAGTCATCAGCTTCAGAGACGAGATCGGGCGGCTCATCTTCTTTGTGTTTCTCGGGGTTGGTCAGTTGTACGACGAAAACGTAGTTTGAACCGCCCGGATGCAGTCCGATTCCTGTAATCGGCCATTCAGACAATCGCTGTACGAGAGTATCTTCATCGATCTCATCAACATCACGCGGATAAGCTGCGCGGCGATATTTTCTGTTCACACTCAATGGTGTTCTTCACCAATGAGATTCTCTGAGCGGTTGTATCCATTTACCTTCACGCAAAAGTGGCTTTCACCGGGGGTCAGGGGAGCTTCACACAGCGCACATGGCTTGCGTCCTGCGGCAACGATGTTGACAGAACGCTTGGATATCTCTTCCGCCTGATGCCGCTGAAAACTAAACGTGATCTCCACCACCGATTCTGACTCCGACTCTTCCTGTGGAATATCACTTGCAACCAGCGTAAACACGCCGGAAGCCGGATCGTGACGCAAGGACATTTCTCCGGTCTTGAACTCGACATGAACCGGAACCGGAGAATCTATGGGAGGCACGTCGAAGGGTGCTGGATCCGGTGGTATTTCACGTGTTGCCAGAAATTGCCGCAGTGAGACACCAACTTGGAAGAGTTGTTCTTTTTCCATCCACACCACAGCCTCGCCACGTTCGCTGCGGGCGGTGATGTTGAATGTACGTTGTCCGGGTTCACCAATCGACTCGCAATGAAGGTAGTCGACAAGACCCAGATCGTTGCGCTCAAACTCTTTCAAATATTGCTCCGAATGCTCTTCAACGCTCCATAACTGTAATTTATTACCGGCAAACCGCTCGCACATTCTAGGGATGAGACTCTCAACCCGCCAATCGAATTTCCAGATTGGTTGTCAGGGTTTGCTGGATTTGCGATTGTTTGCTCCGTCACCACAAGTGATAGCATTGTTACTCAAGGCGATGTGAAACTTTTGTTTTGCGCTACGGAGAAGAGTACATCGGTCGTAAACGGTTGGAGCGAGCCCGGTACGGTGAGAGCGGGTACCTGAAGACCGATAGAAAATCACTCCACAGTCGTTGCCCGAAAGTTGGATGTAACTGACCAGCAAGTAGGCGCAACCGGGTTCGTGCCCCGTTATCAGGTACGAGAGCATAATCACTGTGCTCTACTGAGTGTCCCGATGAACGAAAGCTGATTCGGGAAACGAGGGTGGTACCGCGAGTCATTTCGACCCGTCCCTTTCCGGGATGGGTTTTTTTGTGCCTGAAAACTACAGGGCACGGAAGAACCCATGAATTGAATATCGAAGCGCATAATTCAGGAGTTCTAGCGCGCCATGACAATCAAAGTTGAGCTGTACGACACGACACTTCGTGACGGAACCCAACAGGAAGGAATTTCGCTTTCTGTTGAGGACAAGCTCGCTATTACCGAGCGTCTCGATCAACTGGGAATCGATGTGATCGAAGGTGGATACGCCGGCGCCAACCCGAAGGACGACGAATACTTTCAACGGGTTCAATCTCTCGACCTCAAACACGCCCAGATCGCGGCTTTCGGCAATACGCGGCGTGCGAACATCGATGCCGAATCCGACCCAACCCTGAAGGCGTTGCTCGATACCGAGGCACCGATAGTGACCCTGGTGGGCAAGTCATCGGAGTATCAGGTTCAGGACGTTCTGCGGACTTCCCTTGAGGAGAATCTGGCGATGATCGCCGATTCTGTCCGCTATCTGAAAGAAAAAGGTCGGCGGGTCTTCTTCGATGCCGAGCACTTCTTTGACGGCTACAAGATGAACCCTGAATACGCAGTTCAGACCCTGCGAGTCGCGATGGATGCTGGAGCAGAACGGATCATTCTGTGCGACACGAATGGCGGGACTCTGCCAAGTGAAGTCGCTGAAATCGTCAAGCAGATAAAGACCGATCTGGGTGACAAAGCTGCGATCGGCATTCACTCGCACAACGATACCGATACCGCCGTGGCCACGGCCATCGCTGCGGTCGAGGCGGGTGCAATTCAAGTGCAGGGCTGTATTAACGGATACGGCGAACGCACCGGTAATGCCAACATGGTCAGCGTTATTGCCAACCTGAACCTGAAAATGGGCATCAGTGCGATCTCGGAAGAGCAGTTGGCTACGTTGACCGAGGTTTCCAACTTCGTCTCCGAGCGGGTGAACAGAAGCCCGTTCCCCTTCCAGCCATTTGTCGGTTCCAGCGCGTTCTCGCACAAGGGCGGGCTCCACGCGGCCGCCACGCAAAAATCGGTACAGGCTTATCAGCACATCGAGCCATCACTGGTCGGCAATTCGAATGATGTCGTGATTTCCGAGCTTTCAGGTCGAGGAAATGTCATCCACCGCATTCGGGAGATGGGACTCGACGCCGATCTTGATGATGCCGATGCGCTCCGAATTGTTCAGCATGTAAAAGATCAAGAGTCGAAGGGGTTTTCGTACGAGGGTGCAAATGCATCATTCGATCTTGTGCTTCGCCGGGCATTGCCGAACTACGAGGCTCCGTTCGAGCTTGTTGATTTCATGGTGATAGTCGAAAACCGTCGACGCTCTTCGTTTGGGACGGGCTGGCGAAAAGACGGTCTCGAACACCCGATGCTCTCCGAAGCCACCGTGAAGGTACGGGTCGGCGATGTAATCCAGCACACTGCGGCCGAGGGTGATGGTCCAGTCGGTGCGCTCGACGGAGCGTTACGTAAGGGATTGACAGACGCATACCCTCAACTGAGTGCCATTCGGCTGACGGACTACAAGGTTCGAGTTGTGAACGAAGGCGTGGGCACTGGCGCTGCGGTGCGGGTGGTCATCGAATCAGCCGACGACAAGGACGTCTGGTACACGGTTGGTGCTTCGACGAATATCCTCGAAGCCAGTTGGTTGGCCCTCTCCGATAGTTTCGAATGGTGGCTGTTCCGGAACGGTGTTCTGACAGGGGCTTAGAAACTACGTCTACTCCGCCGTTACAGGAGGCATCATCATCCTGTAACGGCGGTTGAGAGTTCTTGATCGACGCTGACTGCCGTTCTAATCCGAAGCACGGTAAGGTTCACCGTCTGTCTGAATGACAAGCTCTCTCACCTCGGAGTCACTGTTTATCGAGAATGCACGAACCACCGGACGTGTCTTCTCGACGAGCGAAACGATCACGTGCCGGGTGGCGATACTCGACACTTTCAGCGCGTTTTTAATGTCGGTTTTCGATGGGTAGCCCTGCGTAAAGGTGTGGGAATGGTAGATGGCCACAAACTCCCGATCTGAATTCTTAGCCTTTTCCTGAGCCTCCAGCAGTTCGCCAGGTTGCATCGAGTATCTACTGATCGGCTTTTTGCTGATATTCGTCATCTGATGCAGTTCATCGGCTTCGTCTGCCGTTCCGAACAGCAGACCACAGATCTCTTTGGGATCATCTTGAAGTGCATGCGTGATAAGTTCTGCCAGTAGACGGCGCGGTATTTTGATGGACAAAGTTCTCACATCGAAGAATGGTGGCTACTGCCGGACAACTACTCATCCGTGTAAAAATTAGCGGCTGCGTGATTATACGGACAGCCATAGAATCTGTTTATCGAATTCGACCAAAGCAAGTGACGGTCGGGAGACACTACTCAACACCGTGATGAATCAGGAACAACTCAAGCAATCTGCAGGCGTGCTCGCGTTGACTCGTGTGCGTAACCAAACCATCGACGGACTCCCTGAAGAGTTCCGGCCCTCCGACGAAGCAGAGGCTTACGCGGTACAGGAGCAACTCCACTCGTTGCTCGATGAAGCTGGCTACGGCAAACGTGTCGGTTACAAGATCGGCTGTACTACGCCGGTGATGCAGCAATATCTCGGCATCGGAAATCCCTGTGCTGGGGGGGTGTTCAACACCTCGACCAACTACATCGCCACTTCAGCACAATTTCAGAATTTCTCACGACCCGGTGTCGAGTGCGAAATTGCGGCATTTGTTGGAGATGACCTACATCCCGCCATCGACGGTTCACCTTTTACCCGAGAATCGGTCGCTCCCGCTGTTCAGGCGTTGTTTGGTGCGATAGAGATCGTCGATGATCGATGGACTGAATACAAGCGGGTCGACACACCAACTTTGGTTGCCGACGATTTCTTTGCATCAGGTATCGTGCTCAGCAAACCCAAACCGGCTAAAGAGGCTCCCGACCTGAGCAAGGCGATCGGGCAGATGACAGTTAATGGCAAGAAGGTCGGTGAGGGTTCCACCGGTGAAATCCTTGGGCATCCATACGAAGCGCTGGCATGGCTGGCGAATTCACTCGCGGCTCGTGGCAAGCACCTGAAAGCCGGTGAGGTTGTCATGCTTGGTAGCGTGGTCGAAACACACTGGGTCATGCCCGGAGACGAGGTTTCTGTAGAGATAGAGGGAGTCGGTGGTGCTCTCGTAAAGTTCGTGTAAATCGACCTGCCCTGCCGCGAGACATCACTCCGCTTGTATCGGGTATATGATGCCGCTGCGTTACTGAACGAATTGCGCACACGACTCTGGAGCGGCACATTGAAAATCACCGATATCGAGGTAATCAAGTGGAATCCGGGCGCAGGAAAGAACTTCATATTCGTGAAGCTTTCGACCGACGCAGGAATCACCGGCTGGGGCGAGGCATATTCGCAGTCAGACCGCGATACACAGGTCGAAGCCCATGTCGATCAACTGGCACGATACCTCGTCGATCGCGATCCGTTCCACATTCGCCACTTCATGCATGTGGCCCACGAAGATTTCGCCACAAAACGGTCGGCGATGGATCTCCATTGCGCCCTCAGCGGCATCGAAATCGCAATGTGGGACATTGTTGGAAAAGCTGTCGGTCAACCTATCTATAACCTCATCGGAGGCCCGGTAAGACCCCACATTCGTGTCTATGCGAACGGATGGGCAAGAGGCGACGCTGACGATGTGGCACAGGAAGCCGCTCGACTGGTCGAACAACGCGGTTTCAACGCCCTCAAGTTCGATCCTTTTCCTGGTCCCTGGCGAGAGTATCAGAATAGGGACGAACTAGTCGAAGCCGCCCACACTGTGGGAAAAGTTCGAGATGCTGTCGGCCCCGATGTTGAGCTACTGGTCGAGGTGCATCGCCGACTCGCACCAAATCACGCCATTCGAGCGGCGAAAATGATGGAACAGTACAACCCGTATTGGTTTGAAGAGCCCTGCCCTCCCGACAATATCGATGCGATCCGGGAAGTGAAAGACAACACGACCATCCCTATCGTGACCGGCGAAGCTCACTACACCCGGAACGGCTTCCGCGATATTCTCGAAAAGCGGGCGGTCGACATCATTAACCCCGATATCTGCAACACCGGTGGCATTCTCGAACTGACCCAGATCGCAGCGATGGCTCAACCACACTACATCGGCGTTTCTCCACATGGGTACAACTCGACATCGATCGGTAGTGCAGCCGCCATCCACGCTTCGGCGACGATTCCAAACTTCCTCATCTATGAATACTTCGTCAATGTCGAGGATGTCTGCCGCGACATGACGAAGGGATACCTCGAACCGCACAACAGCTATATCGAACTGCCGACCGAGCCGGGACTCGGTATCGAGATAGATGAATCAAAACTTGCCGAGCATCCGTACAAACCGTTCCCTCCGAGAAATATTCGAACGGTGGAAGACGAACGCCGCTGGCACTAACCGTGTTGGCTGGAATTGGTCGGTTAACGAGAAAGCCCCCGATCATTGTGATCGAGGGCTTCTTTTTGCACATCGTCAGTGCACTATCCGATTTGATTTCTATCCCATCAGGAGGATTATTGATGGGTACTAGTCAACTCGGTAGCCGCGACGAACGTCATTCGGCGTGTAGCGACTGTATCGTGCGACCTTTTCACCAAGCATGATTGCATGGTCCAGCTCTTTCGATGACACGAGTCGTGTGTCGAATGCATGGCCAAGCCGCCTGATTGCGAGACGGATGACATTACTCAATTTGTTCTCTCTTTGCGAAAACTACAAAACGGATTCCGTACCGTTTAGCGTCCTACCAGTGGATTTCGTTATTTTCCATCCGGTGAACTGAGATCAATTATAGCAGGTTTCGTGACGATATTCGTCATGTAAACAACTGATAACAACGCATATGCTACGAACAGGCGAGGCACTACTCTTGCAGGGTGCGATATTCGTCGCATTCGAGGGCTTGCTTAGCTGGTTTCCACTAAGCGCAGCGAATTCTGTGAACTCACTGAGGATTTTCGCCACTCTTTTATGTAAGCGGTTGAGTACTTGCGAGACCGTAATGCCCGAAACAGGCAGTCGGTATTCGACCTGTGATCATTCGGGCATGTTATTCGGGCAGCAAGCGCTGGGTCGATAAGGCACTGGCTGCGATCTCCGCCCAGTCCCAGAGTTGCGGTATCGTCTCAACTTTTGCCCATTTTTCCTGCTGGTCGGAGTAGTGCGGGCTAGCCGGGTGCCCGGAGGATCCGAGCGGAACTATCCAGCGACCGTTGCTCCAGTTCGAGGGGTCGTGGATATACCTGTTGATCGGTCCAGTTTTTATCGCGAACTCGGAAGGGGTCGGGCTTGCGCTGGCGAACGGCACATCACCGTCGCCCGACGCCTCTACCCTTGGGGGGTTGAGCTGGTCGGCCGATTCTGGGAACGCGCCTGCCAGTGGGTGTACGTGCTCGGTCTTGTGCAGATCGCCCCAACGCCATTTGTCGGAGTTGTCGCCGAGACGTTCGACGAGATAATCGACTCCCGCCCTGAATGATTTCTCAACAATCTCATCAGTGTCGAACCCATATGGTGCGTCCGCAAGTGAGCTATCGCCGAGCCGTCGAATGAAATCCGGTTTAAGTTGCCGACGCAGTTGATCTTCCGCACCGGCATCGACCGTCTCCCCCGTCACCCCTCCAGCAAGGGATCCGTACGCGGCGATCGCAAGTTGTTTGTTGAGCTCGCGATTCGCTGCGCCATACACCGCAGCAGCCGATGAATCTTCCTTCAGGTCGTGATCCCATTCGACCAACAAGGCTGCCGCCGCTGCGTATATGCCGTCCAGCGACGGAAGAGCGATGATCGCGTTGCTGAGAGCCGCAGCGGGTATCGACACAGTATCGGCGTGGATCGAAGACATATCCTCGACACTTGCTTTACGGTCCGACAGGTCATTGATGCGATCTCGTATCCGCCGCGCCCGGTAGTCTGTTCCATACAGGTGGGTCAGATAGTGTTCGTAGTCGTGGTCGACAACACGCTGGTTGCAGGTAACGATCCAGCCTGAATCAGGGTTCTTCGAGCGCGGTAAATCTGGATTCGGGATGAATCCGCTCCATTCGTGCTCCCCTGTCCAACCCGGCACCGGCCCCCAGCCATTCACTGCACTTCTGGCTGGCACTCGCCCTTTGAACAGGTAGCCGAAATTTCCGTGAATGTCGGCATAGGGGTAGTTGTTGACGCGATCGGTCCACGTATCGAACGCCTTCTCCAGTTCGTCGGCAGAGTACGATTTCATAGCCCCATATGCGGCATCGACCCATCTGGTTCCGCTCCTCGAACCGGGGTCAGAAATCGCAATTCCCCAACCGGAATCGACGCTACCGGAAATTATCGAACCGTGATGGGTTTCGACGATTTCGACTTCCTCAGATTTTCCTTTCCTTACTGATATCGTTTCGACCGAACGGACCGCTTCGAGCCAGTTTCCTTCGAAGAGGTACTCGACCTTGCCGTCTGCTCGGCGAAGTTGCTCAACATAGAGATCCTGAGTGTCAGCGCCTCCATGCGTCATGCCCCATCCAATATTCTCGTTGTGGGCGAAATGCATCGCCATAGGAACACCGGGGATCGAATGTCCGAGAACCTGAAAATCGGGTGATTTGAGATGTACCTGATAGTAGACGTTGGGAACTTCCAGCCCGCGATGGGAATCGCCGGCCACGAGAGGAAGCCCTGATTCCGTGCGGTCGCCAGAAATGGCCCAACCGTTCGATCCGCCGTCAGTCTCACGGAGCGACTGTGTGGCGTTCACAACGTTGGTCAGTTCTTCGATGGCATTCAACGCTGGGCCAGAGTATTCAGCACCCGGAGGCACAGTCATCAAAGCGCCCGGTTGACTCCCGGGAGAGATCGCCGCAGTGCGCTCGGGTCCTATCTCGGCTGCAAGTTTTGCCAGCCAGAGCTTCGCCTGAAACGAACCCTCAGCCGTGTTCCGCACCTTGTAGACCAGAATACAGTGCCAGTCTTCCCATTTCTCGGGCTTCGTGCCGGTCAGCGTGTACTCAACGGGAAGCGGGGAGTCCGATTCGATAAAAGCGTTTACGCCAGCGGTGTAGGCAGTGATCATCGCCCGGGCCTCGGTACTGCAAACTTCGAGATCGCGCTTCGAGACTATCCTCAGCGACCGACGTCGCATGAGCCTGTCCTGGGCAAGTCCGTGGACACCCAGATGTTCGGAGGATCGGCCCAGGCAGCGTAGACGATCGAAATCCATCTGAAATAGGCGATCCTGTGCAGTCGCAAATCCCTGTGCAAAGAACAAGTCGGCTTCGTTTTCAGCCGTGATGTGCGGAATGCCCCATTCATCACGATGAATCGTTGCCTCGCCGGTAATTCCAGATAGCTTTTGATCTGACTCAACATCAGGTAGTGCGCTCTGTAGATCGGCTTCAGTTATCTGGTTTGTCATGTCTTCTCGATCGAGTCATATTGGTGGTTCCCGACCCGGGTACTCTATTCGGCGGTTCGCCTGTGTCAAGGAACGACCGAAGGCTTTTGAGGTCGACCTGAGCCAAATCTGAGAACCAGTCCTCACTCGTATAACGATTCTCGAAGTGAAAGCGCGCGTGATCGACGTTCGAACTCAGCAACCAATTGCCGACTACGTGCATCAAAATCATATGGATATTCACTCCAGATGATTTCAAGTTCGCCGCGGTCGGCGTTGTTGGGGCGATGGTTCGTCCTCGCGATAAGTTTGTCAGTTGTCGGACTGGCAGTTGCCTGCGCCACGACCACCGCTCAACCGACTGCCCAAGTCGAGCCGTCAGCGACGGCGCCACCTTCATTGCCCGAATTCGACGTAGAGCCGTTCGTCGAGTTGAACCCTAACCCTGAAATCCGCCAGCTTGACCGCGAAATTGATCTTGGCTTCTATGAGCGAGAGCGACTCCCCAGAGATGCGATCGAACCGATCTACACGCCGAAGTTCGTTTCGCCGAGTGAGTCGACGCTTCGCATGGATGAGATGGTCATGGGGCTGGTTATCAACGGCGATGCCAGAGCGTATCCAATCGGCCTCCTCCGTGTCAGAGAGATGGTCAATGACGAGGTAGGTGGTACCCCGGTGCTGGTCAGTTGGTGACCGATTTGCTACACCGGTCTCGTGCATGATCGGCGAATCGATGGAGAAGAATACACCTTCGGGAACGAAGGAGCGCTGTTCAAAAGCGCGATGACGTGGTGGGATTGGGAGACCAAAAGCGTATGGTCGCAGCCGTGGGGGGCCGCGATCGAGGGCGAGTTGACCGGAACTCGGCTGACGCTCCTTCCGTACGAGTTTGTCCCGTGGAAAACGTGGCTTAGTCGTCAGCCAGAAACGAAGCTTCTGGTCGACGAGCGGGCCAATCTCGAATACAGAGGCTTTAGCCCAATAGACAGATTCGTTATCGGTGTGTCGATAGGAGATGCCGCCAAGGGTTTCTACTTCGCATCTTCGGCGATCGAAGGTGTCGTGAATGAATCTGTTGGAGAGTTCCCGGTTGCAGTCTTCGCCGACAGGGACTCGCGCGTAATCCATGTCTTCCTGCGAACCCCAATAACCGGACTTAACGGACCGGAGGCGTTGCCTGATCGTCTGACATTCGAGATTGTCGAAGGCTCTGGGTTGTCGTCAGGCAGGCGAGTTGCGGACACGGAAACTGGCTCCACGTGGGATATCGAAGCCGGTGTTGCAACCGAGGGACCTCTGAAGGGCACGATACTTCAGCGAGCGCCGTTCATATCGGCTTACTACTGGGCATGGGAAGGCTTCAATCCTCACACCCAGTTCTGGGGCGACCGCTTCGACGAGCTTGATTAGCCGCTCAGACTAACCGGCGACAAGACCGGCGATCATATCGCCAACCTGGTTGGTGGTGAGGGGTCGCTCGCCACCCGTGGCAATATCGCTGGTGCGGTAGCCTTCAGAGAGGATCGAATCCACGGCGTTTTCGATGGCTTCAGCCTCGGCGTTCAAACCAAGTGACAGGCGGAGTAACATTGCTGCGCTCAGAATCGAAGCCATCGGATTCGCAAGCGATTTACCGGCGATATCTGGAGCTGAACCATGAATCGGTTCGTACAACGCCGGCTTTCCACCGCGCCTGCGTCGTCCGTTCTTCGGAGGGAGCGACGACAGGGAAGCCGATGGCAACATACCGAGTGAGCCGCCGATAACAGCCGCTTCATCGGAAATGATGTCACCAAACGTGTTCTCGGCAACAATTACATCGAATATCACCGGGTTCGTGATGATCTGCATCGCGGCGTTGTCGGCCAGCATGTGGATCAACTCGACATCGGGATACTCGATTCCGACCTCTGTTGCGATTTCGCGCCAGAGCCGTGAAGACTCCATTACATTCATCTTGTCGAGCGAGTGAACTCGCTTCTTACGATCTCGCGCCAACTCGAATGCTACTCGAACGACTCGCTCAATCTCTTTTTCTGAGTAAGCGAGAGTGTCGACTGCTCGGCGACCACGGGAGTTCTCCCACCGACGCTTAGGCTTGCCGAAATAGAGACCACCGGTAAGCTCTCGAACAATGATGAAGTCGACATCGACAAGAAGCTCCGGGCGCAACGGAGAACAGTCGATTAGCTGTTTGTACACTCGGGCGGGTCGAAGATTGGCGAATAGCCCGAGTCCTTTTCGGAGAGCAAGAATACCGTCTTCAGGTCGTATCTTCGCAAGTGGGTCGTCCCATTTCGGCCCGCCTACAGCTCCGAAAAGCACAGCATCCGAACCAAGGACGATGTTCATCGTATCGGCTGGTAGCGCACTCCCAGTCGCATCTATGGCGGCACCGCCAACTGGGCCAGTCACGTACGTGAACTCATGCCCGAATCGACGCGCAATGGCATCGAGAACCTTTACCGATTCGGCCGTGACCTCTGGTCCAATGCCGTCGCCACCAAGAACTGCGATCCGTACGTCCATCTAAAAAGCTCTGCTTTCGGTACTTGAAAATGGGTCTTTTCTGTAAAAACAACCTGCGAAGTCTAACAGCGCGTTGGCTCAGTCTCCACAATTATCTGTGTCGTGTGCTTAAACCGACACTGACCGCCTACCAGCGAGCGGTACGTTTTTCCTCGAATGAGTCGATCGCTTCGTTGAGCTCAAGGGTAATTCCGATATCATCCAATCCGTTGAGAAGAGAGTTTTTCCGGAACGGGTCGACTACGAAGCTGGCGTCCAATCCCTGATCGTCAGTAACGCGCTGCGATTCCAGATCGACCGTTACTTTGTAGCCTCTGCCACGCAGTGCCCGGGCCATGACCGTGTCTACCTCACGCTCGTTGAGGATGACGGGAAGCAGACCGTTTTGCATGCAGTTGTTGCGGAATATATCGGCGAAGCTCGTAGCGATAATCGCTTTGTAGCCCATTTCCTTCAATGCCCATGGTGCGTGCTCACGCGATGAGCCCGAACCAAAGTTTCGACCACTAACGAGGATATTTGCATTCTGATAGCGGTCTTCGTTCAGGATGAAATTAGGGTTCAACACACCATCTTCGAGATACCGCCAATCGAAGAATGCGAACTCGCCAAACCCTGTTCGCTCGATTCGTTTGAGGAACTGCTTCGGGATTATCTGATCGGTATCGACATTGGCTCGATCGAGCGGTGCAACGATGCTTGTGAGCTTGGTGAACTTTTCCAATTTACTACCTTCTGGCCTGACTACTTCGTCTCACTGTTTGACTTGCGCCGTTTTGATCGTGCACGTCTGTTCTCAAGTTCTTTCCGCCGTATGCCCTCTTTCAACGCCTCTTCGAGCGGGTCGACTGGCAGCGGGGGTGTGACAGTTATATCTCCGACTTTAGCGTGACGCGCCTCCTGCCGCTTGTGGAGCTCGATAACTACGAAGATCGCCGCGATTCCCAGAACGACCAGAAGCAAATCAGCGATTATCAATCGCTGGTGCGCAACGACTACATCGTCGATCGATTCGCGAATCGAGTACCAGAACCAGCCGATTGTCCTCGGATTGAACAGGGCGACTGCAACAAATATCGCCGCCCACACATGCACGATGGGTGGAACTTTGCCCTTCGTCCTCCAGGCAGTTTCATCACTTGTTGTCACATCGGGGTCGCTGCCGCGGAACAACTCTTTGAACACCTGCCAGGGTTTCACCAAATTGAACACCGGAATGAAGAACCAGAGAACCGTTTTCTCGGGAGAGAACCCCTGCCCCTTGCTTTTCAGGGTGAGCAGGTTGCGACTGGCACGGTGCGTGTACGCGCCAAACGCAAACGTGTTGACAAGAAATACTGCCATAAGCAGTACGAATAACATTGATCCGGTGTCTTTGACCGATGTGTATTTGTCCTGAATTTCGAGCAGGCGACTACACTCTGGAGTCAACGAAATAATGTCGAGTTCAGTATTGCAGGCTATTCCTTCTGCCTCGGCAAATGTGAGGATTTCGCCAACATCGCGCTGTGACGACTGCTGGGTTGGCGGTACGTTGGTCACGCCTTGATCGCGCAGTTCGCTCAAATATGTGGCGGTCGAACGGTCCTGCCACGCAAGCGCGAGCCCCACCACGACCCACACCAGAAGGGCAAATACCACCCATTTGACCTGAGTGCTGTTCGACTCATATCCGTAAGGTTCATAACGCTTGGCTTTGGCTCGATCCATCTCGGAGCGACCCGTGATGCGACTCATAATCCCGCCACCACCGGCGATTGGGCCATCGAGACCGTCGCGTGACCGCCGTCCCCTCTTCACAGGGTCTTCGCCGGATCCCCTCCTCTCTCGCGGTGGCCGGGGGTCGAAACTCGATTTTGGTTTGTCGCCAGATTCAGGCATTACTCGTTATTCCAGTCCCTTACATCAACGAAGTGTCCTTCTATGGCAGCGGCGGCGGCCATTTCAGGGCTCACAAGGTGTGTACGTCCGCCCTTGCCCTGTCGGCCTTCGAAGTTTCGATTCGATGTTGATGCGCACCGTTCACCGGGCACAAGAATGTCGGGGTTCATACCCAGGCACATCGAACAACCCGATTCACGCCATTCGAATCCGGCTTCCTTGAAAATCTCGTCAAGGCCTTCTCTTTCTGCCAGCATCTTCGTGAGCGTCGAACCCGGCATGATCTGAGCACGCACGGTTGATGCAACTTTTCGCCCCTTCACGATCAGCGAAGCTGAGCGAAGATCCTCGATTCGGGCATTCGTGCAAGATCCGATGAACACACGGTCGATTTCGATATCCTCGATAGCGGTTCCGCCCGTGAGGCCCATGTACTCGAGAGCCCGCTCTGCCGACGATTTATCGGCTGGATCGTCGAAGTCATCCGGCGATGGCACTGTGTCGGAAACACGAACTACCTGACCGGGGTTTGTCCCCCAGCTAACATGCGGCTCGAGTTCATCGCAGTCGATTTCCAGCAGTTCGTCGTATTCAGCGCCTTCGTCAGACGCCAGTTCTCGCCATTCAGCTACTGCTTTATCGAAATCATCGCCTTTCGGAACAAATCGGCGACCTCGCATCCAATCGAACGTGGTGTCGTCAGGAGCGATAAGCCCGGCTCGGGCTCCCGCCTCAATCGTCATGTTGCACACCGTCATGCGGCCTGCCATGTTGAGCTGCTTGATGGCTTCGCCTGTGTACTCAACCACGTATCCGGTACCACCGGCTGTACCCATCTTACCAATGGCTGCAAGGATCATATCCTTTGCCGTTACACCATGTTTCAATTCGCCGTTGAAGCGAATCTCCATCGTCTTCGGCTTTGCCTGCCTGAGAGTTTGGGTGGCGAGTACGTGTTCGACTTCCGAGGTTCCGATACCGAAAGCCAGTGATCCAAATGCACCGTGTGTCGATGTGTGCGAGTCGCCGCAAACTATCGTCATCCCGGGTTGCGTGTAGCCCTGTTCTGGGCCGATCACATGGACGATTCCCTGCGCCGGTGAATCTACGTCGTAGAGGACTACGCCCGTCTCTTTGCAGTTTCGGCGTAGTGTGTCGACCTGCACCCGCGCAATCGGATCTTTGATTACATCCGCTCGGGTATCGTCGGTAGGTAAATTGTGATCGACGGTGGAGATCGTCAGATCGGGTCGACGAACCTTTCGGTTTTTCTCGCGCAGCGCCTCGAATGCCTGCGGTGAAGTCACTTCGTGTACGAGGTGTAGGTCAATATAGATCAGAGATGGCTGATCCTCAGGCTCGGCAACGATGTGCTGTTCCCAGATTTTTTCAAACATGGTCTTTGCCATGTGCGCGTATCTCCCAAAAACTTGCCCGCGATGTGAACAGTTCGCCCACAACAGCCTAATACGAGCAGAAATAGTAGCGTAAAAACGGCATCCCTCAAAAAAGGGATGCCGTTACCTGTATGTATCAGTGTCAGAGTAGCTATCTACACCGCACCCGTCGTTGCCGATCGATCCTGCACACCAATCGTGATAAGCCGGTTGATGGCGTTTATATACGCCTTTGCCGATGCCACTACGATGTCAGAATCGGAGCCGCGACCCGAATATACCGAGCCATCTTTGGCAACCCTGATAGTCACTTCACCAAGGGAGTCGATACCTTCGGTGACAGCCGAAACTGCAAACTCAGTCAGTTCGATATTGAGTCCGACGACCTGATCGATTGCCTTGCAAACTGCATCGACAGGACCGGTACCCTTCGATTCGACTGTCCGGGATTCACCATCCGGGCAGTCAAGCGTGATTCTTGCTTCTGGTTCGGTATCGTTGCCGCAAACGACATGGACAGAGTTGACCTTGTATCTGCGGTCGGTGTCGTCCATGCGGTGTTGCTCCGACATTAGAGCTTCAAGATCCATGTCAGTAACTTCGCGCTTGGTGTCGGCAAGAACCTTGAACGTGACAAACACGTTGGCGAGTTCTTCGTCCGAGAGGTCGTAACCGAGTTCGTGCAGACGCGATCGAAGACCCGCCCTTCCAGACAACTTGCCCAGGACGAGGGCCTGTCCACGCCAGCCAACGGTATCCGGCTCCATGATTTCGAAGGTTGTTCGTTCCTTGAGGAAGGCATCCTGATGAATACCGGATGAATGCCGGAAGGCATTCTGCCCAACGATCGCTTTGTTCGCCTGTATCGGGAATCCGAATATCGAACTGACCATGCGGCTGGAGTTCCCAATTTCAGAGGTTTTAATGCCTGTGGTAACCCCATAGTGATCGGGCCGGGTCTCGACAGCCATGATGACTTCTTCAAGTGCGGCGTTGCCAGCGCGCTCGCCAAGTCCGTTGATACAGCCTTCGACCTGTCGGGCACCGTTCTCGATCGCGGCAAGCGAGTTGGCAGATGCCATTCCGAGATCGTTGTGACAGTGAACACTGATCACGGCTTGATCGATATTGGGAACGTTTTCTTTGATGCCTCTGATCAACGCTCCAAACTCCTCAGGAGTTGAATACCCTACCGTGTCCGGAATGTTGACTGTTGTCGCCCCTGCTTTGATAACTGCCTCAACCATCGTGTAGAGGTACTCAGGTTCGGTACGAGAGGCATCCATCGGTGAGAACTCGACATCATCGACGTACTTCTTCGCATGCTCGACAGCACGTACAGCCATATCCATGATGGCTTCGCGGTCTTTTCGCATCTGGTGCATCAGGTGGATGTCGGAAGCGGAGAGAAACGTATGAATACGCGCATTCTCCACGCCCTCAAGTGCTTTTCCGGCGGCGTCAATGTCGGCATCTACGGCGCGGGCAAGTGAAGTAATGATTGGCCCTTTCACCTCGTTGGCGATACGGCGTACCGCCTCGAAATCACCGGGTGAACTGCCAGCAAATCCCGCCTCGATCACGTCGACGCCCAGCTTGTTTAGCTGGTGGGCGATACGAAGTTTCTCCTCGACAGTCAGACCCGCACCGGCAGATTGCTCGCCGTCGCGTAGAGTAGTGTCGAAAATTATTACTTTGTCTTCGGTACCGCTTTGCTGCGCCATGTGATTACCTCCAGCGCTCGACCTATTGGTAGCGGGTACATACCCGCCAGATTTGAATATCGGCCGCTATCACCCGGCTCAATATTCCCTTGAAAAAGGAGTGACTATGTAGTCGACTCCAACCAGGGCATCATGTCTCGAAGTTCCTTGCCAACTTTCTCAACTCCATGTACCTCGTTGTCAGCCCGCATCTGCTTGAACTTGTGCTGACCTTCGTCGTTCTCGGCAATCCATTCACGGGCGAATTCGCCAGACTGAATCTGCTTAAGAACCTTTTCCATATTCTTCTTTACGCTGGCATCGATGATGACAGGGCCACGTGTGTAGTCACCGTACTCGGCGGTCTCGCTGATCGAGTAGCGCATGTATCCGAGGCCACCCTGGTACATGAGGTCAACAATGAGCTTGAGTTCGTGCAGAACCTCGAAGTAGGCAGATTCCGGTTCATACCCGGCTTCGACAAGAACGTCGAATCCGGTCTTCACCAGTTCACTCACACCACCACAGAGAACCGCCTGCTCGCCGAACAGGTCGGTCTCGGTCTCTTCCTTGAACGTCGTTTCCAGAATGCCGGCCCGACCGCCGCCAATCCCCTTGCCGTAAGCAAGCGCGAGGTCGTGAGCGGTTCCAGAAACGTCTTGATTGACAGCGATGAGGCAGGGGACGCCCAACCCTCGCTCGTAGACAGCGCGCACCCGATGCCCCGGTGCCTTGGGCGCAATCATTACGACATCGACATTGTCTGGCGGAGTTATCTGGTCATAGAAAATTGTGAACCCGTGGGCGAAGAGAAGGGTCTTGCCTTCGGTGAGGTTCGGCTCGACATCCTCGCGGTAGACCTTCGCCTGCACGGTGTCTGGCAGGCAGAACGAAATCAGGTCGGCCTTCTTCGTTGCTTCGGCGTTGGGAAGGACTTCGAGCCCTTCTTCCTCTGCCTTCTGCTTGCTGCGGCTCCCCTCATACAGTCCGACAACTACGTTGAAGCCGCTGTCTTTCAGGTTCAGTGCATGGGCGTGGCCCTGCGATCCATAACCCAGCACTGCGATCGTCTTGTCACGCAGTATCGAATCGTCAATATCTTTGTCGTAAGTGAGAGTAGCCATTTCGAATTGTCAGCCTCAGGGCAGGTAGATTTTACGTTTCGGCGGCAGTCCCGCCAGAAATAAGTGCTTTTGGAACGTTCTCAGACGCTCCCGGTTTCACCGGTTGGAACTGGAAGTATGTAAGTGGGCTTGCTGGCATCGGCCTGGAACAGGCCATCGTCTTCACCCTCGACAAGCGTTCCCCGCAGAGTCGCGACTCTGCCAGTTCGGATAACTTCCAACAATCCGAACCTTTTGAGCAGTTCGATCAACGAGTCGATCTTCTGTCGCCCGCCTGAAATTTCTAGCGTCAGGCTCTCAACACCAATGTCGATAACGTTTGCTCTGTACACATTTGTCAGTTCGAGGACCTCGCCTCGAGATGATGCAGGTGCGGAAACCTTTATCAGGGCCAACTCACGCCAGACGATGTTGCTTTCGGTTATGTCGTGAACTTCAACAACATCGATCAGGCGGTCGAGTTGCGCCGCCACGTGCCGAACAACCTCGTCAGGCCCTTCAACCACAAATGTCATTCGAGAAAAGCCAGGTCTTTCCGAACGACCGACCGCAAGACTTGCGATGTTAAATCCGCGCCTCCTGAAAAGCCCTGAAATACGAGCGAGAACGCCCGGTTTGTCCTGAACCAGAGCCGAAATTGTTCTTTGATGTGTTCCGTTACCTGACGCCATTAGTTCGGATCCTCGATCAATTCCTGAACGCTTTGGCCTGCAGGAATCATTGGGTAGAGGTCATCAACCTTCTCGATGACGAAATCGACAACAACCGGGCCGTCGTGAGCGTTTGCTTCATTGATCGCCGCCTCCAATTCGTCTTGCGTCCTGACACGTATTCCCTTGATTCCGTAGGCCTCTGCCAACTTCACGAAATCCGGGTTGGCCGTATACGTCTCCGCCTGATAATCACCGTTGTAAAAGAAGCCCTGCCACTGGGTAATCATTCCAAGGTGATTATTGTTGAGAATCGCGTATTTCACCGGGAGGTGGTTCTCGACAGCCGTTGCAAGCTCCATCAGAGTCATCTGAAAGCCACCGTCACCACAGATCGACCAGACCAGCTTGTCCGGGTTACCGACCTGCGCACCAATCGCGGATGGAACCTCGTAACCCATCGTTCCAGCGCCACCTGAGGACAGCCATGAGTTCGCGTTCTTGAACTGGTAGTGCTGGGCAGCCCACATCTGGTGCTGCCCCACGCCTGTAGTGATGATCGCGTCACCCTTTGTGACATCAGAGAGTGCTTTTACGACATGCTGACCCATCAAGCGATCGCTCTCAGGGATCTTCAGTGAGGGATGCTCGGCCTTCAAATGCTCAATGTGCTGCAACCACTCTACGTGTGTGGTCTGCTTCACTTTGGGGATCAGTTGACCGAATACATCTTTAAGGTTGCCGACAACCGGCGCATCAACACGAATGCTCTTGTTGATCTCAGCCGGGTCAATATCGACATGGATCTTCTTTGATCCAGTCGAGAATCGCTTGGCATCGCCAACGATTCGGTCGTCAAATCGACTACCGAAATTGATTATCAAATCTGCCTGATCGACGGCGAGTGACGCATACGCCATACCGTGCATGCCCGGAAATCCAGTGCTAAGCACGTGATCTTCTGGGAAGGAGGAAATACCAAGTAGTGTTGTGACAACTGGAATCTGCGCCTTCTCGGCAAGTTCCTTCAATTCGTCGAATGATCTCGACAACACGACGCCATGGCCAGCAAGAATCACCGGTCGTTCAGCTTCGTTGATCAATCTGGCGGCGGCGTCAATCTGTGACTCATCTGCCTTGCCCGGAACGTTGTATCCAGGCAGATCGATCGGCGCGTCAGGATCGTATTCACCCATCTCAGTGAACACGTCCTTTGGGATGTCGATCAGCACAGGACCGGGGCGACCGGTTCGTGCGATATGGAACGCCTCATGGATGGTCGCACCGAGATCTTCGGCACGCATGACGAGATAGTTGTGCTTCGTGACGGGCAGGGTTGCGCCCGTGATGTCAGTTTCCTGGAATGCGTCAGTACCAATCGCGGCGCGACCGACCTGACCTGTAATAGCAACCATCGGAACAGAATCCATCATGGCAGTTGCCAGCCCGGTTACGAGGTTCGTTGCACCGGGGCCGGAAGTAGCGAATGCGACGCCGACCTTACCGGTTGAACGTGCGTATCCATCGGCTGAATGTGCAGCTCCCTGCTCGTGTCGAGACAGGATGTGGCGCAGGTCGGGGTACTGCGAAAGAACGGCGTAGAGCGGAAGAATCGCGCCACCCGGAATGCCAAATACGACGCTGACACCCTCGTTAAGGAGGGCTTCACAGACAATCTGACTTCCACTGAGGTGCTTGGACATAACGGTTCCCGGTTGATCGCCGAAATAACTCGGCAATTCCTTCCTATCATCTACTGGCAACTAACTAATAAAAATCGAATCGTTCTCACAATTGCGGCAGGCAAAAAAAAATCCCGCCCCTCACAAAGGACGAGACTTGTATCCCGCGGTACCACCTTCAATTGCCATGCATCCAGATTCCTCTCGAATGCCTGACCGCTCGAAAAGCCGTAACGTGGCCAATTCCGTTCGATCCTATATCCGGTTCACCGGACTTCAGATCGACCGCTCATGGGCGAGTTCTCGAAGTGGCACGTACCGGTTCACACCAACCACCGGCTCTCTCTAACGCACCATGCTCGGTACTACTCCCGTTCACAGCGTTTCACAAACAACAATTATATGTGTTCGAGCCATCGAGAAGCAATCACCACAACGGGTAGCGCAGTAATCAAAATCAATTATTCATGAATCGCCGTTGAATACGAAACCACGATGACGAGTTCAGGAATACACTTTTCCGGTTGTTCAAAATTAGCCAGCGGAATCAATTGTCAGCGCAAGCAACCCCACAACTGCGAAAATTCGAATGGTCTGATCTCGCCGCATTCAGGCAACTGCTGGACGACGTGGGTCGTCATGGTCACAGGGATTGGCCAGGCAGCATTGAAGATCTAAGGACTGAACTTGAGTACCCGCGTGTCCGACCAGTGCAGAACATCGTGCTTGCGCGAGATGACTCGGGGCTGATCGGATATGCGATCGTTGAGCCTGAGAAAAACATAGGACGGTCCGTGATTGGGATCGGCAGTACCAGAACCGGCCTTGCAATCCGAAAACAGCTACTGGACTGGGCGACGAATCGTGCCAGTGAAGTGACGCCAGTAGCGCACCTTTCTACCAGAGACCACGAAACCGAGCTTGAAAAGCTGGTCAGCCAGATGGGTTGGCTGAAAGTCAGACAGTATCTCAAACTCGATATAACAACGAATCTTGAAAGCATCGCCTCAACTGTTCCAGATGGTTTCACTCTCAGAACAATGCTGGGCCTCGATGAAGTACCTGAACTCACCATATTGCAGAATTCCGCGTTCGAGGATCACTTCGGATACTCACCGAATACTGATGATGAGATAGTGGCGCGATTGCTCTCGTCGAACTCAAGTATCGACAATATCTTGATGATTCACGACTCGGAAGGACAGCTTGTCGCGTACTGCTGGACGCAAGTACAAGTCCGTGAGGGAATCCAGGTCGGTCGCATGGGGATGACAGGTGTATCGCCGTCGTCGCGTGGACGAGGACTTGGTCGGGCGATAGCCGTCGCAGGGTTCAACCACCTGGTGAGACAGGGAGTGAAGAAGATAGAGCTTGATGTAGATGCAACCAATAAACCAGCGTTGAAGATCTACACATCACTGGGATTCACAACCAGCAGTCAGGTCAACTGGTGGGAGCGCTCGCTCTAGCCACCCGCAACCGGGACGGCCACGGCAACAGGGACTGGCAAGAGTGCTCGGTAGCTGGCAAGTAACGAGTCGGCGGAACGATCCCAACTCAAGGTTTCGGCGTGTCGACGCGCTGCCGCTCCCATACGAGAACGCAGCAGGTCGTCGTTCAGCAACTCGCACAAACGCTCTGCCATCACGTCGATCCGCTTTGGCGGCACAAGGAAGCCGGTCGTTCCACTATCCACGATGGTCGGCAGGCCACCGACTTCTGAGGCGACGACGGGGCGACCGCATGCTGCCGCTTCAAGTGCCGCCAGCCCAAAACTTTCATAGTGAGACGGCAGCACACATACATCAGCCGAGTTGTAGTGGATAGGAAGATCGTCCTGGCTTACCGCCCCAACGAACCGCACCGATTGAGCCAACTGAAGTTGGGTCACCAGCGTTTGTAGTCGGGTTTTCTCCTGTGAGTTCTCATCTCCGCCAACCACACTGAGAGTGATCGGCTCAGGGTGATCAATGCTCGCCACCGCTCTTATCAGGTTGTCGAGACCCTTGAGTGGCTCCAGACGGCCCACGAATAGAATATTTTTCTCGTCACCGTAGCCCAAATAGTCACGCGACTGGGCCTGTGACAACGGGCGGAAGCGACTGAGATCAACCCCGGGTGGAATTACGATCACCTTTGAAGGGTCGATACCGCAATATTCGACTACCGCGCGCTTCTCGTGTTCGGTCCATGCCACAACTGACTCGGCAGCTTTCGCGATCGCATTTTCAGAAGAATCGCGCTGGTCAACTTCTCTCTCTTCGGGTCGGCCTCGCCTTTTCATCTCAGCCATGGTGTGGAAGCTGGTCGTGTGCGGAACGCCCCATTCCGAAGCAAGTCGCATGCCGACCAGCCCTGAAAGCCAGTAGTGGGTGCTGACAAGATCGTAGCTCAATCGGTTCGCCACGCAGAATCTTCGCATCTGCGAAGAGAACTGTGGTAACAGTTCGTAGACGTCGGCTTTGTCGAGGGATGGGGGTCCGGCCGGAAGATGAATGAGGCGCGCACCCGGAGCAAGCATCACGACCTGTGGGTCGAGCGGGTCGTGGTGGCGCGTGAAAACGTCGACCTGAACCCCGCGTGCCGCGAGGCGCTTTGCCATCTCGAGGACATAGATGTTCATACCGCCAGAGTCTTTACTGCCTGCCTGGCGCATTGGACATCCGTGGACTGTTATCACTGCTACATGCATGAGAGATGAAAATACTTTGACAGGGAATTACTCGATGGCTAGCGAGTAGCTGTTAAGGCGTATATCTCCCGGTCGATGCCGCCTAGGTGGTATTTGTATGATTCGTTTCCGCGCATGAAATCGAACACGCGGTGCCCCTCTTCGATCGAAGTTTTGATCGCCAGCGCATGGTTCAGCAATCCAACCGATAGTTTTGACCGGGCAGGATCGTACCCGCTGTTGTACAGATAGCGCACTTTGCCTGAGACAAAAGACAGGGATGTCGCTTCTCGCACACCGTCAACTTCGAGGAAGCAGAGTCGGGTCGAGCCCTCGCCCGCCATCTCAATCGCTATCTTAACGAAGAAACGTTCGCGTTCACTGGTCATGAACTCGTTCTTCTCCGGTGTGCTCATGCGATGCAAACGAACGAAGTCACTCATTGCCGATTCGACATCAACAGGGCTTGTTAGCTCGACATGCCTGATTTCACCGGCAGCTTCAAGCCGTCTTAGCTTCCGACGTAGCTCGTGACGATCTTTCTTCCGAAGGCTCGAAATGTAGTCGTCCCACGTCTCAGGAAGTTCGAGTCGGGGAGCGACATCCTCCTGCTCGATCTTCACGCTCCAGCCATTTTTTTCAGCGGACTCACGAAACTGAGTGATAGTCGGTGAGTTACCGGGGAGCGACTGCAACAAGATCGTATCGATCTCCGACATCTCGCTTATTGCCGCAACAACTGATTCGATACAGTTCGGGTCATGGCGGTCACGGGTTATAAAATCGTGATAGTCGACAAGGTCGGTGCTACCCAGAAAACTGATCTCGGAGCCGTCAACCATGAGCGGGGCAATCATGTTCGCATCGCCCGAATCGGAACGCACCAGCATGAGCATCAGTTTGGAACCGGCTCCAAACTCTGTCCACCACGCCTTCTGCCATGTTTGCTGATCGAAGAATGTCGGTTCGACACAGTCCTTGATCAACTGCTGCCAGTGATCTGCAAGGCTCTCGAAAGAGCCACGCTCAATCATCGCGCTGCAACAAGTCAATTTAGCGGTCGTTCCTTTACTGAGTTATTTCCAGAAATCTAACCTGAGTCGGTAGTGTGTCACTTGCCACTGTTCAGTACATTCATAACTGATTCAATGTCTGGTTCAACATACTCTAACTCGACAAGAGCTCGCTTTTCAGCCGTTCCCGGGTCTTTCAAACCGTTACCAGTTAGGATGCAAACCACCGTCTTTCCGGTCAGGTCAACGCCCAGTTCGGGTAACTTGATCAATCCGGCGACGGATGCGGAAGATGCTGGCTCACAGAAGATACCTTCTTCGCGGGACAATCGAAGGTAGGCATCGATGATTTCATTGTCATCTACCATATCGATCATGCCTTCAGACTCGTCTCGGGCTGCCTCGGCCTTCTCCCAACTGGCAGGATTTCCGATTCTAATTGCCGTTGCGATGGTTTCTGGTTTAGCCACTGGTTCACCGCGAACGATCGGTGCTGCACCTGCCGCCTGAAATCCCATCATCTTCGGAGTCGTCTCCGAACGTCCCATCGCTTGATACTCGTTAAAGCCTTTCCAGTAGGCAGTAATATTCCCAGCATTGCCAACTGGAATACAGAGCATATCGGGTGCTTCACCGAGTTCATCAACTATTTCGAATGCACCGGTTTTCTGACCTTCGATTCGGTACGGATTTACCGAATTAACCAGCTCGATATCCATTATTTCCACGATTTTTCGGACGGCGTTTAGTGCATCGTCAAAACTGCCATTGACCGCCAGAATCCGCGCTCCATACGCCATCGCCTGTGCGAGCTTTCCGAGCGCTATTTCGCCTGCAGGTACGAGCACAAGGGTTTCGAGTTGATAGCGCGCACCGTATGCGGCAGCGGCGGCGCTCGTGTTGCCGGTCGAAGCACAGATTATCTGCTTCTTCCCGGCCTCAAGGGCTTTTGCGACCGCCACGACCATGCCACGGTCTTTGAATGATCCTGTCGGGTTACAGCCCTCAAGTTTGAAATAAAGGTCCTTACACCCAAGTGAATCGCCGATGTTCTGCGATCGCACGAGGGGCGTTGTCCCCTCTCCAAGCGAGACCGCCGGGGTTGCATCGGTGACAGGTAAAAACTCACGGTACCTGTCTATTACGCCGGGCATCGTCATCACCGAGAAGATCGCTCCTGATCAAGTCGAGTCAATACTCGATGCTACTTATCGACCGTTCACTAAGTTCGGTCGCCGTAAGTTTCGACACGCAGCAGGCTGTCGAACCGAAGCACGGTATCGAGTTCTTTTATCGAGCTCACGGCACTCTGCATATTAGACTCTCGCGCCGGGTGAGTCATTATGACTAGATCGGCGTGACCATTCTCTATGTCGGTATCTTTTTGCAGGACTGAGTTGATGCTAATGTCTGCGTCGCCCAGTATCTTTGCAACACTGGCAAGCACGCCGGGTCGATCCGATGCGGTCAAGCGGAGGTAGTACTGGCATACATGATCGGTCATCGCGGCAATCTCAAACGGCTCCGGCGTTGTCGAGTTGGACCTGACGCTCGAAGATCCTCTGGCAATCCGAAGAATATCTCCCATCACCGCGCTGGCGGTCGGGTTCGGGCCTGCACCTGGCCCCTGAAACCACAGCGAACCGACAAGGTCGCCTTCAACCTCGACAGCATTCAGCACGCCGTTCACCGACGCCATCGGGACTTCCAGCGGAATCAATGCTGGATGAACGCGGGCAAGCACTCCTGAATCGGAATTCGCCTGCGCCACCGCGAGAAGTTTGATTGTGTAACCAAGTTCGCTGGCGTATCGGAAGTCCTTTGCGTGAACCTCACGTATTCCTTCTCGATGAATGACATCCAGCGGTACTTCGGTATGGAATGCCAGTCGAGCCAGTACAGAAAGTTTGTAGAGTGCATCGAAGCCATCGACATCTGCCGATGGGTCGGCTTCAGCGTAGCCAAGCGCCTGCGCTTCTGACAGGACGTCGTCGAAGTCGGCACCTTCGTGCGCCATCTTTGTCAGGATGAAATTAGTTGTGCCGTTGATAATTCCGCGGACACTCTGGATCTTGTTCGCAGTGAGATCGTTAATCAGCGGACCGATGATTGGTATTCCACCTGCAACACTCGCCTCATAGCACAGTTGAACGTTGTTCTCGGCGGCAATTGCTAATAGTTCACTGCCGCGCTTCGCCATCACCTCTTTATTGGCTGTGACTACGTGCTGGCCTGCTTTGAGCGCGCTAGCCATGTAGCCGAAAGCCGGGTCTTCTCCACCCATGAGTTCGACCACGATATCGACTTCCGGGTTGGCAATAATAGATTCAATATTCGTCGAAACAGTCGACGGGTCGAGGTCAACTCCTCGCTTACGTGATGGATCACGCACTACTGCGGAGGCGACTCTAAGCGGGATGTTCGGATCAGTTGAACGATGTCGCTCGATGATAGCTTTTGCCACGGCCGACCCCACGACACCAAGCCCAAGTAGGCCTATACCGATACTCCGAACATCCATCCGTGCTGATGACGACATTTGCTATGGACCGCCCTGAAGACCTGTTCCAAATCCAAACGGCACTGGAGTCGGTGTAGGTATCAATGCAGAGAGCCGTACCTGAGCATTCACCCAATCGAATATTTCGCTATCAAGAACCATATAGAGATCGAAGTTGGCGCGCTCTTCGTTGAAGAATATGGTCAATGCACGAGTGGTCAGAGCCTCAAAACTCTCTTCATCCACTTCGCGAGCATCCTGCACTTCTTCTACGACCAGATAACTCCACCAGCCATTTTCTTCGTCGAATCGAGGGCTGCTTGGCGTGCGAATGGGAAGCAGGCGATTGCCGTCACCGTCGAGTCCAAATAGCAATGCATCTATCTCGGGAGTGATACCGAATGGAGTCCAACCGCGATTGCCGAGATCTCGCCTCACGTTTGGATCCTCAGACTGCTTCAGCACAATGCTCTCGATCGGCATACCAGAGACGAGATCGCGTTCTATCGCCCGTCTCTCTTCCGGGTCGTTGTCGAGTTTGATGATCTCGTACATATGAACCTGCGCCTGAACGCGAGGAATCTGTTCGGCTACCACACCGCGAAGTCGCTCTTTGAACATGCTTTTCCGTATAAAGTCGCGAAATATAACTTCATCAATACCGATGCGTTGGATAAACTGGCGCTTGGCTTCCTCTAAGTTATCTTTGTACTCCCGGGATTCCCTCTCAGCGACGGTTACAGCTACAAATCCCAGAATAGTGTCTAACCTCTCGTCCACTTCCTCCGCAGTAACCGTAATTCCGTTCTTCGGAGCAAGCTGGAACGCAAGCTCGTTCTCTTGCAACGTCTGGAGTGCGTCAAATAGCGAGTTGCCGATCTCAAACGGGACGCCGAGGTTCTCGCTCATCCGTTGATTGAACCGGATGAAGTTAACTACATCGCCGCGTGTGTACTCGGTGCCTTCAACCCTCAAGGCAAGTTCGCGGGGCGGGAACACGAAATTCTGGAAATACGCGTATACCGGTATCGTGAGGAGACCGATCAGCACGACAACCGATATAACGAGAAACGGGCGCGCCTTCAACTGTAGTCGACGTTTTTCGTCCACCATCTGGCGGCGAGTTTTGCCGCCACGAACGGTGATGCTTCGTCGCCCGGCTTCGTAGTCAGGGATAGGGGTCTCGACTACGTCTGGCTTGGCTTGGTCCTCGTCATCATCTTTTGGTGACATTTCCGGCAATTGCCATTCAGCCGGATTATATTGTTCGTCGTTACGATCTTCTGTTGACATTTTCGGCACTTGCTAATGCGGCGGCCAGAGTCACATTAATAGCGAATCTCCAACCTCACCAACGTTGAGCCGCCAGCTAGAAGAGACTACTTGTCTTCCTCATCAGAGCTGTCGGCTTTTGATTCTTCGGATTCGGGAGCCCCATCTGCTACCTTAGAACTCTCGTCAGTTGAAACGTCATCCGCATCGGCTTCGGTTTCGTCTGCTTCAGATTCTTCTGCGTCGCCAGCTTCAGCCGCGGGTGCTTCAGATTCAGCCTCACCCGTCGTTGGTGCGTCTTCCGAAACGGCGGCGACTTCTGACGATTCTGGTGCATCTGAAGTCTCAGCTACCTTCTCATCGGCAACTTCTTTTTCTTCTTCAGAAATCTTGCTACTTGTCGATATGGCACCAGTCACTCGTAAGTGGTCCGGGGCATATGGCAGTAACGCCAGATGACGTGCGCGCTTGATTGCAGTAGTTAGAGTTCGCTGGCACTTTGCACAGTTGCCCGATTTCTTACCGGCTTCAATACGGCCACGGTCAGTTATAAATCGGCGGATGCTCGATACATCCTTGTAATCGACCGTACTTTCTTTGCAAAAGCACTGCCGGCGGCGTCGGCCTCCGCGTCGAAATGTTGGGCGGCCACCGCCTTGGGTTGTTCGGGGGGTTGTCATTTATTACCTCGCGGAATGGACCTTGGAACCATCTGGCCACTTGCCAGACTTGCTCCACATGGAAACTGCTACCAGGGCAGCTCCTCCACGTCTTCAGATGGGTTATTTGCGGCGGGAGTGTCTGAGCTTGATGCCCCTGATGAACCCGCTGAATAAGATTGGGCTTCCGGTGGTGCACCGGCGCCGGTTGATTCACCACCAGGAGAGTCGAGGAACACTACCTTGAACGCTCGTACTTCCAGCGATGTTCGGGCTTCGCCCGAGCTGCTCGTATATTGACGCGTAGACAATCGGCCATCGACAAACACTCGTCGGCCTTTCGCCAGATACTGATTCACCGATTCCGCCTGACGCTCCCAGGCCGTAACTCGGAACCATTCGGTCTCTTCAGTCCATTCACCGTTCTGGTCGCGCCGGTTGTTATTTACAGCAAGGCTGAAACTCGTAACTGGCGTGCCACTCGGCGTGTAACGCATCTCGGGATCGTTACCTGCCCGGCCTATGAGGAGTATCTGGTTAAGACTCAATTGAAAATCGTCCGTGCCTGACTGGAAGTCAGACTCTACTCGGCTGCGTCTGCGACTACAACCGGCTTGATCTCATCGCGAACCAGAAGATGTCGGATGATCGATTGATCGGCACCAATTGCACGTTCAATCTCTGGAGCCTTTGCACCGTCGATCTCGAAGTTTGCCTGCAGGTAGTAACCCTCGGTGTTCTTCTGAATCGGGTAAGCAAGAGTGCGCTTGCCCCATACATCGGTGCCTGAAATTTCACCACCGATATCGGTTACAAGTGAAGTGATTTTCTCTACGGACTCGGCACCCTGATCTTCATCAGCGTCGCTACCGAGAATCCAAACTAATTCGTACTTTCTCAACGATCCACCGTGTTCTTCTAAATTTACGCGAAACCGATTCAGTCTATCACGCGATCACCGCGCGTCAGTCACCATTTTCACAGACCAAATCGTCAGTTCCAAATCCATTGTCATAATTCGGCCGCGACACCGATTACGAGTCGAGTCCCGGTACAGGGAATTTCGACGCGAATTTTTCGACTTCAGCACTTAGTTTCGACAATCTGGAGGCGTCGGCATGTGCGCTCAATGCTTCGAGAATATAACCGGCAACATTCTCCATGTCAGCAACATCCAATTCGCGCGAGGTCAACGCGGGGGTTCCAATTCGAATTCCTGAAGTAACCATCGGCGGTTCGGGGTCAAACGGTATGGCGTTCTTGTTGACCACCAGGCCTGAGGCGATCAAGGCCGCCTCAGCATCCCGGCCTGTCAGTCCAAGTGGTCGGGTATCGACGAGCATCATATGGTTGTCGGTACCTCCGGCAACTATGCGAAGACCGCCGGCAGAGAGCCCGCTGGCGAGCGCTTTGGCATTTTGGACGACTTGATGGGCATAGTTTTTGAACTCGGGTTGCATGGCCTCTTTGAAGGCGACCGCCTTACCGGCAATAACATGCTCCATAGGTCCGCCCTGCATATTCGGGAATACTGCCGAGTTGTATTTCCGCCTGAGTTCTTTCTTCGTAAGTGCCATCGCTCCTCGTGGGCCACGCAAGGTCTTGTGAGTCGTACTGGTCACGATATCGGCGTACTCAACTGGTGAAGGGTGCGCACCACCGGCGATCAGCCCGGCGATGTGCGCCATATCCACCAGCAAATAGGCACCGACAGAATCGGCGATATCTCTAAACCGCTTGAAATCGATAGTCATGGAATAGGCGGTATAGCCAGCGATTATGATTGCCGGTTTGAACTCTTCTGCCTGTTTCTGTACAGCACCGTAATCCAGTGCCTCAGTATCGGGATCTACACCGTAGTGGCCAAACTCATAAAGCTTGCCTGAAAAGTTAACCGGCGATCCGTGTGTCAGGTGTCCACCGTGATCGAGTGACATCGCCATAATTCGATCGCCGGGGTTTGCCAGAGTAAAAAATGCCGCCATGTTCGCTTGCGACCCCGAGTGTGGTTGCACATTGGCATGCTCGGCGCCGAACAGTTCCATCGCTCGATCTATCGCCAACTGCTCGCTTACGTCAACGTTTTCACAACCAGCGTAGTAGCGACGGCCCGGATAACCTTCAGCGTATTTGTTGGTGAGTACCGACCCTCCGGTCTCGAGAACCGCAGAACTGGCGTAGTTCTCGGAAGCAATCATCACCAACTGAGCCCTCTGGCGTCGCTGTTCATTCTCGATAACTTTCGCGATCTCAGGATCAAAGGTGGCGATTGCCGACATGGGATCTCCAATTCAGCGTTGTACCGTGCCTCTGCACACGGACTCCGTTAACTTGTAACTTGCTATCGATAATTCGATGAATCTCTAGTCCAGATTCAAGCGCAGCATTAAAGTCTAGCTCCACAATTGATTGTCCGTGGCGTTTCCCTCCGAAATCACCGATTACGTTTCGTTACTCGATATGCTGTGTTGCCTTACGCAGAACGTTGAGGACGACCGACTTGAGCGGGAGAATCTATGACATACCCTTTTTCGACACCGAATCGGGTGACGAAATACGAAGTTATCGACCAGGTACCGGAGAGAGCGATGGTGATATTCGCTCACCCGGATGACGCCGAGATCGGCGCGGGTGCAACCGCAGCGCTGTGGGCGTCTCAGGGATGTGAGATCACATACGTTCAGTGCACTACCGGGAGCAGCGGCAGCAACGATGCCGATATGACCTCGGAGCGGATCGTAGAAATCAGGGCGGCAGAACAACGCGCCGCGGCCGATGTGATCGGTGTAGCTGACATTGCAGTACTTGATCATCCGGACGGCGAACTTGAGGCCGACCGTGTATTTCTTGGCGAGATTGTTCACGCCTTGCGTAAATACCGACCAGAAGTTGTGTTCACGCACGACCAGCATCGTGTAAACGGGTTCCAGCACCGCGATCACCGGCATGCGGGAATCACCGTCCAGGACGCGATATACCCTTACGCCCGCGACCATCTGCACTTCCCTGAACAACTCGTTGGGGACATTCAGCCCCACAAAGTGAAACACCTGTTTTTTTGGGGTTCTGATGCGCCAGATGTGATTGTCGACGTCACCGATTCTGTGGATACTAAAATCAATGCTCTTGCCAGACACGAGAGTCAGATTGCCGGTCTTTCTTTCGGCTCTGAAATGGACACCCGACTGAGAGGTCGTCACACGGATGCTGCTGCTAGCTACGGCTTTCGATATGGTGAGACGTTCCGCCGACTAACTGCTCGTACCTGAAAAAAGCGACAACGAATTGCCAAGAGTCGATATTCACGCCCACATACTGCCCGGACTCGATGATGGGCCAGTGACAGTTGAGGAAAGCCTTACGATGGCTCGTATGGCCGCACGCGACGGGACTGACGTGATTGTGGCGACTCCGCACTTTCGTGACATGGAGTTGGAGCATAAATCTAGCAGGATTATCAGGGAGCTTACCGACACTCTCAATGCCGCCCTGCGTAGCGACTCGGTTCGCAGAAACTCGCCATCGGTTCGCATTTTGACCGGTATGAGTCACCGGCTCGATACCTCACTGCCTGACCTGGTGAATACAGAAAACGCGATAACCCTGAATAGAACACGGTTTCTCCTCGTCGAGCCACCGTACAACCGTCTCCCTCTTTACATAGAAGATGTAATCGGCCGACTGATAACTCAACGTCTGGTACCAGTTCTGGCACACCCGGAACGTAACATCGAATTTCAGCGAAATCCGAAACGACTGCAACATTTGATCGATGATGGCGTTATTGTCCAAATTGCCACAGCCAGCCTGACCGGGCTCAACGGTAGTGGCGCACGCAGAGCGGCCGAACAGTTTGTCCGCAGGGGCATGGCTCACGTCATTTCTTCTGAAATGCACAGTGAAAGGTCTCCCCGATCACCGATTATGAGCGAAGCATTCGATATCGTGTCGGAACTTGTCGGCGACCGTGAAGCGGTTGATCTATTCGAGACGAACCCCGACATGATTCTCGAAGGTCGGTCGCCACAACGTGAACGAATTTCCAGTCCACGACTTCGAAGGAGTTGGATGCGGATGCCACAAATCGAGGTTAGTAATCCGGTATCAGATCGAACTCGCCGGAGATGGAAGCGGAGATTCCGACTGGCTAGGCGGCTGACAAACCGCGGATGAGCCGAACGAACCCCGTTACCAGCGGTTCAAGTAATCGTCGGAGGTAGGTTGTAAACCAGAATATTGCAACACCAACAACCGCTCCACCGATGATGTCGGTGGGATAGAAAACACCGGCATAAAGCCGAGAAAATCCGAAGAGTGTCGCCGCCGCAAACATCCACCCACCGAACGTTCGATTGATCGTCCACGCCGCGGTTGCAACCGCAAATCCCACAGCAACAGGGTTCGCTGGAAACGATGGATCTGTGGGTGGGTAGAACAACAGATTCAACTGGTCTCCATACTCCACGAAGGGTCGTGGACGGTTCCACGTGATGTTGATCAGCCACACGACAACATTTGAGAT
This sequence comes from Chloroflexota bacterium, assembly GCA_024275195.1. GTDB lineage: Bacteria > Chloroflexota > Dehalococcoidia > Lucifugimonadales > Lucifugimonadaceae > Lucifugimonas. Next base: position 5,108 of record JAJRZP010000160.1, on the reverse strand, counting down.
CGCGAGCGCGCTGATCCCCATCAGCATCGTTAGCTGATACCTGACCCGCTCCCGCGGAGTCTTCCCTGAAAACCACAGCCCAAACATTACCAGCGAAAAAACGAGGGGCATCAAGTAGTCGCTGGCTACCACTCGCATAAAATCGTCAAAGAGCTTCACGTTGCCAGAGAAGCCGTTCAACCAGAGAACTATGTTCAGATCGATCGCGCTCATCTGGGCGACCTTCCAAATAATGCCTTAACGACGCTCCACCGGTCGGCATCTTCTAGCCCGTTCCGCCAGTACTCACCAATTTCTGATCTGAACTGCCTCATGGAGACTGGCAGATTCAAGAAATATGAACGACTTTCCAGTCCTTCAAGCCCATCTGTAATTCTTGGGTGTTGATCACCCTCGTCACGTCGCCTGGTCCTGGTAAAAAATTGGACATTCAAAGTCCCGGCTATCGCCGACACGATGAACGCAGATATTGCTGCAAGTGGAAACAAGATCGCCTGTTTCGTGCCGTCGAGACCACCGTGTATATCGTTGACGTTTCGAGCACCTGCGAACTCATCCCAACTGGATTTGCCCCACTCGCGTGTCAGGGAATCTGCTTCGACGCTCCCGGCAGCCCATGGACCATCAACCCACAGCGGCTGCAAGAAAAAGATCGCTATTCCAGCGAGGATCAGTGCGATACCCACCCATCGCGTGATACCTGCCCGAGATGTTAGCCAGAGTCCACGAGTCCCGGCGTTGGAAACTGCAATCTGTAGCGTTCCCAGAGCCGTTAAAAATGCGAACAAAAAGTAGTGACCCGCAAACAAAGCCTGCACCACGCTCGGGTCGGTATTCACTTCGTCTTCCTTGCTCTGCTCTTTTGCTCTGGAAATCTGAATATTACCGTGACAAAACTAACCGCCCGACGGCGTAACCATGGTGCACCACTCTGCGTAGTTGTCGTTATCGCCAACTACTGTTGAGAAGTACAGATCCTGAAGACTTTTGGTTATTGGCCCGGTGTCGCCCGTACCGATGTTGCGATTGTCCAACTCTCCAACCGAGGTAAGGTGCGCAGCGGTACCAGTCAGGAAAACTTCATCGGCGAGATACAGCTCAGAGCGATGAATGTGGCGTTGAACAACATCCAGGCCAAGCTCGTTCTTGGCGAGTTGGATGACCGAGTCTCGGGTAATACCAAGCAGGCAATTGTCGGTCTCGGCCGGGGTGCTGATGACTCCGTCTCGAATCATGAACAGATTCTCACCCGAACCTTCGGATACCGATCCATCCTGATTCAGCAGTATCGCCTCGTCATACCCGGCAGCCAGTGCTTCCGTCTTTGCCAGAATGCTCGTTGTGTACAGACCTGAAATCTTGACTCCGGTCGGCATCGAAGAATCCATGGGCCGACGCCACGATGAAGTCTGGCACCGCAATGGCCGACTGTTGTCTATGTACGAACCGAACGGCAGTATGACGAGCATGAACTCGTCATCGAGGGAGTTGAGATTGAGGTTGGCCACCAGCTCCTGCCCCTTGTATGCAAGCGGGCGGATGTACACGTCTTCGCTGAATCCGTTTTTCTCAAGAAGGTCAGTCGTGATCTTGCAGAGATCATCAACTGAGTACGGAAGTTCGATTCGAAGAATCTGGCAACCACGAAGAAGCCGCTCATAGTGCTCTTTCAATCGAAAGATGGCAACCTTGCCGAGGCGCTCGTTCCAGTTACCACGAATTCCTTCGAACACCGCCGTACCGTAGTGCAGGGCATGAGTCTTGACGCCTACCTTCGCGTCCTCTTCGGGAACTTGCTTCCCACCGAGGAATGCCCAGGTCTGTTGCGTCATGATTTTTTCTCCCAATATGTAACAACGCCCGCAACCTCTGCGCATTGAACTACTCAATATGCGGAAGGCGCGGGCGTGTCAGCTCAAATAAGTAACTGCACTTCAGTTGCGGCCGGATGAACTAGCCAGCCGCCAATTATACGAGTGACTAGACGTGCAACAAGACCCAACAACGAAATTACGCCGTGATAAGCCGTGCAGTATGCCCGGTCGCTCGAGACCTAGTGTGTCGAAACTTTACGTTCGGCGATGTAATCAAAATTGATGTCCTCGCCCAGACCCGGGAGTGTCGGCATCAGGATTATTCCGTCGGAATCCATCGGATCGACAATGCTGTTGAGGTGAGGTGGAACTTCATCGTGATCTATGAACGGATGCAGTAATCCGCGCTCGTACCAGGTGGTGTTTGAGATCGCCCCGATAACCGCCAGGTTCCCGGCACCACCGCCGTGAATTTCGCAATCCATGTTGAACGACTCAGCGAGGTGGGCAGTTTTCATGCTTGGGCCAATACCACCTACATCTGCGACACCGACTCGGACGATGTCACACGCCTTGCTCGCGATCCACTCCGCCCGGGTGTGAAACTTTCCATAGGCGTATTCAGGGCCGATTACCGGAATTTCCAGTTGCTCAGCGAGCCAACGGTACGATTCGGTCGAGTGCTCGTCCATTGGCTCTTCATACCAGTGGTACCCGAGATCCTGAATGCCTTTCCCCAGTTCGAGCGCGTCCATACGCGAATACCAGTGGTTCGCATCAAGCATGAGAGGAAACTCGGGGCCAACAGCTTCTCGAACCGCGGCGCACGCCTTGATGTCCATCTTTACGCTCGGAGCCCAAGAAACGGGTGGCATCCAGGTGTGCAGCTTGATCGCCTTGTATCCGCGATTGACCATCCACTCAGCGAAGTTTGCGTAGTCCTCGGGAGTGGCGAGACCACCTTCCATTTCATCACCACACATGGTCGATCCATAAGCAGCGACCCTGTCACGGTAGCCGCCCAGCATCTTCCAGACCGGTGTGTTCAGCGCCCGGCCAGCGAGGTCCCACAAAGCCATCTCTGCGACAGCTATTGAACGGTCCGTCAGGTTCGCTCCACTACCCCTTTGCCATTTCGCCAGATTAATCCATAGCTTTTCACGGTCCATCGGGTCTTCACCCACGAAGACTTTTTTCACGAAATTTTCAATGATGTAGGGCCGTAAAGCTTCGGGCGAACCAAATGAATATCCCGAATGCCCTTCATCATCGGTGATAGTCAGCAACGCCATGTTGGTGTCGTGCTCTGGGCCCGGATGAGAATGACCGTCGGTGTCGTGGACCTGCTTCGTAGTCGTCTTGAACGTAGTTACTTCTATCTTCTCGATCTTCATTTTTATGTGCCGGGCTTTCTTTGTGGTGTCGATTGTGAGCGAGGGGTTGGTCGTCGGTCCGCCAGTTTGGGATGCATTCTAGGCTGTCGCACGCCTCGAAACCACAGGCGAATACCTGCTAATTGCGCGCTGCGTAGTTCTGGAGATCGATCGAATACCAGAACCGACCTTTATCCAGTCATTCTCGCCACAGGAAAGTAGCTCCGCTTGTACACCCCGGTCATTCTCTCGAATCTCATACGCTGTACCTGATATTCGTCGGCATCAATAATTTTGTGTCATACTCACGCCTCGTTGCACCATCGCATAAATGGAGATCGTGTGAGTGACTGATCAATACGAAAACCAGCGAGCAGTCGATGCGAAGCCTGTTGCTGGCACCAACGGAACAAACAGCCGTCTGTTCCAGGCGGTGGCGCTGGCCGGTGTCGTAGCGATCACTGTGGTCATAACGTTGTGGGTGAGTCGAGACACAGAGCAGGTAGGCGTCGAAATTCTCATCCCGCCACCGGCACCAGTGACGTTTCAGGTTTCGGGCGAAGTCATTCGACCCGGTGTGTACTCGCTGGAAGGAGAGCCACGCATCAACGATGCGATCGACATCGCCGGTGGGCTCACTCCGGATGCTGATACGAACCGGATCAACCTCGCACTCCGGGTTCGAGATGGTGTAAAAGTTGTAATCCCTACGCTCCTTGACGCCAACGAAGCACTTTCCAACACCAGTATCGAAGGCAACAGAGGGGGAAGCTCTCCATTTGAAGTCCCTGACGCATCCTTCACAACAGGCAAAACGGTGGGCGAAGTTGACCTCAACACCGCGACCAAAGAACAACTGGTTGCACTTCCCGGCATCGGAGCTGTTCGAGCCAGTTCAATAATCGAATGGCGCACCAATAACCTGATCAACTCGGTAGACGATCTGCTGGCGATCAGCGGAATCGGAGCAGCAACGATCGAGTCAATACGCGACTACGTAATTCAACCGTGAAACTGCTAAGAGCAACGATCGTGTTCACGCTTGGAATCGCGAGCGTAAGTGCGCTGAATGCGACTCCTGCGAGTCAAGAAATCGTATTGGTTTTGATCGCTGGCTCGCTGATAGTTGCAGCGGCCATATTCGCTCGCAGATACGTTGCTGTTGCAGTCTTGCTCCTGCTCTTTATGCTCGGAATGGTTCGCGCAATCACCGCTGATGACTCGTCGCTCGCCATTCCGTGGAGCGAAATACCCAGGAATGAAGAACGGGTTTCACTCGAAGGCCTGTTGCTCAGCGATCCTGCACCGTCGAAAGAACGCGTTCGTCTCCGGCTGGAAATCGAACCATCATCCGACACAAGACCTCGGTTCATGGTCGACGTATACACCAATCGACTTCATGATCTCTCCAACTCAAATCGCCGTTCGAACGATTTCAGGTACGGTGACTCGTATCGGTTCTCAGGCAGGTTCATCCTTACTCCCGACCGTGACGACATCGCCGGGCTTATCTCCACCTCCAGCGTCGAGTTGGTGGAAACAGGTAACGGAAACTCGATCAGATCGATGGTTGCCAATTCTCGTTCAAGAATCTCGCAATCTTTGACCGATACTCTCGACACGAAATCTGGTGGACTTGCAGCAGCGTTGCTGGTCGGAGACCGAACAAAACTACTACCGGAAACTATCGACAGTTTCCGTGCCTCCGGGCTTTCGCATGTTCTGGCGATTTCTGGGCTCCACATCGCCATGATCGGTGGAATCATCATGGTGATTTCGGTCTGGGTGCTGGGTCGTCAACGACAGATCTACCTGCTGGCACCGGGTCTGGGAGTCTGGATCTACGCAGCTCTCGCGGGGTTCAGCCCTTCGGTGACGCGTGCTGCAATCATGTTCTCTGTCTACCTCGTTGCGCGGCTAC
>JAJRZP010000159.1 GCA_024275195.1 Chloroflexota bacterium | reverse complement strand
CCGCTCCTGAACTCAACAATCATGTTCTGGTTCGGCGGATCACTACTGCTCTTCGTCGCATGGCGAGCGGGTCGAAAGCCGAAAGATGTTCCATCAGGTTGGCAAAACCTGATGGAGATGATTTACGAGTTCTTCAGTAATACGGTCGATGGCGTTGCTGGCGGCACCCCTAAGGCGGGTCGCAGGTTCCTGGCACTCGTCTCGACCATCTTCCTTGTCGTGATGATTATCAACTGGGTCGGAATTCTCCCCGGTGTCGGCTCTGTTGGAAGAATCGAAAATATCGAAGAATGGGTAGAACTCCACATCGTAGATTCCAAAGCTGAGATTGCGGAAGCTCAACCCGACTACAGCCCGGAGCAGGTGGAGGCTCTCGCCCTGGTTGGCCTGCTCAAAAAATCCGGCAACGATACTTTCGTGGCGTTCGATGGTGCGATCGTCCCGCTGGGCCGCGGTGAGCAGGCTCGGGTTCCGCTACACGCCATAATTACCTATACCCCGGAAGATCTCGAAGATATCAAAGCTGCTGTGAAGAGTGGTGCAGATCTATCAGGTGTCGAAGCTCTTGAGAGCATCAAGCACGACATTGAAGTCGGCGTTGTGAAAGACGTGTTTATCTACGATGAGGGTGGTTCCAATGAAACCACTTACATGTTCCAGGGTAAAACGGTTGGGCTTCTAGTTCCTTACCTCCGTGGCGCCAGCACCGATATCAACACAACTCTCGCCATCGCTATAGTTGCGATGTTCACAGTTCAGGTGTGGGGATTCAGGGCTCTTGGTGTTCGTGGTTACGGTGGGAAGTTCTTAGTAAACCCATTGAAAAAAGGGCCGATCTCAACATTTGTTGGTGTGCTGGAGGGGTTTGGTGAACTGACACGAACGATCAGCTTCACATTCCGGCTTTTCGGGAATATGTTTGCCGGCGAGATTTTACTTATAGCGATGGCATTCCTGTTGCCGGTTATAGGAATTATTCCGTTCATGGGTCTGGAATTGTTTGTGGGCGTTATCCAGGCGTACATCTTCGCAATGCTCACACTTGTATTTGGCGTCATGGCGGTCGCGAGTCACGGTGATCACGACAGCCACGCGGAGGATCACTGAGCACAGAGGTCTTCTTAAATGAGGCGTGGTGGGCGACATGAGAAATCGTCGTGATTGGCCACCGACGCATAGAACGAAGTTACTAGGAGAAATCAGTTGGAAGCAGATGCAATAAAGCCTCTGGCAGCAGCAATAGCAATTGGCTTCGGCGCACTTGGCCCAGCCCTCGCTATCGGTCTGTTGGCAGGTAAGGCAATGGAAGCTCTGGGCCGAAACCCCGAGGCTACTGGTCCTGTTCAGCAGAACATGATTCTTGCCCTTGCGTTCGCAGAAGCCATCGCTATTTATGCTTTGGTTGTGGCGATCATCATCCTATTCGTCTAAAGAAATCGGAAACCGCGTGACTCACGGGCACGATGGCTATCGCCTGATTGCTCTGAGTCGCTAGCGGGCCGGTGACGGCGGGATCATGTGTATCTCGGCGGCATAACCGATAGAAGGAACGAAAATGGAAGCGCTTGGAATAACACTTCAGCAGTTGCTAACTCAGTTGGTTAGCTTCCTGATCCTGTTTTTCTTGTTGTACAAGCTCGCGTACGGCCCGATTATGGGCATGCTCGACAGTCGTGCTCAGAAAATCAAGGAAAGTTTGGAAGCGGCTGAGACAGCGCGTCTCGAAGCAGCGTCGTCGGCTGAACGGGTGGAAGCGGAGATCGCTTCAGCCCAGGTAGAAGGCCAAAAGATTGTTGCTGAGGCACGTGATGCAGCTTCGAAGTTTCGCGAACAAGAGCAGATTCGTGCCCGTGAAGAGGTCGAGACGATGCTCGATCGAGCAAGGACTGAAATTGGACGCGAGAGAGATGCCGCTGTGGAAGAAGTACGCAAGGAATTTGCGAGTCTTGCCATCACGGCTGCTGAACGAATCGTTGAAGGATCACTTGATGCGAAGTCGCACTCCAGCCTTATAAACAGGGTGCTGGAAGAAGGACTGAGCGAGAGGAAGAACTAGAGAGCCCCAACAAGGGAACTCTGAACTAGCAATGGCAGCAACCGGACGAAGATACGCACAGGCAGCTTTCGAGTTGGCCAAAGAGAACAGCCTCGACCGTTGGGAAGATGACCTGACGAAAGTGGCTGGAATCCTGGGTGACTCGGATGTGCTGGCTTTTCTCGATGCTCCGCAGATACCTGACAGCGCAAAGCTCGACGGTATCGGCAAGCTTCTGGCGGATGTAGACCTGTTGGTTCGGAACACGGTGAACCTGATGACGGTAAACCGCGACATCTCGAAATTTGCGGATATGTACCGTGTATTCAAAGAGATGACTGATGAGCACCGCGGTATCGCAAGAGCCGACGTTGTTACGGCAGTTGCACTCGACGACGCCCAACGCGACCAGTTGGCTGCAGGGTTGGCGAAGTTAGTGGGACGTAGTGAAGTGAAAATTTCTGAGAGTGTGGATTCCAGCATTATCGGAGGAGTCGTGGCGAAAATCGGCGACCGTCTGATCGATGGGAGTACACGCACACAGTTACGGGCGATGCGGAATTCGTTGGCCGAACGGCCAGTCGATTAAGGCCTTAATAGAACCCACACGGGACGAAATAACGGCCGATCGATAAGGCCACTAGAGCAACAAGACGGGTACAACCCGGAGAGAGAGTCCAATGGCAGTACGAGGTCAGGACATAGCCTCAGTTATCAAGAGGCAAATAGAGGAATTCGGTGGCGACATCACACAAGTTGATGTCGGAACCGTTGTCGAAGCCATGGATGGCACGGCTCGAATACACGGTCTCTCAGGAGTCCGGTACTCAGAGTTGCTCCAGTTCCCGGGCAATATTTTTGGACTGGCGTTGAACCTCGAAGAGGACAGCGTTGGTGCAGTGATTCTCGGTGACTACATCAAAATTAAAGAGGGTGACGAGGTTCGCAGCACTGGTCGGATTATCGAAGTTCCCGTCGGAGATGCGATGAAGGGGCGAGTCGTCGACTCGCTGGGAGTTCCGATCGATGGCAAGGGAGCTATCGCAACATCGGAGTTGTACCCAGTAGAAAAAATTGCCCCGGGTGTTGGAGCGCGACAGTCGGTCGACCAACCGGTGCAGTTCGGCCTGAAGATCGTCGACGCAATGGTCCCGGTTGGCAGAGGGCAGCGAGAACTCATCATTGGCGACCGTGCAACCGGCAAGACCTCGGTCTGTATCGACGCCCTCATCAACCAGAAGAATAGTGGGATCATTGGCGTGTACGTCGCCATCGGTCAGCGTGCATCGAAGGTCGCCCAGGTTGTGACTCGTCTTGAGGACAACGGTGCACTCGACAACACTGTGGTTGTGACTGCCAACGCCTCAGACCCCGCAGCGATGCAGTACCTCGCTCCTTATACAGGCTGCGCTATAGCCGAATATTTCATGGCACAGGGCAAGGATGTGCTAATCGTTTATGACGATCTCACGAAGCATGCCTGGGCATACCGGCAAATGTCACTACTACTCCGGCGACCACCGGGCCGTGAGGCATACCCTGGTGACGTTTTCTATCTGCACTCGCGTTTGCTCGAACGGGCGGCGCGACTGAATCCAGAGGCCGGTGGTGGTTCGATCACAGCGCTGCCGATCATTGAGACTCAGGCTGGTGACGTTTCGGCTTATGTTCCTACGAACGTTATTTCGATTACCGACGGTCAGCTCTTCCTTGAGCCAGACCTGTTCAACTCAGGTGTTCGACCTGCAGTGAACTCGGGTATTTCTGTTACACGTGTGGGATCTTCAGCGCAGACCAAAGGAATGAAGGCGGTGTCTGGGTCACTCAAGGCTGAGATGGCACAGTACGCAGCCCTTGTGACATTCGCCCAGTTCGGGACAGACGATCTCGATGCAGTCACCCGACGGCAACTTGAGCGAGGTGCCCGGTTCACCGAACTGCTAAAGCAGGATGAGAACTCGCCGCTATCGCTCGAAGCACAGGTTTCGGTGCTGTACGTTGCAGACAAGGGCGCACTCGATGATGTAGCGGTCACGGATGTTCGATCCTGGGAGGCACAGTGGCACGACTATGCCGCAGCCAACCTGCCAGAAATATTGAAGTCGATCGCTGATTCCGGTGATCTGAGTGATGATGATAAGGCGAAACTCGATGAGGCAGTTGTGGCCTTCAAGCAAACAGTAAGCCTCTAGTGACGACCAGAAACTAACAGAGACAAGAATTGCCGAGTACCAAGGATTTACGAGACCGAATCAGATCGGTTTCGAATACAGCGAAAGTCACAGGCGCAATGCAGATGATTGCAGCGTCTAAGATGAACCGCGCCCAGAACATGGTGCAGGCGGGTCGCCCTTACGCAGATCGAATTCGTGACGTACTGGGTGATCTTGCAGCTCTCGCCTCTAAAGATGAGGACGCACCGACTGTTGACCTGCTGAAGGTACGACCGGTTGAAAGAACTTTGCTCTTGCTGGTCACTCCCGATCGTGGTCTTGCCGGTGCCCTCGTCGGAAACCTCCAGCGTGCGGCTGCAAAATTCATTCACGAAACAGAAGGTGCTGTTTCGATAATCGCTGTAGGACGTAAAGGCGAACGATTCGTGACTCGCGCCGGACAGGATCTCAAGGCAAGTTTCTCGGTGCCCGATCGCCCGGATCTAGAAGATACCGTCGCAGTAGGGCGAATGCTTGTTGAGGAGTACAGCGCTGAGCGTGTCGACCGTGTGGTGCTGCTCTATTCGAAATTCATCAACACCGCAGTTCAGAAAATAACAACGAGGCAGCTACTGCCGGTAGAGCCGCCTCACCGTGGTGACGATGATATCGGTAGGTTGGAAGAACTTGATTTCATCTACGAGCCGAGCATTGGTGATGTGCTCGAATCGCTCGTGCCGCGATACATCGAAACACAGGTGTATCACGGAATTCTTGAAGCGTTTGCCAGTGAGCATTCGGCTCGTATGATCGCGATGCAGAACGCAACCGATAATGCGAACGAGATTGTCGAGGGGCTGACTCTCGATTTGAACAAAGCAAGGCAGGAATCGATTACTGCCGAGCTTCTTGACATCGTGGGTGGCGTAGCCGCCCTGGAAGGCTAAAACCATAGCCGTCCGGGCAAGGGCGGATATCTAGACCAGGAGAGCCTCAGTAATGGCTAAGGGTAGTAAAGGCAAAGTAGTACAGGTAATTGGAACCGTCGTTGACGTAGAGTTCCAGGCCGATGAACTGCCTGTAATTTATTCGGCTGTCGAACTCGAAAACGAGGGCGAGCGGCTTGTGCTCGAAGTAGAGCAGCACGTAGGAAACAGTTGGGCACGATGTCTGGCACTCGGCGCGACCGAAGGTCTGGCTCGAGGGACAGAGGTTACCGACACCGGTTTGCCAGTGATGGTTCCTGTGGGTTCCGTCTCGCTCGGCAGATTGATGAATGTGCTTGGCGATCCAATCGACGGTGGCGAAAAAATTCCAGATGACGCTGAACGTTGGCCGATTCACCGTAAGGCACCTTCATTTGATGAACAGTCTGGAACCACTGAGGTTCTTGAATCTGGAATCAAGGTCATCGACCTGATCACTCCGTTCGCCAAGGGTGGAAAGATCGGTCTCTACGGCGGTGCCGGTGTTGGCAAAACTGTCATCATTACCGAACTCATTCGCAACATCGCCCAGGAACATTCCGGTGTATCGGTGTTTGCAGGTGTCGGTGAGCGATCGCGTGAAGGCAACGACCTCTGGCACGAGATGATCGAGTACGGTGTTATGGATTCCACAGCACTGGTGTTCGGTCAGATGAACGAGCCCCCGGGGACTAGAGCACGTATCGCTCTCACCGGCCTGACCATGGCAGAGTATTTCCGTGACGAAGAAAAGCGAGACGTCCTTCTTTTCGTCGACAACATTTACCGCTATATTCTGGCAGGAATGGAAGTATCAGCGCTTCTTGGCAGGATGCCATCAGCAGTTGGTTACCAGCCAACACTTTCGACTGAGATTGGTGACCTGCAGGAGCGAATTACGACCACCAAGGACGGCTCGATCACTTCCTTCCAGGCTGTGTATGTTCCTGCCGACGACTACACCGACCCCGGAATTGTGACAACGTTCGGTCACCTCGATGCAAACGTTTCGCTCGACCGTGCGCTTGCTGCGCAGTTCCTGTTCCCAGCAGTCGACCCGCTGGCTTCAAACTCAAGGATTCTTGAACCCGCGCTTGTTGGTGAAGATCACTACAACGTCGCACAGGGCGTCCAGCGAGTTTTGCAGCGCTATAAAGATCTGCAAGACGTGATTGCAATTCTGGGTATTGAAGAGCTTTCCGAGGAAGATCAGGTCACGGTTGGGCGCGCACACCGCATCCAACGCTATTTGACTCAGCCGTTCTTTGTCGGTGAAGTGTTCACCGGTATGCCAGGCCGATACGTTCCGGTTGCAGAGACTGTTCGTGGGTTCCAGGAAATTCTCGACGGCAAGCACGACGATCTGCCGGTGCAGGCGTTCTACATGGTAGGCACGATCGATGAAGCGGTGGAGAAAGGCAAGAAGATGCAGGAGGAGACCTCGGCTGCAAGTTAGCTTTGTAGCAAGGTTCCTGAGGACATCGATTAGTTATGGCCAAACTTCAGTTAGCAGTAGTAACAGCCGAAGGTGAAACCTTTTCGGGCGAGGTAGACGCGGTTGTCGCGCCGGGCGGGCTCGGTGAGTTCACGGTGTTGCCTTCTCACGCAAGAATGATTTCGACACTTGATGCAGGTATCCTGCGATTCGATCAGGATGGTGAATCGGTCTCGCTGGCGCTCACGGGCGGGTTTCTGGAGGTTTCTGACAACCGGGTCACGATTCTTGCTGATGCCGCAGAGCGAGACGATGCGATTGATCTCGATCGTGCGGAAGCGGCTCTGGCGCGCGCTCAAGAACGGATCGCCTCGACCACGGCTGATGTCGATCTTGAAAGTGCAATGGCCTCAGTTCGACGTGCACAGGTAAGAGTTAAGCTCGGGCGCAGACGCCGTGAGCGCGGATTGAGCTAACCGCAAGATCTCATATGAGAGTAAAGAAAGCCCCGGTTTATTTGCCGGGGCTTTCTTAGTCTTCAGAACCCACAACAGCACCTTGAGTGTTCGTCACCGTCAACCCCAGCCGCGCCAACCACTCACCACCGTCATCCCAGCCCCGCCTGCCCCGAACCCGTCACCCCGAACTCGATTCGTGACCTCCGCAGTACGTAGTAAATGCACACCCCGCAACTGCTCCCAAGATCTGCCGCCCCGTAAATCTGGTTCCTCAAAACACTATTGACGCCATCTTGGTCAACGTGTTGATTTCTTGATCCCCATATACAAAGCGAAAATCATGTCCTCCCAAAGGACCTCTATCTGCTCAAAGCCGGTTTCTCGCAGCAACTGCCTGTGAGTCGAAATCGGAATTGGTCGATCTTCGGCGTAAGAACTCAGGATAAATTTATCCGAATCAATCCCGCCGTCTAAGTCAAGGAAATCACGCCAGCTTTGAGCGTTCGAGATTGAACTTCTTCGATCTTCACCTGCAACATGGTCCAAGTTTATGAAAAGTCCACCATCGTTCAAAACTTCGTTGATCCTTCGGTAGACAAGACGGTACGCCTCGGTGGATTTTCCGTGGTGAATGGCGAACCCTGACACGACCACATCGAACCCGCAGATGGAGTCTGGCCAGAGACTGGCGAACATATCCAGATCAACCACAGTCACCCGGTCATCGTAGTCAGCTAACGCTGCCGCCGCGAAATGTCGCATAGTCGTCGAGTAATCAGCCACTATCACAGAAGCACTCGGAAATTGTTCAAGAATCAACTTTGTCAATCGACCAGTGCCTGCGCCGAGATCGAGAACATGACCCTTGACTGGCATGTGGCGCTGAATAGCTTCCAGCAACAATTTGTGGACATTATCGGAGTTCGGCAACCACCTTGAAGTTTGATCAGCGAATTCGGGTGCTGAGGGGTGCTCAAACGCCTTCCGCACCCCTTCCGAATCAAGTTTCATCGATTCGGCACGGATCATCAATTCTTCTACGGAAGGTCGGTCGCCGCTGGACATTCCCACATATTAACTCCCGCGATTGCTCAATGGCCAATTCTGTCGCTTCTCTCGGGGGGAGAAGGTCAGGTTTGAGGGCACATCCTCCTTCAACCCAACCCTGTCCCGCTGAGAGAGGAGTAGCAACGCTCATGCTGGTTATCCAAACGGAATTAGCTGCTGCCGTATGGCGTTGAGAACTGCTTCAGTCCGGTTCCCTGCCGACATCTTGCGCATTATGTTGGCAACGTGACGTGCAACTGTGTTGTGGCTAATGCCCAGTTCGCTCGCCATTTGCTTATTGCTGTATCCGGCCGCGATCAGCCGGGCCACCTCTAGCTCACGTTCGCTTAGTGGAGCGTTTCGCACGGGTGGCGCTGTATGACGGAAGACGATTGCTGGTCGGAATGCAGGACCAGCGGCTGGGTAGGTATATGTAGCTTTCAACTCGAACCTCGTGAACGTCGGCGTTTGGCTTGTGATTACTGGCCGCAGCGCACGCCCTGTGAGGGTGGCATATTCGAGAGAATTTACGAATTGATTCGTAGAGCGCGCTGCTACAGCTGGACTTGATGCACCGATTAGGTGGGGTCCTGCCGGAGAATGAAATCTCTTGACGCGCTTCTTGCCGTTGCTAATGGCTTGCCCTTAGGAATTCATGGGCAGAAGGTGCGCTCGCAAATACTTGCGAGCAGATCAATACCGGAGGACTTTTACTTGGTCGGTGCGACCATAAGTACGGAATTTGGGAACGTGTTAATGGTTCTCATCTGTTCGATTGGCTCCTATCTCTGAATTGAGGTGGAAAACGAGGTGGAATCATAGGTCTTCCAAGCACAGCAACCTAAGCTAGCATAACCCGCCACACGCCACCTAACAAATATTGGTTATCCAAAGAGTTTGCAAAGAGGACGACGAATACCGAATTCGCGGCAGTAGGTTCGAGAGGTAGGTTCTGTGCCGGGCGAGGCATACAGCGATGAGGAGCAGATGTTGCCAGCCACACACAACTCCCGTCTCGCTCGGGCAAGAGCAAATTGGCGTGATTGAACCTGCTCTACGGGTGCTCCGCTATCCCAATCCCGCCCGGCACACCTCAGGTACATGCTGATCAGGTTGCGGTTGTTGACCTGAGCACTAACGAATGTAGTACGTCATCGATTGGAGTGAAAGTACCGGGTCGATGCCACGCACGGTTACGCCTTTTGGTACCTGTGGAGAAAGTGGAGCGTAGTTCAGTATCGACCGAATACCAGCATCGACCAGCGCGTCGATCACTTCCTGTGCATGTTCTATCGGAACCGTTACGATGCCGATTTTTATGTCAAGGTTCTGAACCGACGTTTTTAGTTCGGAGATCGACCGAACTTGAAGTCCCGATATCGTCTGTCCAACGATATCGTCGCTAGCGTCGAACGCAGCGAGGATATTGAACCCTTCCGGGGCGAACCCGGGGTAGGACACGACCGCTCGACCGAGGCGGCCCATGCCGACCACGGCCGCGTTCCAGGTGCGGTCCAGGCCTAATATCGTTCGGAGCTGGCCTTCCAGCATGGCAATGTCATAGCCGCGCCCTTGCTTGCCAAAGCGCCCGAAATACGACAGATCCTTCCTGATCTGCGCGGGGGTCATCTGAAGGCGTGTACCAAGTTGCTCGGACGAGATGACTTTTTCCCCAGAATCCGCGAACTGGGTGAGCACCCTGACATAACGAGGTAGTCGTTGGATAACTACTTCAGGGACTATCGGGCCGGAACCTGTGTTGGCGATGTTGTTGGTAGTTGCCATCTGGCGGGCAGAACGATCACTGATGAAAAAATGGGTGTGTGCTTTGTATCACAAACTACCATAATTGGCACCTGTAACGCAGTTCGGGCTATGTATGCTGTTGGTGGAGAAAAGCACTAAAAAGAGGACAGTTCGATGAATCGTCAAGAAGTTGGGCGTGTTGCAGGGATACTGGGCGCAGCACTGACGTTTTTCGTCGGTGTTGTCAGCGTGGTACTGGGAACAGCGAGTTCTTCCCCCGACCAAGATGGCAGTTCACTTATCGTTCGCGGGTCGATGCTCATCGGGCTATCAGCGGTTGCCGGATACGGAGCATCGCTCAGTTATCGCAAGCCGGGTCAAGCCACAATTCATCTGGTGACGGTCGCTGTTCTGGGAAGTGCGGTGGCATTTCGTAGCTTCTGGTTGGCTGCTACAGCATTGGTAATTGCTGCATTCATTATTTATTCCACCCGCGAACAGTAGCAGGCCTCATTGACCATGATCGTTCGAGGTGTTCAAGACGCACTCGTTTTCGTCAGGTTTGTTAAATGAAAAAGGCTCCGATAGTGGGGATCGAAGCCTTTAAGAGTACGTCCAGCCGTGTTTAGGCAGCTTCAGTCGTGACCGGTGTCTTCTCAGACATGGCCCGACGTGCTGACTCTTGTGAGTCAACAGTGAATGAGCACTGCAGGCATGACAGGGTCTTGCTGTCCGGGAACACCACGAGTTCAATGTCTCCGTGGCACTTCGGGCAAGCCTTCAAGTAAAGCACTTTAGTTCCTTCTACTTTCGTCCCCGCCTAATGTGGTCGGGGCGTTCAATAAATTACAGTTCCGATTACGTTTACGAATCCTGTAGCAAGATAAGCTGTGTAATACGAACCGGCGCAGATGCTACTACGAAAAATCTCAGCATTCAATACATCAGGGCCAGAATCCGTAACATTTTGGTAAACATGCCGTGAGCCAACCGTGAGAAAACTACGATTTCGTCGCACATAGTTTACATGAGTCGTATCAACTATTACAATACCTATCGTGTTACGTAGGCTGATTCGCTACTCGGATTCGTTCGTAAATATGATTATTTGAACGAATAACCGGCACTGGCGACTCGAGTGAGGATATTTTTGACGCAAAACTTCGATCGCTCATCGCGTGAGATAGACGAATCGTTCAAGCACGATCTGGCATGGGCCCGGTCTGAGAATTTGAACCGTATGCTCACAGAGCTTCTCGAACTCGCAACAGCTGGCGACGAAAACCAACGTGTTCCAGTAGCACGGAATCAACCCACTGTAGGACAGCGAACACCGCCGCCTGTGCGACCGAATCGAATCACCGGGGTTTACGTCATTAGTGTGGCTGCGCGTTTGGCGGATATGCATCCCCAGACGTTGCGTAAATATGACAAAGAAGGGCTCGTACGGCCACAGCGTTCGGAGGGAAGTCGGCGACTTTATTCTGATTCAGATGTCGAACGACTGCGCGTGATCCGTCGACTGGCCGACGAGTTGGGATTGAACTTGAATGGTGTGAGCCTCGTGCTTGATCTGGTGAAGTCACTGACGGATATAGTTTCGCTCTTGGAGAGCAGTCCGGAAGTGTCAGATACACGTGCCGCGAGGGTAGCGGCAGACGAGCTTCGACAGATACTCTCGTATGTTGGCGCTGATTAGAAGATATATCGACGCCAGTTAGCAGAAAAATTCAGTGTTAGGTCGTTAGAGAACGTTGTCAGAAACAGAAGACAAAAAACAGCAAGACGGGGCAATGAAGCCCGAAGGATCGGATCGAGTTGCGGATTCCGACGCAGCAGTCGATTGCACTGAAAATTCAAACGACGAGTTGGCAGAGGCTCTGCGTGAGAAAGACCAGTTCAAGAGATTGGCACAGCGTGCACAGGCCGACCTGGTCAACTATCGACGCAGGATCGAAGTGGAGCAAGAATCTTCACGGCTACGAAATCAGCAACGAATCATCCTGAGATTTATCGATGTGATCGATCAACTTGAAGTCGCCCTGGAATCCGATTCGATGAACGGTGTCGATGCCAGTTGGCTTGAAGGTATCAAGGCGATTCAGAAGAATTTCGTGAACGCACTGGCATCTGAAGGATTCGAGCGGTTTAGCTCAGTTGGTGAGCAGTTCGACCCGCGGAAGCACGAGGCGTTGTTATCTAATCCAACTACAGAGCACGAACCGGACACGATTATCGCTGAGCTGCGGCCAGGCTATGTGCACAACGACGAAGTTGTACGGCCAGCACAGGTGAAAATAGCGGTTGAGCCGCAAGAGGACGACTGATTGACGGTTGATGACGAAAGCAGGTCGACGGTCAAAGTGTCGAATCAAGCAAGCACACAGTCGAAATATCTAACTATCAATTACGAACATCGAACACTGGTTCGTACTGTTCCAGTGAATCTGGGAATCTAGAAGGAAATTTAGTAAAACAATGGCAAAGGTTATTGGAATCGATCTCGGCACCACAAACTCCGCGATGGCGGTCATGGAAGCTGGCGAACCAGAGATCGTCGAAAATGCAGAGGGACGACGCACAACCCCGTCGGTGGTCGCGTTCAACCCAAAAACCGATGAGAGATTCGTCGGTGAGCTGGCACGACGGCAGGCGATCACCAACCCGGAGAATACCGTCTATTCGGCAAAGCGATTCATCGGTAGGCGATTCGACGATGCCTCGGTTCAGGCCGATCTCAAGAACGTTTCATTCAAGCTCGCGGAACTCGATGGCGGTGATGTCGGAATTGTCCTGAACGGAAAGACAAGTCCTCCGGCTGAGATTTCCGCAATGGTTCTTCGCAAGTTGAAGGAAGATGCCGAGGCGAAGCTTGGTGAGAAGGTCGATCAGGCTGTGATCACAGTACCGGCCTACTTCAACGATGGGCAACGCGAGGCGACAAAAATCGCCGGTCAAATCGCCGGACTCGAAGTGCTTCGCATCATCAACGAGCCGACCGCGGCATCGCTCGCCTATGGCCTCGACAAAGAGGGTGAGCGGACTATCGCTGTCTATGACCTCGGTGGCGGCACATTCGACGTCACGATTCTTGCCCTCGGTGAAGGTGTTTTCGAGGTAAAGAGCACTAATGGCGACACCCATCTTGGCGGTGACGATTTCGACCTGAAGCTGGTGGACTATCTCGCTGAAGAGTTCAAGAAAGAAAACCTGATCGATCTTCGCGACGATGTTTCTGCCCACCAGCGCCTGCGCGTTGAGTCTGAACGGGCGAAAATCGAGTTGTCATCGGTTGCTTCAACCGAAATAAACCTGCCCTTTATCTCTGCAGATGCATCAGGTCCGAAGCACCTGCAGACGACGCTTACCCGAGCGAAACTTGAAGAATTGACAGCCGCCCTGATTGAGCGCACTTCTGCGCCCACCAGGGCAGCAATCAAGGATGCGGGTATCAAGCCGGGCGAGATCGACGAGGTAATCCTTGTCGGCGGCATGACTCGGATGCCAGCTGTGATCGAGATGGTCACTAAATTATTTGGCAAGGAGCCAAATCGGACGATTAATCCAGACGAAGTTGTAGCCGTCGGTGCGGCGATTCAGGCCGGCGTGCTTCAGGGCGATGTTAAAGATGTTCTGCTGCTAGATGTCACTCCGCTTTCGGTGGGTATCGAAACTCTCGGTGGGGTTCGCACGACATTGATCGAGCGAAATACCACAATTCCAACTTCGAAGACCGAGACATTCACGACAGCGGCCGACAACCAGTCGAGTGTGGAGATTCATATCGTTCAGGGTGAACGGGAAATGGCAGGCGACAACACGTCGATTGGCAGATTCAATCTGGACGGGATTCTGCCAGCTCCTCGTGGCGTACCGCAGGTCGCTGTTACGTTTGACATCGATGCCGATGGAATTCTCAAGGTTTCTGCCAAGGACAACGGCACTGGTAAAGAACAACACATCACGATAACCGGTCGCTCTGGCATGGACGATGCCGAGGTTGAACGACTGGTGAAGGAAGCCGAAGAGAACGCCGAGGCCGATAAAGCAAAGCGCGAGGCTGTCGAAACTCGCAATGCCGGTGAGAGCGCCGTATTTCAGGCCGAAAAGATTCTCAAGGACGATGGCGACAAGATTCCCGATGACATCAAGAGCGATGTCGAGGCAAAAGTAGAAGCCGTGAAGGAATCGATGGCTGACGAAAATGCCGACACGTCGGCGATCGCAACAGCCACCGAAGAACTACAGACTGCGTTGCAGGCGGTTGGTCAGGCGGTTTACGCAGCGACCCAAGCTGCCGGAGGCGAAGAGACGACAGTCGAAGGTGGTGACCAATCCGGGGATAGCGAAGATAGTTCAGACGACGATGACGATGACACTGTCGAAGGCGAGTTCCGAGAGGTCTAACCTCGCTTGAGGCGATGCCTGCATCGAACAACGAACGACAGTTAGAGGAGACCCGCCAGCGCGGCGGGTCTCCTTTTTTTGTGGACGCTGACATCCGAACGCCACGAGTAACGTCATCCAGTTTCAATCACCACCGGCACACAGTCACCATGACCCTGTGAGCATGCCGGTGGTCGAGCGCCCACAGTCGCCCCGCATGACATCTTCCACTTCACCGGGCTACTCCGAGGGGTAAGGCGTGCCCTGCGCTACAACCCGAACTCAGGGAAGATCAGGGATCGAATTTCTCTCAGTGTTCCTGAGTTGAAGCTTCGAATTTCGTCGAGAGCGTTACCCTCACCGGGGGCGGGCGGAATATCGGCAAATTTCGTCAAGCCTTCGAGCGAGTTAAATATGTCGGGAACTTCGAGAGGAAGCTCGTGCTTCGCCATCGTCGCCAGTGCCATCGTCCACGATCGAGCGACTGCCGACATGTCGTAGCCACCACCGCCAACTGCGACCCATTTTCCGATCTCCGCGGCAAGTACGCCAAGCTTCTTCACCGCAAGATTGAAACCCTGGGTCGTCAGCGAGAGATGAGTAAGCGGATCCTGAAAGTGTGTATCTATTCCCAGTTGAGTAAACAGCACATCAGGCTTGAATGCCCTCACCAGCGGAGGAACCACCTCATCAAAGGCAGCGTGCCACTCTTTGTCCTGTGTATACGGCGCCAGTGGGATATTGACCGAGTAGCCTGTCCCATCACCGGAGCCGATCTCCTGAACGTATCCGGTTCCCGGGAACAACCACTGACCTGATTCATGGATCGAGATAGTCAGCACCTGATCTGAATCATAATGGCCCATCTGGACACCATCACCGTGATGACAGTCGATATCTATATAGGCAACTCGCAATCCGGCACGAACCATCGCTTTCATCGCAATCACAGCGTCGTTGAACACACCAAACCCGGCAGCCTTCCCCGGCATTGCATGGTGGTGAACGCCACCGGCAGGAGCAAAAGCGATGTCGGCGTTGCCAGAAGTTACGAGATCGGCTGCGGTAAGAGTGGACCCGACGCACCGAGCGGTCGTGTCGTACATACCGGGCTGCGTTGGATTGTCAGACGTACCAAGACCGAACTCGTGCATGCCAGGTGCGATAGCCCCGTTGGAAATCGATTCGACAATTGAAACGTATTCTGGATCGTGGCTGGTTTCGATCTCCGAACGAGTCGCGACGCGTGGTGTGGGAGTCAAAACATTTTCGAGTTCGAGCAATCCGCTGGCAGCTATCAGTTGATACATGTGGTGCAGCCTGACCGGTTTCAGCGGGTGCTCGGGTGATAGCTGGTATCGCGCCAGTTCGTCGGCGTACACGAATGCGGTTTTGGGCTGATGCCGTTGGTCGATCACTTGTACTCGTTTGTGTGGATCAGAGGCGATGGCACTCTATGGTGTGGGCTTCGGTATTCTACGTCGGGAGGTAAACAGCCAGACACCAATAATCACTGAGAGGCCGATGGTAGCACCGGCAACGAACCAATTCGTCGTGGTGTCCTCAGTCACGGATGTGGACTCAAGCACAGGCGGTTTCTGAGGAGTCACGGTCGGCAGACTGACGGGAACTGCCGTGGATGCTGGCTGGGTGGATCCTGAAGCCAAGGCCTCGTAATCGACAAGCGGCACCGGTGTGTCCGGTATTCCATCCGGAGATAAATCAACCGCTTCGGCTGTTGGAGAAGGGATTGGCAAAGCGTCGGCATTGAACAGGGCACGCCAGTCGTTTTCAGCTTCGGAAAGCGATTTATCGTAGATCAGTTCGAATGCACTCAGCAGAGGCCTTCCTTTGTTCAACTCAGAGAGGAAGTCCGCCATAGTTGCCTGGCTGAACTCTTCGATCAGGTATCCGACGAATGCTCCGGCCTGCGGGTAGAAAATGAACACATCACTACGCTGACCGGGGATCGATTGCATCCGGTTGAGGGAAAGTAGCTCATCCGGCCGAACGCTCTCTTTGAGTCGTTCATTCGAACGTTCAGACGAACCGGCCTCGAGGAACCTCGCAAGCCCTTCGTTCAGCCACGCCGGAGTCCCGCCCATCAGGGAGGATGAGACGGCTTCGTGAGCATAAAGATGTGCCAGTTCGTGAGTGAAGGTGGTTGAGTTCATCTGACCCTGTACGAACAACCGATATTCAGGCTGGGCAAATCCGGCAAACAGGAACTGGTCGGTTGCAGTCTGGCTCACCGGCGGGAACGATGGCGTGGCCGCCTGTATCGACGGGAACACGATTGCTTTGAACTCAGGAGGATCGGTTACGCCCAGAGTAGCCTCAAGTGTTGGTATCCGTTGATCGACAGTCGCGACCAGATCTTCAACCTCGGAGCGAGGTACACCGTAGTAGATAACCGTATATCCATCACCCTGTACCCGCTCCCAGTTGTTGGCCGGGTCGAGATACTCGATTGGGTCAGGGAAGAGTACGGCGGAAGCCTCCCCCACGTTATCAGTGACTTCAATCTCGACATCGAACTCGGCACCCGGTGGATAGTAAGAACCTGGCCCAGTCGAGATTTCAAAGGTGATCGAGAGTTGATTGGTTCCGGCATCCTCAACAGAGAACTCCGGATAGGAGTATGACCAGATTGTCGCCCCACCGTGAGGCCGAAACAGGGCACGGACTGCTTCGATATCACTGGCACTTGGGCCTGCGTCGATAACAGTCGAGATTGCGATTTTATTGCCGTAGTCGATGTCCACCGACTGGCTGACGACTGTGAGAACGCGCGCATCGTCTGAGCGGGCTGTCGGCATGCCGACAGCCGTTGTCGCGTACATGCCACCCATCACAATCATCGCCGTAACGGCAATCGTGAGAGTCTGTCGGGAGATGAAGGATAAGTAGGACACGAATCTGGAATTTCCTCACGTACAAAGATATACGTCCGAACGTAGCCGGGCGGTCTTCGGATAAGCTTCACGGCTCGTGATGATGAAACTGAAGGATTTACTTTTACTGATTCGACACCAGCTCGCTCCGATGGCGATTAGTCTGCTCATGGGATGTTGTGGCAGATTGGTGGAAGGAAAGGACAGAAGATGCCGTTCCATATCGCCACTACGTGCACGGGCCTGCATTGATGAGCGCATGTGGAGCGGTCAGCGGCCTGGATGTTCTAGATGTGGCACATGCCACATCTAGAACTGGAAATATCTGTTGGTCGGCAAAGGGTTTGTCATCGACCGAATAACTGAGCCACGACCGATGTCTGATCAGATTGCTATGAATCCTTGCCTGCAACGTCTGGCAGACATTCCCGAATTTCTGGTGATTACCGTAAGCCGTACTTAACTCGGCTGGCTCGGTTAACCTTGTCGGCAACATTTCTACTTCGGTTAGAAGAGCACCGAACTGGATGAATTTCCGGGCGGGCTCTTGTAAGCTCTGCGAAAGCCAAAAATGCGTTACTACCAGTACCTACAAAACAGCACCAAGCATGTTTGTGTCGAAGATGATTCAGGACAGGTCACGGATCTGACCGTGCTGAACTCTGAGATTGGATCGACACTCGATCTGCTCAAGGCCGCTTCGATTACCGGCTCTGATATCGATTCGGTGACACGGGGGATACTTGCCGCCAACGAGGGAGTCACCACTATCAATTCGAAAGAATTTCTGAGCGGTGCCGAACCGGGCAAGGATGGCGTAACACTGCTGCCACCGATTGATGCACCCGAGGTTTGGGCGTTCGGGGTCACATATATGGACTCGATGAGAGAGCGACAGGCAGAAAGTGGTTCTCCCGACGTTTATGCCAAGGTGTACGACGCTGAACGCCCAGAAGCATTCTTCAAGTCAACTCTCGAACGGCTTCAGGCTCCCTTCGACGAAGTCGGTATTCGAGCCGATTCTGATTGGAACGTGCCAGAGCCTGAACTGGCATTTGTGACTTACGGCGGCAAGATCGTTGGCTACACCTGCGGCAACGATATGAGCAGTCGGACCATTGAGGGTGAAAATCCGCTCTATTTGCCACAGGCCAAGGTTTACGATAAATCCGCCGCGTTGGGGCCAGCACTTGTGTCGAAGGAATCGATTGGCGACCCTCAGAAGCTAGCCGTCACTCTCGTGATAGAACGCGACGGAAAAGAGGCATTCAAAGGCGAGGCGAACACCGCCGATATGAAACGTGACTGCGAATACCTTGTGGACTGGCTTGTACGTCACAATACGATCCCGGATGGAACTTCAGTGATGACTGGAACCGGAACTATCCCACCCCCAGAGTTCACTCTGGCGGCTGATGACATCGTACATATTACGATCGACAAAATCGGAACCCTCACCAACGTGGTAACCGTTGTCTAATAGAACCTCCGTAAGAAACCTCGGAATGCTGACGACACTTTCACTGGCGGCTACGGTTTTGTTCATTATCGGCTGCGGCAGCGGGAGCATAACCGCACCGCCGAAACCGACGTGGGCACCGACCAGCGTACAACCAACGTTCGTGATAATCACGGTGACACCCGCACCGACGAGCACGTCGACGCCAACACCGACGCCTACTGCTACTCCCGAGGCGTACGAGATCGATTATGGTGAACCAGTGTTTCCGCTCGATTTGGATCCAGATCTGGTCGAAGTGCGACCAGATGACGAAGTGATCCTTGCGGGGTGGACCAGATATTTGACGAATACGTATATCGAAGGTTCTGGCGCAGACACTCCCTTGCAACTATGTTCCGGCGGTCGAATACTTACCGAGAACGGCCCTCACTTCAACTTGCAGAATTGGCGTGTTGCGCGGTCACCCGCAATATCGGCAGGTGACTGGGGAACGGTCTCCATTCAGGTCGACGTTCTAAAAGGACGGAGAGCTGGCCATCCATGGGACGTACTCACGCTTGTGCGAAAGGTCGGAAAAGTATTCATCACGAATATCCCAACGCCGACCGAAGCCGAGGTGGTTCGTAGCGAGATTTGCCTTGCCAATCAGTAGTTGATGCTGACCTGATGTCGTCAGGGTTATTTCGGTTTGGCTCAAATACGCCAGAAAGTTGTTGGCTGGCCGTCTAGCAATCTTGTGTGCGATCTTCGTGGCATCGCGAACCTCATTGATCATGGCAGGGTAAACTACAGCACCATATATTTCTGATGGTGCATTCGATATGGAGAGCCAGTTGGCGATTGAGAGTCAGCCCAGAGTGACAGAAGCAATTTCAGAGTCCGCAAGTGTCACGTCGGTGCAAAAACTTGCGGCAGATATCCGCGAATCCGTCCAGCGGGTGATCGTTGGAAAATCGGAAACCATCGACATCGCCGTACTCGCGTTACTCTGTCGAGGGCACGTTCTTCTCGAAGACGTACCCGGTACCGGAAAAACTACCCTCGCAAAAGCACTCGCCGCATCTCTCGACTGCCAGTTTGGTCGCATCCAGTTCACACCCGATTTGGTTCCGGGTGATGTGCTTGGAGTGAACTTCTACAATGCTGCCCGAGGTGAATTCGAGTTTCGCAAGGGTCCGATCTTTTCTCAGATCCTGCTTGCTGATGAGATCAACCGTGCAACACCTCGGACGCAGTCGGCATTGCTAGAAGCAATGCAGGAACGTCAGGCTTCTATCGACGGCGTGACAACCGCTCTTCCCGAGCCGTTCATGGTTATGGCTACTTTGAACCCGGTCGAGATGGAAGGTACGTTCCCACTGCCGGAAGCGCAACTCGACCGATTTATGGTTCGTGCCTCTTTAGGCTACCCAGATCGTGATGAGGAATCGTCCATGCTCGATCGCTTTCGGGCAGGCGAAAATCCTGACGCTATCACTCCATCGGCGACCGCCGCCGATCTTATCGCCGCCCGCAAAGAAGTCGACAAAGTGACGGTGGGCGACACAGTCCGCGATTACTTGCTGGATATCGTCGCTAGTACGCGTGATAGCACACAGCTTCGCCTCGGCGCGAGCCCGCGTGCCTCGCTTGCGCTTCAGCATGCAGCGCAGGGCCGCGCAGCAATGAACGGTCGTTCATATGTCTTGCCCGACGATGTGAAACATCTGGCAGCCCCTGTACTGGCGCACCGATTACTCGCCGAAACCACCACTCAACTACGCGGGCAGGCGACCACTCAGATCATCGACGAAATTGTCGAGTCAACTCCCGTTCCCATCGAGCGGGAATAGATGGGAATGTACGGGATATGGATGGCGAGAGGGCTTGAGGCTCGCTATCGTCGCCCGGTTCTAACAGCGTCGCGAGCAACATCACTCAATCCACTTGGTGAGTTGTTCGTACTACTCCTCATTGTGGTGGTGATAGTAGGTGCCGCGTCGCGTGAGCCACTTATCGCTGCGGTTGGCGCACTGGCGTTTGTTATCGCGGTTGCATCACGTGTTTGGGCCGCACTCTCGCTGGAAGAGATCACCATCGATCGAACCGTCTCTGTAGACCACGCGTTTCAGGACGATGAGATCGAAATCACGTTTACGATCGAGAACCGAAAACCGCTACCTGTGCCGTGGCTGGAGATAAACGAGTATGTGCCACGTGGGCTACTCATCGAAGGGTTTAAAGCAGTTGAGCAGGCATATCTCGGAGGGGCCGAGATAAAAGCCTCCACTTCACTCGGCGGATACGAGCGAGTCAAGATCAAGCGAAAGTTAACTGCGCTGTCTCGGGGAACGTACCGTCTGGGTAAGACCCGGTTGAGGAGCGGCGATCTGTTCGGGCTGTACCCGTCAGAGGCGTCACTCGATCACACTCCGTGGTCTATCTACGTGTATCCAACGATAAAAGCGATCCCGGGTTTTTCCTTGCCAGCGCGCCGACCTATCGGCGATTCGATTTCGCGCGATCGTCTATGGGATGACCCGTCGCGACCAGCAGGCGTGCGTGAGTACCGACCCGGCGATCCGATCAAGCGAATCGATTGGAAGGCAACGGCACGGCGCGGCGCAATGTTCGTTAGGCAGTTCGACCCCAGTGTCACGGAGCATGCGGTGATATTTGCCGAGGCGATCACAACAGACGTGCCATGGGAAGGCTACCGCTCCGATGTACTCGAAGCGACGATGACCGCGGCCGCTTCGATTGCGAATCACGCTCTGGATCTGGGCTACATGGTCGGGCTGGTAACCAACGGCGTCAGTGGGAGCAGCGCATCGCACGCAGTGGTACCTCCAGGAACTGGGGCGACGCAGTTGACAACTCTTCTCGAATCGCTGGCGATGGTTCACCCAATTGGAGTTCGCAGCCTTGAAGAACTGGCGCGTAGTCGACGTGGTGCGATTCCGCCCGGCGCTACGTTGATCCACATTGGCGGAATCTACAACCCTCGAACCATGAACTATCTACTCGGGCTCAGGCGCTCCGGGCATCCGGTAATCGTGCTTCACACAGGCCGGGAAGAACCCCCGAACTACCCGCATTTCGAAGTGCGTGACGGACGCGGCACCTTCCTTGAATTGACCAGTACATCTGGATCGATTGATTTCAGTCGACCATCTGGTAGCAGCAATGAGTGGGAGGATATTCCGGTATCAATCAGCCGTCCCGAACGGAGAATCGAGTAGTGCGTAATTACGTAATCATCTCGTACACCGCACTCGTGGTCGTCGAGAGCATCTGGTGGTTCTCACTCCTAGCCATGATTGGTGGAGCAACAAGCCTCGGTGGTTCACCGATTCCATGGCCCTCGCTGTTGCTGTTATTTGGCACCGGGGTGTTTTCAGCCTGGCTTTTCGGTGGTGCGAAGGGCGATATGGTGACGACTGCTATATATCAGGCCGTGATTGCACTGGTAGCGGTCTACCTGACTATGTCCACCGTGACCGTTGAATCCGCATGGTCGTTCAACATAGCGTGGCCGATCGACACGATTGGCGGCACCTATGGCACGGAGGGTGCTGCTGACGTCATCATCGGGGTGATAGCCGCGAGCTTGGTCTGGTACAGGGCGCAGAATCTTGTTGCGGGTGGCAGTGTGGCGAGAAGGCTCAGCGGGGCATTCAAGATCGGCACAGCGTTCATTGCCACAGCGTTGCTGCTGGAAATTTCTGTTATTCGTTCCGATATCGGCATCGCCCCTTTGCTAATTCCATTCTTCGGCGCGGCTCTCATCGGCATGGCAGCATCTCGGATACCACAGTCAGATGATGCAGGTCAGGCTTCCTGGCCTCTGGTGATCGGAGTATCAGTCGGAGGAATTCTCGGAATCGGAGTTATTGGTGGGCTCCTAACCGGGCGCTACGGGAATATCGGTGTCCGAGGACTGTTCAACCTGTGGACAGCTTTCGTCGATGCCCTGCTGTGGGTTCTGCGATATCCGATCGAATGGATAATGACCGCTCTCTGGAACCTTATTCTCTGGTTGAAAGCGCGAGTGGGCTCAGATGAGCCGGTGGAGACGGAAGTACCCGGTCAGTTATCTGAGGAGATGGTGAACCCTGCACTTGAACGGGCCGAAAGTGCCACCAATTTCGCCATTGAAGCCCTCAGGTGGCCACTATCCCTGATATTGATGGTCGTGCTTTTCTTCGTTTTTGTGTTTGCGTATCGCCGATTGACGACACGGCGAAGCGAGAATGACGATACAGATCGCGAGTCGATTCGCGGAGATGCCGACGCCCGAGCCGACATGATGAAGCTGTTGTCGAGCCTGGTTCCGAGCTGGATACGCGGTGGTAAACAGCGTTCGCTCTGGAAATGGCCCGAAGATGAGCGAGGAGTGGCTGAAGTGTTTTTGTTGTATTTCGACACACTCACCCACGCCATCAAGCGTGGAATGACCTTTGACCCGAATGTCACCCCGAACGAACGGGTATCGACGTTGGCCGTTTTTTTGCCGGGCGCACCAGTGGAGGCCGTTACTACTCGGTTTAATGCTGCCTGTTACGGTTCCGAGCCGACAGATATCGGTGAGGTTGGACGCCTGAGAGAGGCAATTGAACAGGTAGCCAGGAAACCAAAACCGAGTGCTCAGGATTAGCTGCGGAATTAGTAGGCGTCATCGATTATTTGAAGCCCGTCGGTTCAGGCAGCTTGATAACTCTCAGAAGGTTCGTTGTGCCGGGCACACCGATAGGAAGGCCGACGACCGCAACGATAACGTCGCCTTCTTTTGCGATTTTCGTTTCGAGCGCAAGATCCGAACCCGCGGTGAACATATCCTGTATGTTCAGATGCTTTTTTACTACGACGGGAATCACACCCCAGCGCAGTGCCAACTTGGCACCAGCGCCGATGTCAGGGGTCAGGGCTAGCAGCGGAGTTATGGGTCGGTACGCGGCGACCCGACCGGCTGTGCTTCCAGATTCTGTAAACGCAACGATCGCTTTTGCATTCAGGCTCGCTGCCGCTACCGCAGCACCATCAGCGATGGCATCATCGACTGCCAGCCCACCTTTGAACGCTGCCGCGCGCCTCCTGTCGGCAAGTTTCGGATATTCGAGAAAACGCTCGGCACGTTTTGCAATTCGGGTCATTGCTTGAACCGCCTTGAAAGGGAATTTTCCGATTGATGTTTCTGCCGAGAGCATGATCGCGTCAGTTCCGTCGCGCACGGCGTTGTACACATCCGTGACTTCCGCTCGCGTCGGCGAGGATTGTTCGATCATTGATTCCATCATCTGCGTGGCAGTAATAACCGGCTTTCCGATTTCATTCGCCATTCGGATGATGCGTTTCTGGACCGAAGGAACGTGCTCAAACGGCAGTTCAACACCGAGGTCGCCCCGGGCGACCATCACGGCATCGGATTCAGCGAAAATACTGGTTAGATTGTCAACTGCTTGCTGGATCTCGATCTTCGCCACGAGTTGAGGCGTTTTGCCTGCCTCAGCAAGGAATTTCCTCACCCTTTCGATGTCACCACCGTCCCTCACATATGAGAGACCAACAAAATCGATATCCGACCCAATAACGAACGAAAGTGCTTCCTCAGTTTCGGGTGTGAAGTAATCGACAGTAGTCGTGTTCCCGGGTGCGGTGACCGCCTTGTTCGGCTTCATCAAACCGCCCATCGTCACCCGACAATGAATTTCTTCTCCGTCGATCTCTTCGACGCGCAGTTCGACTGATCCTTCATCGATTAGTATCGGAGAGCCTTTTTTGATATCACTGTGCAGTCCGAACGGCCAGACGCTGGCTCGTTCTGAATTTCCGCGGCGTGGCTCCTGCTGGAAAATGAAATGTTGGCCTGTCACCAACGAAATTTCCGGCATTTCCATCTCGCCGACCCGGTACTTCGGTCCCGGGAGGTCGGCCAGGATTCCAACCGCGACTCCCATCTCTTCGGCAGCCTGGCGCAGAAATTTTACGTATGAGTGGTGGTCATCTGGGCTTCCATGGCTGAGGTTAAGCCTGCCGACCGACATGCCTGCTCGAATCAACCGCTTTATTCGGGACAATGTCCCTGTTGCGGGCCCAATCGTGCAGACGATCCGAGTCCGCGCTCGACTCTTCAGGAACGGTGGGAGCAAATAGGAACTATCAGTATCGGCCAAACGAGTCTCCAAATTCTTGTCTTCACGTAAGTGTAGTTCACCACGGAACCATATATGGAAGATATAGAATTTAGATGACTGAGTACCAATTTTTTTATCCAAAGCTCGCCGGTCTAAATTTGACAGCAAAACTGACAGGTCTAGTATTCACATAAGCCCCGGCACAATTCCGCAACAGTATTGACTTCAGGATCCATACGTGACAATCGCAAAATCTCTTCTTTCACTTCAAGACACGGATCAAACATTGGCGCTAAGACGCCGCGAATATCGCGAAATAGAGGCCGAACTTAGCTCCGAAGGAGGTCTTCCCGAACTCCGTGAGAACTGCGAGAAAGTCAAAATGCGCGAGCTGGAGGCCAAAGTCGAGACTGCACGGCTCGAATCTGATCTGGCGATGTTGAAGAATCAGGTCGCCGAGCTTGAGTCCCGTCTCTACGGTGGTGCAATCACCAATGTGCGAGAATTGACAGCGATCGAAACTGAACACTCTGCAGCTCGAAGAAACCTTGCTCAGGTAGAAGAGGCGATTGCGCCCGCTGAAGTAGCGGCTGAACACACCCGCCAAACGTTTGAAGAGTTGACGAAAGAACTCAGTGAGCGAGAGAAACTCTGGGAGACCAGGCAAATGGAACTCCGTCGAGAGAAGGCCAGGCGGGGCACAGCATTTAATCAGATGCTCGAAGTTCGCAACGCTGAGGCTTCCCAGATCCCCGAGGCCGATCTGGCACGCTACACCCGGTTGTTTCGATCTAATCGTGGTATCGCAGTCGTACGAGTAGACCGCGGTGTGTGTCAGGGTTGTGCAGTACGGTTGCCAGTCGGTGAACTGACTCGATTGCGAGCCGCTGATGGCCCTATCCCCTGCAGTTGCGGCAGGGCACTTATAACTGAGCAATAATTGCGGGCTGTCGGATTCCATAGCGAACCCGCCAAAAGTACAAACGCGTCTTCTGACTTACAGGACACCGGTATTGTCGGCGATGGCGTTATCGATCCAACAAATCGTCTGCATCCTCGTGCCGAAATCGAACTTTACTGCCAGAGAAACTTTCACCAGTTGGTCGCCTGGTTCGAGCCGGAAGCTGGCGAGGCTGCGAATGATTTTGATGCAAGGCATGATCGTTACCGCAAGATGATCGCCTCGTTCACCGGAGCAGACGCCCGGTTAGCTTTAGTCCTCGTACCTGACGCCTCGCATTTCGCAGAGGATCTCGAAACACTGGTGGCGCGCCTGCTCGAATTGGATCGTCTCGGCACGGAGGTTCGGTGTACCGACCCCGATCGCCCCGATGCTTTGCAGAGCGGTGAGCAACTGCTCGGACTCGGTGGGCGGTCGCCACAACGGCAAGCCCGAATACGTGATGCCATTGTTGCCAAGGCTTCTCGTGGCGAGGTGTTGGGCCGGACACCGTTCGGATATGAGGCGGGAACTGACGGGCTGCTAAAACCGGTTCCGGGTGAGGCCGAGATCATCAAAGAGATATTCGAAACCTATGCCGGGCCGTGGCATGCTGAAGGTTCACAGCCACTTGGTGGTCCCGGTCTCAGAGCCATTGCACGGTCACTCAACGAACGTGGGCTGCTGACTCGCACCGGACGCCCGTGGTCGGCACTGGCGGTCTCGGGCATTCTGAAGAATCGTACATATCTCGGGACGTACACCCGGTACGGAGTACGGATAGCAGGAAGTCACGAGCCACTGGTAGATCGTGAGATATTCAACCGCGCGGAAGCCGTGACCCGAAAGCGTAAACCGGTCCGACGACGTGCGTCAGAACCTCCTTACTTGCTGGGCGGTGTGGCGAGGTGTGATCTGTGTGGTCGTGGGCTTTCCGGCCTTACGCGTCGTAGAGAATGGCGGCGAGTTGACGGAACCTCAGCTTCCAGATCGTATCGGTATTACGAATGTCCGTCGCGTGATGCCCGTCGAGAGCGTACCGAAAATGTTGCCCGCCATTCGTCCTGGCGTGCCGAAGATCTCGAGAAGATTGTTCTCAGAGAAATTCAGGACTGGGGAGTTCGCACTAAAAATAAACTTCGGCCGGTGATCGGTGATTCAATTGCCGACGAGATCGCCGAGGCGGAGCGCGACTTTAATCGAGCGGTCAGATCTGTGGCATCGGCATATGGGACTTTGCGCGACCTCGCCGCGCCACTCAAGCGACTTGAAAATGCACGAGCCGGTGAAAGCTCAGAGAACGTAGATCAACCGGACGTAGCTCAGATACTTCAAAACGTGTATAGCGAAGATGTAACCCTCGCGAAATCAGCAGTGCTGGCGATAGTCGAGCGGGTTATCGTCGCCGACGATCAGGTTGAAGTCATCCCTCGGTTCTAGTCGCGATCTCGCAGATTCACCGGTGCACCTGTCTCGCCGCAATCAGTACCTGATGTGCTAACATGGAGTTATGTACTAATAAATAGTAAGCATTGTCAACACCAAAACTTTATCTTAGTGCTGGAGAAAGCTCATGCCCGCGGTAACGGTCGAAAATATTCTTGCCCTTGATCGCGTCGCTCGACCCGCAACCGACGCAAAAATTCGACCCGTAGTTTCCGTTACGACGGCACCGTCGGGATTTGAGGGTGAAGGCTTTCCGGTGCGGAGAGGTTTCGCGGGAATCCCTCAGCAGCAGCTTGATCCCTTCATCATGTTGGATCAGATGGGCGAGAACGAATGGCGTGCCGGAGAGGCGAAGGGTACACCGTGGCATCCACATCGCGGGTTCGAAACCGTCACCTACATGATCGAGGGCACTTTCAAGCACCGTGACTCCGAGGGTGGCGGGGGTGTCATCAGTGACGGCGATACACAATGGATGACTGCGGGTGCTGGAATTCTGCACATCGAAGTGCCTTCTGAGGAGATCGTGATTAGTGGGGGAGTCGTTCACGGCACACAACTCTGGGTAAACTTGCCTCGCGACAAGAAATGGGCGAAGCCGCGTTACCAGAACATTTCTCGAACAAATCTTTCGTTGCTTAGCTCGCACGATGGTGGGGCGTTGATCCGGGTGATCGCTGGGTCACTGGATGGTCACGATGGACCGGGGGTTACGTATTCACCGATAACTTACGTCCACGCCACGGTCAGTCCCGGCGCTCGCGTAGAGCTTCCATGGAACAGCGAGTACAACGCTCTCGCGTATGTACTCGCAGGAAACGGTACTGTGGGGCCGAGCAAAAACCCCATTCAGTTGGGACAGGCTGCTGTGTTTGGCAATGGCGATTCGATTGTGCTGTCGGCCGACGCGGAGCAGGACAGCAAGTCTCCGGAACTGGAGATCCTGCTGCTGGGTGGTCAGCCAATTCGTGAGCCAGTTGCCTGGTACGGCCCGTTTGTGATGAATACACAGGAAGAGCTACAACAGGCGTTCGCCGACTACCACGCAGGTAAGCTCGGTGTGATTCCGCCCGACGTGATGCCACACACGAACGGTGGGGATGCTGCGCCCAAAGTGTGAGCGGCACCTGTGCGAGCGTCATATCGGGCTTGCCAGTCCTATGTCGCGTAGGCGCGAGTTTGTCTGACAGGCTGAAGTTGATGATTCAGGCGTTCGATTCCGCAACGGTGGCAGATAGGTTCGCTACCTCATGAAATAACTACGGTTATTCCTGTAACTCCACATAGAAAATCACCAAGATGAACTTGTAAGCGAATGAAAGTTACATGCTTAGTGCTAAGCGTGAAACAGTTCGGCACCTGAGCGTGTAGCGCGTGGGTTGGTCACAAGTTCCAAACCCTCATATGCGCAAGCGCATTGTTCAGCCGGGTAATTCCGGTCGATAGGAGTCGCTCTGATGACGACCGAGTTCATCTTCGATTTTCGTTCAACAGGAAGTACCGGTTCTGATGTCCTTGGTGGCAAGGGCTTCGGGTTGGCGAAGATGACTCAGATAGGTATACCCGTTCCTCCTGGATTCATCGTCTCGACGGACGCATGCAAGACGTACTACGAGCAGGGTGGCACGCTTTCCGACGACTTCTGGGAGGCCTTTGACCTGCAGTTGGCCGTGTTGGAGTCAGAAACCGAAAAACAGTTTGGCGGAAGCGATGACCCGCTGTTGGTATCCGTTCGTTCTGGCGCACCAATTTCGATGCCGGGGATGATGGACACAATTCTCAACATCGGCTTGAACGACGACGCGGTCGAAGCACTCGCAGCTAGCTCAGGAAACCGACATTTCGCTTTTGATTCATACCGTCGCCTTGTTCAGATGTATGGTGAGGTAGTCGAGAAGATCGATAAACACGCCTTTGACAAGGTACTTCAACTGGCACTCAGGGGTGAAAACGCCGCGAGTCCGATCGAACTAAGCGAAAGAGGGCTTGAGGAACTCACTGCGAACTTCAAACGGACCTTTACAAAAGAGGTCGGCAAGCCGTTCCCGCAAGATCCGTACGAGCAGGTGCATCGCTGTGTGATGGCTGTATTCGAATCGTGGCACGGCAAGCGGGCACAAGCGTATCGAGAGAACGAGGGCATCCCAAATACGCTTGGAACAGCAGTGAATGTCCAGACCATGGTATTCGGGAATCTTGGTGAAAATTCGGGTACGGGCGTTTGCTTCACGCGTAACCCTTCTACTGGTCGCAAGGAACTGTACGGAGAGTTCCTGCAATCGGCGCAGGGTGAAGACGTCGTCGCCGGAATCAGGACCCCCGAGCCAGTCACCGAGATGGCAAGAATATTTCCAACGGCGTACAACGATCTGCTCAAACACACGGAAGCTCTCGAGCAGTACAACCGTGACATGCAGGATATTGAGTTCACCATCCAGCAGGGCGAGTTATTCGTTCTTCAAACACGAAACGGCAAGCGTACGGCTCAGGCCGCTGTAAAAATTGCGGTCGACATGGTTGAAGAAGGCCTGATATCCGAAGATGAAGCAATCATGCGGGTCGACCCGGCGGATCTGACACATCTACTACTTCCTCAACTGCCTGAAAATCACGGAATGGACATCGTCGCTACCGGCCTCGGCGCATCTCCCGGTGCAGCCGTCGGATTTATAGCTCTCGACGCCGATATTGCAGAGCAGCGGGCGCAGAAGGGTGAGCATGTGATCCTCGTTCGCCCCGAAACATCTCCTGACGATATTCACGGGTTTATCGCGGCACAGGGAATTCTCACAGCTAAGGGCGGGCTAACTTCACACGCTGCCGTAGTGGCACGCGGCATGGGTAAGCCGTGTATCACGGGCTGTGAAGGACTGGACGTTGATCTTGATGCAAGGCACATTTCTATTTTCGGGGTGATCTACGACGAAGGCACGTTGATTACCATCGATGGCACATCCGGCTCCGTGATCATCGGAGAACCCGATCTTGTGGAGGCCTCAAACGAAGGCGAACTCGATGTACTCCTCGGATGGGCGGATTCGAAACGCCGCCTAAAAGTCATGGCGAACGCCGACACACCGGTAGATGCGAGAAATGCGAAGCGATTCGGTGCTGAAGGAATCGGCTTGTGCCGGACTGAGCACATGTTCTTCGGTGAGGATCGACTTCCGAAGATGCAGACCATGATCCTCGCAAACAACGTCGAGATCAGGGCTGAAGCACTTGAGGAACTTCTCCCGATTCAGACTGAAGATTTCTACGAAATATTCAAAGAGCTAGGTGATAGCCCCGTCATTATTCGTCTGCTTGACCCACCACTACACGAATTCCTGCCCGATAAATCGGAAGCTGCGTCAGTCGAAATAGCACGTCGCATCGAGGAACTCAGTGAGACGAATCCGATGCTGGGAATGCGCGGCTGCCGACTCGGGCTTGTATACCCGGAAATCTACGAAATGCAGGTGAGAGCGATCGCTGACGCCTCGACGAAAGTCCACGAGGAATCCGGAGTCTGGCCGCACGCACAGATCATGCTTCCGATGGTCGGCTTCATATCCGAGATGATCCAATTGAGAAAGAATGTCCAGGCAATTCTGGATGAGCGAACGGTCCCTGATGTACCTATTGGAATGATGATCGAACTCCCGCGTACATGCGTTGTGGCGGAAGAGATGACTCAGGCCGCCGACTTCTTTAGCTTTGGTACGAACGACCTCACTCAAACCACTCTCGGATTCTCGCGTGACGATGCCGAGAATACCTTTATGGGCAAGTACACCGAAGATGGAATCCTGCTGGACAATCCTTTCGAAACCCTCGATGTTTCGGGAGTGGGCAAACTGATCAACATAGCGGTCGATTCGGTCGAATCGGGCGGGCACCACATGAGCTTTGGTGCCTGTGGCGAACACGGTGGCGACCCCGCTTCTATCGAGTTCTTCCATGCTGCCGGACTCGACTACGTATCGTGTTCTCCATTCAGGATTCCGATAGCGCGGCTTGCGGCGGCACAGGCTGCCCTGTCGGTATAGGAGCCTCCAGTACTTTCTCGTGATGGCGAGAGAGTAGGTCTATCGAAGCAAATTCGATTGTCAGTGCTGGGCATCGGTAATTCGCCACGTCCTTCGACGAATACCGCATGACACGGGTGAAAGCTGTCACCTGTTTTAGCGATTCCGAGTACCCTTAACCCTGTCGCGAGGGGGACGGACGGTCGCCGCCACGTTGCTTTCGGGCCGCGTGGGGGAGGAAAGTCCGAGCACCTCATGAATCGGAGTGCCTGCTAACGGCAGGGCGGGGCGACCCGACAGAAAGTGCAACAGAAAACAAACCGCCCCGATGAGCGAAAGCAAATCGGGGCAAGGATGAAAAGGTGCGGTAAGAGCGCACCGCCCGGATGGTGACATGCGGGGCAAGGTAAACCTCACTCGGTGCAAGACCAAATAGGGAAGCTGTGACCGGATTCGGGTAGCTTCCGGGTTGGTCGCTTGAGCCTGCGGGCAACTGTAGGCCTAGATGGATGGCCGTCGCCGGTTTCGCTTTAGTGCGGAGCCGGTACAGGACTCGGCTTATAGTCTGCCTCGCGGCGAGGCTCACATGAAAAGCCCCCGGCAAAACCGGGGGCTTTTCTTTTCGTGGGTTATTTCGGAGAATTGCTGATAGCAAAATCGCAAAGACGATCAACAAAGTGTTCCCCGAAGCCCGTCCATCCGTAGCCGAAAAAACTGGTGAGGATGAATATCGTCGAATCGTTACGAGCCCACTGAATCTTGCCATCCAAAGCATCTCGAAAGGTGACGAAGTCGAAGATATCGTGATGGTATTGCCAGTACTTTTTTCCGTAGCAAAATACGAACTGTGGTCCGGGATTTGCTTCCGCAAACTCTCGTTGAAGAGAGGTAAGTTGATTCGGTAATACCTGATCTAAATAGTCTTTGGGTGAACCGTAGATGCTGGCATAAGGCCAATCGCTTAGCGATCGCTTTGGGAGTGGGAGCACCTCGGTGAGATAAGTTTCGCCGTCGGGTCGCCCAAGGTGATTCATCTGGTAACTCTTTGCATAACCCGTGTTCCACCAGTCCGCTTCACCACTAATACGCCCAACTATCGCCGACATTATTCGCCAGGTCGAAATCAGCTTAGACATGTCGTGAGATTCAAAGTTTCGATGTGATTCAGCTAGAACCTCATAACGTGCGAATTTGCTTGCCCGTATCTGGAGGCTCGCCGAGTCACCACCGGCCTCCTCCATACCGACGAACCAAAAACGTGCGCTCGGGGACCCGTATCCACGGAAAGCAAGCAACTTTTCGATTTGTGAGGTGGTTAAGTCAAGCATGCACACGTCCCTGCACCAGATCCCTCGACTTCTATAACTACG
The DNA here is from genome assembly GCA_024275195.1 of Chloroflexota bacterium. GTDB lineage: Bacteria > Chloroflexota > Dehalococcoidia > Lucifugimonadales > Lucifugimonadaceae > Lucifugimonas. The sequence continues at coordinate 17,558 of JAJRZP010000159.1, read as the reverse complement.
CTCGGGACACGATATTCCAATTCTGGCCCCTAAATCGTGAACTCTACGTTCAGGGTATCGGCCATTTTCTTGAAGTAGTTGACGGTGTGGCGGGGGAGCGGGACTCCCTGTTCGATGCGCTTCGTAACGTATTCCGAATCAGGGTAGCCGGGGTACAGCACCTCACCCGCAGCGTTGGGTGCCGGTTCCTGCGCACGGAACGCTCGTAGCATGTCGTCCATATCGCTCTTGAACTCGTCGGCAGGTCGGAATCCATCGATTCGGGTCGCCTGAAAGTAGTGGCAGAAACGCCCGCCCTTCGGATTGTCGAGCATCATTCCCGACAGTCGTTCGCCCGGTAGAACACCACCCAGCACATCGGCCATGATGCCGATTCCTGTGCCTTTATGTGCGCCGTGGTCGTAATCGCCACCAAGAGGTGGCTGCCCGATCGCTTCACTGCGCTTTGAAATATCGGTTACTGGCTCACCATTGGCGTCCTGCGCCCATCCTTCGGGAATATCAACCCCAAACGCCTGTGCGATAGAAACCTTGCCGTACGAGGTCATCGATGAAGCCATGTCGATGACGAAAGGCGGCTCTTCCCCCGCCGGAGCGGCGAACGCCATAGGATTCGTGCCCATCCACGGATACCGACCGTTCATCGGAATGATCACTCGTCCACCGCCCGACGACATCGTGTAGCCGATCATGTCGTGCTCCAGAGCGAGTCGGGCGTAGTAACCGGCTGCCCCGTAGTGCGAGGAATTCTTTACGGCAACCGATGCCATTCCGGTGGTCTTTGCCTTCTCGATTGCGAGTTCCATCGCCCTTACGCTGGCGATCATTGCCATGCCCCGGTCAGCGTCAATCACTGCTGTTCCCGGCGTTTGGTAGGTCACCTGAACGTTCGGTGTCGGGTTGATGTAGCCGTTCAGAAGCCCCGTCAGATAGTGCAGGTCGAGGTTGTAGCAAACTCCGTGAGTGTCGATGCCGTTCATATCGGCGTCCACAAGGACCTCGGCACTCAGACGGGCCTCGTTTTCAGGCATTCCAGCAGCGGCGAACAGGCTCGTTATGAAGGCAGTGAGCGGCGTCTGGTGGACGTATGTCGGATCTGGAACGTTCTTTAGTTTCTCTAGAACCATAGGAGATGTTTACTCGATCAAGAACCGGGGTTAGCTGATAGAAGACAGATGATATCGAGAATTATCAGAGCGCGGCAGGTCGGTCATGTCAGTTCGGGTGATTTGTCGGGCCACGAGATCCGCTAGAGAGGTGTGATGGTTACCTGTGGTGTGTCGCTGCGTTTATTTCCGAAAGTCTTTTAAGTTCTGTGGAATCTTCTTATTCTCATCGGGATATTCCTTTTCAAATTGCTCCACAGACGGATGTACAGATTCAGTATTCGGGCTACGAGTTTTGATTTCCCTGCTGATCTTTCCGAGTAGTTTGTACAGGAATTTGAAGGATTCGTTGATTTTCTTTTCGACCAGCGGATTGGCGTTAGTTTTCAGGTACTGTTCGTCGACTTCGAGTCCGACGTCGCATGCCGCTTCGATCATCCAATTCAGTGTTGAGTTCGACAAGCCTGGAGGGTGGTTTCCACCGCCGACATCGGTATGGCAACCCCTGAACCACTGTTGGTCAATGACCTGTTTCTGGCGCCTTAGCTTGTCGGCATCCTTTTCGGCCTGTGTCGGTTCGATTGGGTCTGCTGTGAAAAATTGTGAATGAGCCTTCTCCAGTTCCAGACATCGGTCATTTGCCTCATCAGGCCATTCCCGCTTGGCTTTTGGATCGTTCCAGATTAGCGGTCTGAAGGGGCGACGTTTTTCGTCGATCGCCAATGCCTGATAACCGTTTTGAACCAGCGACGACAGTCGGTAGTCGTGAAATCCCCACCTTTCAAACCATTTTTCTTCTTCCACGCTGGATCTGGACCACAATTTTTGAATCTGTCCTATCGAGCCAACGGTGTCGTAGACGCCCATGAATTTGATGGTGACCTCGTTCGAATTCGTCGCCCTGAATTTACGAGCTGTTATCGAGTCGGGGCCACACTTCTTATTGGTGTACATCTTGAAGCCAACCGTGAGTGCACCTGCGCGCTCTCGACGAAGCAGTCCGATGTTACGAATCAGTCCACCGAGGCTCCGCACCGTGTAAGCCCCGCGACTAAATCCGAATAGGAAGATTTCGTCGCCTTCCTCGTAGTGTTCGACCAGTTGCAGATATGCCTGCTCGATGTTGAGCGTAAGACCGTCGCCGGTTGCGCCACCCCAGACGACCTCTTTGGAACTGCCCGTTCCAACACCTCTGTCGTACCACGCATACTGGTTGAGCTGATCTTTGGTGGCTAGATAAGTCATCCGAATATTGCTGACCTGTCGTCTGTTTTCGTCGGCGCCAGTACCGTCGCTACATATGATGATCCGTTTCATTTCAGCCCCCCGAGATCCAATTCCTTCGATTATTAATTGCATATTGACGTGTCTGCGCAGGGAAGTGCAAGTATCGTCTGGACCGCGCTCAAGCTATTCGAGAACCGAATGCGGAATCGGATCTTTTATCGTACCGGGTGACCGACTACGGGCGACTGTTTCTTGCTATGGAGCAAATATTTCTTTCACCCACCAAGTTTGGTGATCAAAGTGCCCCTGTTGTTAGGGCCTTTCTTGTGTCAAAGTAGTGCGCGACAGGTATACGAAATTCGTTTGGTATATCGTGCAGCCTGTCGAAACGTCATTTCAGGAGTTTTGTTTGATGGTCGACACAGCCGACATCGTCATTGTGGGTGGTGGAGTTCACGGTGCTTCGACTGCCTGGCACCTGGCAAAACGGGGCGCAGGCAAGATCGTCTTGATCGAAAAAGACGGCATCGGCTCAGGTGCTTCGGGCTGGTCGAGTGCGATTGTTCGAATGCACTACACGCTTGAATCGCTGGTGAAGATCACGATGTACGGTCGTGAGATGTTCGGCAACTGGAAAGACATTGTCGGAGTAGGAGAAAGCGGGTTCCGGCAGGTCGGCTTTTTGTTGTTGTTCCCCGAGAACGAGGTGGAACACGCCCGAGAAGTGATCGCGATGCAACAGCGTCTCGGCATTGATGCTCGCATGTTGACGAATGCCGAAGTTGGCGACATCGAACCCCGGCTTGCGCGGGAGAACGTCGCTGCCGGGGCTTGGGAGCCAAACTCGGGTCACGCTGACGGATCGACTGTGGCGAATTCATTCGTGGCAGCAGCGCGTGAATTAGGAGTTGACGTGCGAATTGGTCCCGAGGTGCTCGGAGTCTCTTCAGAGGGCGGCAAGGTGACCGGAGTCGAGACTTCCGAGGGTGTTGTCGGGGCTGGAACTGTGGTCATTGAAGCCGGCTACCGAACGAGTGCGCTGCTGGCCGCGCACGATGTTGAGTTGCCGATCACACCGGTTCGTCATGCAATTGCCGTTGTCGAACGAACCCCCGATTTTGGGGGTATTCATCCGGTGGTTTCCGACCGGGTGGTGCAGGCGTACTACCGCCCGGAGGCTGATTCACTGACCCTGCTGGGCGAGCACGACCCGTTGAAGGGACTGGTGGATCCAGATGTGGAAGATATTAAGACTCCCGATCTCGATGAGCAGGTGAGTCTGGTTGAGCGGTATGCCGCGAGATTCCCGGGACAGGAATCGGCTTCGATTACACGGGGATACACCGGTGTTTACGACTGTACTCCCGACTTCCAGCCTGTGTTCGGTCGTGTTCATGCGGTTGACGGGTTGTTCATGGGCGCTGGATTCAGCGGGCACGGATTCAAGCTGAGTCCGGGTATCGGCAAGATAATGAGCGAGCTGGTGCTGGACGGATCGACCGAGATGATCGACATCACACCGTTCCGAGTCGAGCGCTTCGCAGAAGACGATCTACTGACGGCTGGCGAGGGCTACGAGAATCGCTCGCTGGCGTAGAGTGCCATTTGCACTTTTCTGCGGCAGGCATGGGGTTGGCTAAATCGATGGCGATTAACCGCTGATTCGGTAAGGTGCCGGTTGGAGGCGTTGCGTCATCCTGGGCTTGATTCAGGATCTCGCACACCGAACGACTGGCACCTTGACTCGAACCTGCATGTGTCGAACGACTTGTCTCCCTCGACAGACTCAGGAAGACATTTTTCAGGTAGATAGCATGCCGATGTCTTATCCAAACAACGGGTTCGAGCTGCCGAATGAATCGATGGCAGTACCGGTAACCGCCGAGCTGGCGTCAGATGCGAGGAAAAGGGCTACTTCAGCAATTTCTGCGGGATCCATCAGCTTCGGATTTTCAGACCGACCGGCCGTATTGAAAGCAGAGCGGAAGCCTTCCGTATCGGTCCCGCCGGGGCAGATGGCATTCACGTTGATTCCGTGTTGATAAACCTCTGCTGCGAGCGACTCGGTGAAGCTGATGAGTCCCGATTTCGTCACCCGGTACGCACTTCTTCCGGCTCCACCTGTGCGACCACCAATCGACGAGATGTTGATGATCTTCCCGGAACCGCGCTCGACCATACAGGGAAGCAGTTTCTGGGTTATCAGAAAGGCCCCTGTCAGGTTGACGTTCAAGACGTCCCGCCACAGGTCGGGGTCGAAATCAGCCACGGTAATTCGTCCGTGGATGATCGCCGCGTTGTTGACGAGAATATCAACGCAACCGAATTCATTCTCGGCGGCTTCGGCCAGATCACTGATCTCGGATTCGACGCCCAGATCGGCAATCACACCGAGTGCGTTGCTTCCTGAAGCCTTGATGGCAGATGTGACTTCGTCGATTTCACTTTTTGTACGGGCTGTGGCGATGACATTGGCTCCGGCTTCACCAAAAGCGAGTGCGATAGCTTTGCCGATGCCTTTTGAGGCGCCTGTTACGAGTGCTGTTTTTCCAGTGAGTGATGTCATGAATGGGATGATAGCTGGATTTTGGTTTCAGCTCGGTCGCCAGCATTCCCCCCTCAACCTGATCTTCTCCCTAAAGTCGAAGGGAAAAGGCAATAGGAATGACTCTCTCAATTGCCAGGCTGAAATCGATTCAGAATCGCGTTGACTGGAGTGTTCATCGGCGTGAGCGAACCTCGCTGCAAAGGTGAGAAAAATCCTGAGATGAATTTAGGATGACAATAGATGGAGGTGCAGCTTCACAGTCGGACGATTTGGTCTTGATGCCGCCCAATGTCGCAGATATCCAGTTCATACTTGTCGGCAAAATAATTATTACGTGTACATAAAGTACGTCGAACGACCGGAGAAACGAATGGCAGAGAAGGTTGTAGTCACTGGGGGTTCGGGTAGGGCAGGCGAGTACATCATCGCCGAGTTGGCAGCAAACGGTTACGACGTTTATAACGCCGACGCCGTTGAGCCCCGTCCCGGCTCACCTTCGAACGCTGCGCAGTTCTGGCGCATAGATGTGACCGACTATGGAGAGGTGCTGAACGCACTTACCGGTGCCGATGCCGTTATCCACATGGCTGCCATTCCTGCTCCGGACAGGGATCCCGAGCATAAGGTGTTTCGAACCAACATGATGTCGAACTGGAACGTGCTGGAAGCTGCCGAGGTTCACGGCATCGGCCGAATCTGTATGGCATCGTCGGTCAACGCCGTGGGCGCAGGATGGGGCTCGAAGCTATACACGCCGCAATACTACCCGGTTGATGAAAATCACCCGACCCGGGTCGAAGACGCCTATTCGCAGTCGAAATGGCTGGGCGAGGAGATGGGTGAGGCATTCGTACGGCGTCGTCCCGGCAAGGTTCAGATCGCCAACATGCGGTTCCATGCGCTTTGGGAACCCGCGGTTGCAAAGCGCCACCTCGAATCTGGAGACAAGACGTCGATCGATGGACGGCATCCGATGGGATTCTGGAGTTGGGTCGGTCGACACGATGCTGCTCGGGCCTGTCGGTTGTCCATTGAAAAGGAGTTCGGCGGTCACGAGGCATTCTTCATTAACGCTACGGATACCATGCTTGAGATTCCGACTATGGACGCTATCAAGGCGGTTCATCCCGATGTCGAGATTCGCGAGCCGCTGCCGGGATTCAAGAGTCCGCTTTCCGTGGCCAAGGCCGAAAAGCTACTTGACTGGGTTCCTGTAGAGTCGTGGCGTGAAGGCACTGTGCGAGATCCAGAGCCAAACGACGCCAAGCCCGCCGAATACAAAGCGCAGTGGACCCGCTAGGTGGATCTCCCACAGACGTTGTTTACAGTCTTGAGACGGGTACAGCTAGGTCGCTGGCGACATTTTCTGAGAGGCTGAGGCGAGGACGGCAATAAGTTGCCTAGCTCGTTACTCCGCCATCGACGGGGATGGCCTGACCGGTGATGTAGCTGGCGGCGTCGGAACATAAAAACGCAACTAGTTGCCCGACTTCTCCCGGTTCGCCATATCGACCCATCGGAACCCAGCGTTCCATCCTTGATCGGGCAGCGGGATCACCGTCGTTGTCCAGACCATGCATCATCGTAGTGTCGATCACTCCAGGGCAGATAGCGTTAACTCTTATGCCTTTGCGGGCGTAGTCTCTGGCCGCCGCCTTTGTTAGTCCCAGAACGCCATGCTTGCTCGCCGTGTATGCCGCTTGCAGACCGGTTCCGCCTCGCAAGCCCATGTACGAAGAATCATTGACGATTGAGCCGCCTCCGTTCTCAAGTATGTAGCCAATCTCGTATTTCATGCTGAGGAAGGTGCCTTTTAGATTTACGCTGATGATGTTGTCGAAAGCATCGTTCTCGACTTCATGCAAATGGCCCGCGGCCTCAAGAATCCCAGCGTTGTTAAATGCAGCGTTGAGTCCACCGAAAGTCGCAACCGCATGCTGAACCGCTCGCTCGACTTGCATTCCGTCGGTGACATCGGTCACTACGTAGGTTGCCGTGCCGCCAGCCGATTCGATCTGCCGTACCGTCTCGGCGAGATCGGCCTCCCGCCTTGCCGCCGCAACCATACTGGCACCATGACCCGCCATGACTTTCGCTGCCTCACGCCCGATTCCCGAACTCGCGCCGGTAACCAATATCGTCTTGCCTTCGAGCATTGCTGGCATGTTGCGAGATACCTTTTTCTTGTTAACTATCCACTGGAGAAAGTAGTGGCTCAGTAAGGGTGCAACACGTAGCATACGTCGTCGGGCCGATTCGCTGCCCGTATTCGTATTCCCAATGACTATCGAACTACGTCCGGTCACAGATGAAAATTTCGTCGAATGGCGCAAAGCCGTTCGGCACGGATTCGGCATGCAGGTGCACCCGGACGACATCGCGCGTCTCCGAAACGATCGGGCTGAGATCGATCGTCTGATTGCCGCTGTCGATACGAGCTCAGAGCGAATCGTCGCTACAGGTGGTGCCGATTCATACTCGCTGACGCTACCCGGTGGGGCAACCGTTCCGATGGCCGGTGTGGCTTACATGACCACCTCGGTGACCCACCGACGGCAGGGTGCCTTTTCGGGCATGATGGCGCAGATCCACGACGATGCACGGGAACGTGGCGATATTATCAGCGGGCTCTGGGCCTCACAGTCGCACCTGTACGGTCGGTTCGACTACGGATTAGCGATCAATTCCTGCGATTGGGAAATCGACCCCGGATTCGGCGCGTTCTCGCATTCACCTTTGTCAGCCGACGATGAATCTGATGCCCATGTCTACTTCGTCGATGCCGACGAAGCTGCCGCAATCCTGCCCGGAATCTACGAGCAGATGCACCTTCAAACGGCTGGATCGGTGGACCGTAATACAGGACGCTGGCGTTACGAGCTGTTTGATGAAGAGCGCGTCCGTGGTGGAGCGAGTCCACTGTTCTTTGCCATTTGCGAAGAGGCAGGCGAGCAGACCGGATATGTCGCCTACCGTATGCGTCGACTGGGCGATACCGACATGGGGACGCTCGAAGTGAGCGAGCAGGTTTCAGTCACCGATACGGCACATGCGGCTATCTGGAAATTCTTGATGAGCTTCGATCTCGTGGGCAAGATCACGGCGACAAATCGTCCTGCCGACGACCCGTTGTGGTGGATGCTTTCCGATCCACGTCGTTTGATACGCAAGTCGCACGACTCGCTGTGGGTTCGCCTGTTGGATATTCCAGCGGCACTGGAAGCCAGGACTTACAACGCCGATGGTCGTTTGAAGATCGGATTGGTTTCCAAAACGCAGCCTGAGGTGGCGGGAACTTACGTGCTCGAAATCGACGACTCGCAGGCTTCGGTAAAGAAAACAACCGATAAGCCAGACGTCATTATGACCCCGGCTGATCTCGCCACGATCTATCTCGGTGGAATCGCGCCGGGGCCTCTGGTTGAGGCAGGGCGAATTGATACGATCTCAACCGGATCCCTCGCAAAGCTTCATGCCATGTTTTCGACCGACTCGGCTCCGTGGTGTGCACACTATTTCTAATCGTCAGGATTCAGCGACCACACCATGACTATCGAATACCGACAAATTACCCCCGCTGAACACCGTGCTTTTGGTACCACTGTTGAACGAGGATTTGGTGGTCACTACATGCCAGATCAGGAGCAGTATCGACTGGATAAACTGTCTCTGGCACCAGAGATGAGCATGTGTGCGTTCGATGGTGGCGAAATTGTGGGTACGACTGGCGCACATCCGTTCGAGTCGGCTGTGCCCGGCGGTGCGATCGTCAGGAACGCCGGTGTCACCGCAGTGACCGTCGCCACCACCCACCGGCGTCAGGGACTGCTCACAAACATGATGACTCGACTACTGCAACAGGAGCGAGAAAAAGGCCAGCCGGTGGCTTCGCTCTGGGCATCGGAAAGTGTGATTTACGGTCGTTTCGGATTTGGGATGGCGATCCAGCACGAACAATTTCGGATTGACACTCGAAAAGCTGCGATAAAAAACTCGCCAGAAATTCCGGGGAAGATCAGATTTGTAGATCGAGATGAATCACGGAAAGTGTTCCCTGCGGCCTGGGAAGCTGCTGTTCTCGCTAATGTCGGAGTGCCGCGGCGCAATGAGGTGCACTGGGACCGCTGGTTGATTGGTCTGGGTGACACAAAAGGTGAATGGAGCAAGCCGTTCTTAGTCGTGTATGAAGAGGATGGCGAGCCACGCGGATACGCCAAGTACATGCTCAAAGACCTCAACACTTTCGGAGTGGAGGCACATGGTCTTATAAACGCCGATGATGTAGTTCACAGCTCCCCGGCTTCACACGCTGCGCTATGGAAGCACCTTCTAAATGTCGATCTATACGACACGCTGAGTACGTGGCGGTCCCCCTCTGACGACAGCTTGCCGTGGATGCTCGCCGATCAGAGACAGCTCGAGCGCAAGCCATACGACGGTGTTTGGTATCGGTTACTGGACATCGCCGAAGCACTCTCGACACGAACGTATCTCGCTGATGGCAGTTTGGTGCTGGAAGTTCAGGATTCGTTCATTCCTGAATGGAGTGGTCGGTTCGAGCTGGCGGGCGGCCCCGACGGAGCGACCTGCGTTCCGACAACGAAGCCTGCCGATATCACCCTCCCAACCGCCTCACTGGCGGCGATCTACCTCGGTGGGGCAAAGCTTGGCGATCTCGAACGGGCGGGGCGAGTAGAAGAGAGCACCGATGGTTCTATTGCTCTGGCCGATGCAATGTTCGCCACGGTAAAGCAGCCCTGGTGTCCCCTGATGTTCTGAGTGCGGGTGGCACCTTTTCTGCGGCAAGCAAGCTTGCTTCTAAGTCGATGACATCGTGCCGCTGGATATCTCGTTCCCTCTCCCTTGATAGGGAGAGGGTTAGGGTGTGGGTTTGATCGTCGGTAGCCCTCAAATCAGCGACTCGATCCTCGCGGTCGAGCCTAAGTTCTTCCTCTTCAACTTGAGGGATTGATTCAGCGTTTCGTTCAACTGCTCACGATTGTCACCCGTTCGGCCTAGCTCGGGACGGGCTTAGGCTCCCCACAATGACGGGTCACAATCAATCCGACATTCCCGTTTCAACGCTCACCCTTACCCGAAATATTAGACACATTGTTTCCGAACAGGCCGATTCCCAAATAGAATGCAGTCAGTTCATGAGGAGATCTGATGCCGACGTTCACACCTACACATCTTGGAAAATGGGAATCGCTGTTCACAGATCTGGTGGATGGAGAAGGATCAGCGCTCAACGAAGAGGGCATCTGGATGCTCGGAGACAAGCCGGGTCTTGTGTGCGTATTCGAGAACGATGAGCCGCTTTACATCGAGGCAGCAGCCAATATCTCAAAAACCCTTCAGTGCTACATCAAGGGTGGAACGGAGTGCGATTTCCGCACGATGGTCGGAGTCGTTGAAATGGGCGCTTCGCTTAAGAACGCCGCCCAGCGCGCTAAATCGGGCCCTCTGGCGCTTCGAATTTCCAAGCGTGTCGAAAAGTTCAGGTACCGAGTCGCACCTGCTCCGGCAAAATCCATGAACCAACTCGCCGACGCCTTCAACGTCGTCGCCGACACCCGCTACGCCGGACCAAGCGCACTGGCGAACCGCGCTCTGGATGCACTGCCGCAGTAGAACCGTAGTGGGCTGGATTTTATCGGCATCTACCGGTGCCTGAAATTTGCGCCCACGAATCAGCCTTCGACCGTCGGCATCGTCTGGGAATCGGGAGTAACGGCCGTCGGTGATCTCAACTTCCGAAACCGGCGCTATCTCATCATTCCATCACTCATATTGTGAAATAAATCACGATGTGTTCAGGTACTCCCGATAGATTTGTGCGTAACCACTACGGATAAGTCTTTTGGCATAAGTGTGCAGAAGAAGGCATGGATTTGTAGGGGCTGGAGCTTTCTTTCCGTCGCCGGTGCCGGGAAGGATCAGAGAATGACACTCCGTCAGCGACTGTCACCATCGAAGCGGCGAGTAACAATGCTCGCTGGGCTTTTGGTTGGCGTCACTTCAACTTTGCTTGTGGTCAGTGCAGGCATGGCTGCCACGCTACCTTCGAGCAGTAGTACTTTTTCTCAGGGTCCGATTGCCCAGATCGTCGAGGAAAACGTCGAACTGATCGACGTTCTCGGCTACAAGATCGCTCGCGATCGTATAGCGATTCCGACCGACTGGGGCGAGCCACTTACCAAAGAAATGTCGATACAGACAGCCTACAACGGTGAGGACATCTGGTTCCGGGCCAAGTTCCCGTCGCCGCGACCGGGCGTGTTGCATGATGCTCTCGTTTTCGAAGGAGGCGAGTGGGTAAAGCGTGGAAAATCCGATGTAGGTAGTGTCGAGAACTTCCTGTATGAAGACCGTTTCACGTTCCATGTCGACGATGGCTCTGTACGCGGGTTCGCAACACAGGGATGCGGGGCAGCTTGCCACGAAGACCTGCGTGATCCATTCACTTACGCCGCGCCTTCGAAGGAAGAAGTTAGCCAGAACAGTTACTTTGCCAACGTCAAGAAGAAAACCGATACGAGGCACTACATTCCAGACAGTCGTGTTGCCGGGGAAGACTGGTGGGACGTCAGCTGGGACGGAATATCCGAGTCAGATGCACCGAAGATTGCCGACCTGAAAGAACAGGGTGTCTTCCTCGACCAGTGGCACTGGCGGGCATCCCGCGGTGGCCCGATGGGCGTTTCTGACGACATGTGGGTCCTCGACTACCGGAACGGCGACGCCGGGAAAAGTGCGTACTCGACTAACTTCGACAAAGAAACCAACCTGCCGAAAAAGATGTTCGACCCCGCGAAGACAGGTATCGCCGCACTGCGCTGGGAAGACGTGCTGGATTGGAACATCGACCTGAACGGTGCTTACTATCTGGCAGCCGACACGATGAAGGATTTCGATCCTGACTACGCGTGGAAAGAGGGTGACGTAATTCCTCGCCGCTACCTCAGGACGCCGGAAGGTAGCCGGGCCGACATAACGTCCAGATCGAGTTGGAACGATGGTTGGTGGACGGTCGAGATGCGTCGTGCGATGGATACCGGAAATCCAGACGACAAGGCATTCACCCCGAACCGGGTCTACAACATCGCGTTTGCGTTCTACACATCGGGAACGGGAAACCGGTGGCACTACGTGACCTTCCCGTACACCCTTTCCCTGACACAACTGGCGGATATACAGGGCAGATTCTTTAGTGGTGATGAGCCGAACTGGACAAGTGTGCCAGAGTCGACCTTCACCGCTTTTTACCCCGGACAGGCGACCTGGCAGTACATCACGAGTGATGAGCATCCTGGAGCACCAGCCGTAAGAGCCGATAGTCGGTCGTGCTCAAGCTGCCACTCCGAAGAGCAGGTATCGAAACTTGCAGTTGGCCTTGAACTGCGTGGCGAGCGTGAAGCCGGTCGTCCGCTGACATGGGTGGCAGGACTTCTCGGTATCGTCGGTATAGCAGTCTCTGGAATTATCCTACGGAGGACATGAAATGGAAGGCATCTTTGACAACGGCACGGCATGGCATTCGATAACCGCCAGCCTTTTCCAGGGTTCCTCGATCCTCGTTCTGATCGCGGCAGTACTCCGGCTGTTCATAAAGCCCGGTCGGATGGTTCAGGGCATCGACGCATCGCTTGCCAGCGGGACGCTCGTTGTTTTCGGCAGCGTCGTCGCCCTGTTCTTCGCGGTTCTTGCCACGATAACCGGTATCTGGATGACCTGGGGATATGCAGCCACCAGCACGATATCACTGACACAGAACAAGACGATGTTCGCTACTTACGGCATCCTTGCGCTGGTGGTACTCCTGCTGGTTCGCTGGAAGTTCGGGCCGGGATTGTGGAAAGACAGGAGCCTAACAACGGCCTACGTTTCGATGGCGGTGATTCAGGGGATTGCTGCCGGAGTGAACGGTTCGCTGGGCGGTGAAGCAGGACTGTTGGGTACGGTTCTGGATCCAGTTTGGCGGGTGCTCAACGTCGAAACAACCGGCTCGATGGTTCTCCCGACCGTGGGCGCCGCCGGGCTTCTAGCGGTCATCGTGGCTGGAGTTGTTGCTGTGGTGGTCTGGCGACTGACAACGAAGGGTGGCCTCGAGAGCAGCAGCGGATAAGTAATGGGGTGCGATGGGCAAAGAACAGGGGCAGATGAGAATCTGCCCCTGTTTAGTTACCTGACTTTAGCGACCTACTGCTTGTGCTGGCGATTCAGTTGTCCACGATCATGTCGTAGAAGCAGTGCCATCGGCACATAGCAAACGATCCGATGGCACTTAGTCGTCGGCCATCACGGCTGTTTCTTCTCGCTGTTTTTGCTCGGAGTCCCGATACATCCCACCGTTTCGGTAGCGTGTCCGCGCTGCCGGGTGGTGTCGCAGGAACGGCGGAATCGCCATCGATGCGGGGTCTTCGAGTGCCTTGCGAGCGACCGATTCGGCCTCTTCCTCAATCTCACCGGCAACCGGGAATCCTGTAGCGATGATCGTGAGTTTTACTTCGTTCTCCATCTTCGGATCCGTCACCGTACCGAAGATGATGTTGGCGTCGGGGTGAACTGTCGAAGCGATCACCTCTGAGGCTCGCTGAACTTCGTCCAGTGTGAGATCGGTACCGCCCGTGATGTTGAAAATTACGCCTTTGGCGCCTGCGATTTCGACCTCAAGCAGAGGCGAGTTGATCGCCATTTCGGCAGCCTCGATCGCCCGGTTTTCACCCGAGCCCTTGCCGATAGCCATCCATGCCGGACCAGCGTTGTCCATCACTGCACGAACGTCGGCGAAGTCAAGGTTGATCTCACCGGGAACAAGAATCAGTTCGGCGATTGACTGAATGCCCTGACGTAGAACATCGTCTGCCATCTTGAACGCACGATCCATCGTCAGTTGTTCGTCTGAGATAGCTAGAAGACGGTCGTTTGGAATTACGATAAGGGTGTCGACCTTGTCGCGAAGCATCTCGATTCCTTCGATTGCCTTCTTCTTCCGGACCGCCCCTTCGAATGCGAATGGCTTGGTTACAACCCCGACAGTGAGTGCGCCAAGATCCTGCGCTACTTCGGCCACTACCGGTGCTCCGCCCGTGCCTGTTCCACCGCCCATACCGGCTGCGACGAATACGAGATCAGCACCCTTGAGCACTTCCTTGATTTCGTCACGGTCTTCCTCGTGGCACTGTCGACCCTTTGACGGGTCACCACCGACACCAAGCCCTCGGGCGGTCTGATCACCAACGCGTAGTCGAATCGGAACCGTTGCGGCATCGAGTGCCTGTGAATCGGTGTTTACAGATATGTACTCAACTTCAGGGACGCGCTCGCGGTACATGCGGTTAACTGCGTTCTGACCGCCACCACCAACACCAACTACTTTGATGTTCGCGGTACCAACAGAACCTTCTGGAAGTGTGTTGTGATCAGGCATTTCAATCGATCTCCCCGGCGTTTCAGGCGGGCTTTGACGGCATATGTGGCTTACGAATCGGCGCACACCTACCGTTGGTAGTGAGGCAGATGCTCAGACTTTACCGCCAGCACGGTAGTCGATTCCTAGAAGATTCTGTGCGCGATTCCGCGTGTTTCCCGGTGAGAGTCGATATTGACAGGCAAATTGGATAGGGTAGACGGCGGGTCTACACTTGCGACTCTTTCCCAGCGACTTCCTTCAAACAGCTTTCTAGAAGTCAGGGCAACTTCAAGGGCTTAGGAGAATCAACGTATGAACGGATACGAGGCAGTTGCGAAAATCTTGAAACAAGAAGGTTTCGAATGGATGGCTTGCTTCCCGGCAAACCCGCTCATCGAAGCTGTCGCAAAAGAAGGCATCCGACCGTTCGTGTTCCGTCAGGAACGTGGCGGAATCATGGCTGCCGACGGATTCTCAAGATTAATGGCCGAGCAGGGCAAGTTCGGAGTGTTCGCGTGTCAGGGTGGCCCCGGAATTGAAAACGCCTTTGGCGGTATCGCACAGGCTTCATCAGAAGGTGTCCCAATCATCTTCCTGCCCGATGGTCCCGGCAACGGTGTTACGGCCACCTCACCGAACTTCTCCGGTCCCGACAATTTCAAAAATATTACAAAATGGGCGCAGTCGGTCACCTGTGCCGACCGCATTCCATCGCTCATGCGACAGGCGTTGTCTCAGATGAAGAATGGACGCCCTGGGCCCGTACTGCTAGAACTGCAGCGAGACGTGATGGGGGATGAGGTTCCGAACCTTGACGAATTCCATTCATCTTCTCGATACATTGCTGCTCCCGATAAATCAGATCTACGTGCGGCAGTCAAGAAACTTCTCGCAGCAAAGCGTCCAGTTATCTGGGCGGGTCAGGGCGTACTGTACGCAGGAGCGGCTGCGAAGCTGGTAGAGCTTGCCGAGCTAACCCAGATTCCCGTCATCACGACGATGCCCGGCAAGTCGGCGATAGACGAACGGCACCCTCTCGCGCTCGGAGCGGCAAATAAGACGGCACCGAAGGGCGTCTGGGAATGGCTCAAGTCGAGCGATGTGCTGTTTGCAATCGGTGCGAGTCTCACCAAGACCAATTTCGGCATAAACATACCGGCCGAGAAGACGCTGATTCATTCAACCGCGAACTATGACGATATCGACAAGGAATACACGACGGAGATCGGGCTGGTTGGTGACGCAATGAAGACCCTCTGCATGATGGTCGATGAGATCAAGGCGGAGATCGGCGAGGAAGGTCGTAGATCTGACACCTCGACCCGCGAGTCCATTGCGGAGGTAAAGAAAGAGTGGATGGCCGACTGGTCTGAACTGCTGAATTCGAGCATGGACCCGATCAATCCGTACCGACTTGTGAACGAGATTGACAAGGCAGTCGATCACGAGACGACGATCGTTACTCACGATGCCGGCCACCCGCGCGATCAGATCATGCCGTTCTACACAGCCACCGTTCCGCACAGCTACATCGGATGGGGCAAGAGCACGCATCTGGGCTACGGGATACCGTTGATGATCGGTGCAAAGCTGGCCCGCCCCGATAAGTTCTGCCTGAACTTCATGGGCGATGCAGCGTTCGGAATGTCAGGACTCGATCTCGAGACCTCGAACAGGATTGGCGCACCCATAACCACAGTTCTCCTCAACAACGGAACAATGGGCGGGTACAACCGTGCACTGCCGACAGCTATGGGCGAATTCGGCGCAGGGAACATGACCGGCGATTACGCCGGGATAGCAGAGGATCTCGGAGGAGTCGGTATCAGGATCACCGACCCGACCGAGATTGGTCCAGCACTTACGAAGGCACGACAGATCAACTTCGATGAAGGCAAGAGTGTTCTGCTGGATGTGAAGACACAGCAGGAACTGAACTTTTCCGAGTACAAGGGCTAACCCCGAACTCAGAACATCTTGAGGTGAAGGGCGACCATGCGCACTGCAGTTCGCCCTTCATCTGTTCCTGTCACGACAAATAGTCGGTGGTGTACATTGGGTTGTATGTGGCCACATTTCCACCGCTCACAGCAGAAAAACCCCGATCGTTCACAGGGAAGTCAGGTACACCAGATGGGAATGAACCCGAATCCATCAGGCGACAATAAAGACGACGCATCCGGCGGCACAGCCGCTGAGGCCGCGACAAGTCTCGGCACGACTCAGAACGTCGCCGGTTTACTCGCCTACATTCTCGGTTGGGTGACGGGAATCGTGTTTCTCATAATTGAAAAAGAGAACAATTTCGTACGATTTCACGCGATGCAATCGATCGTTATTTTCGTGCCGTTGATGATCGCCTCAGTTGTCGTTGGATTCTTGCCGATCGTCGGTGATGCGCTATCAACAATCGTCGGTCTTGCGACGTTGTCCATCTGGCTTTTCATGATGTATCAGGCGTTTCAGGGCAAACTGTGCAAGTTCCCGTATGCAGGTGATTTCGCCGAGTCTCAGCTACGAAATACTGGAACTACGTAGGCGAGCCAGTATCGATGGTGCCGTGTGGCGCGGTTCAAGCCCACTCACCAATAAGGGTGTGGAGCGTCACATGTCGAAAGATGCCAGAATGCGAGTCGATGCCTCATCGACAGCCACCCGGGCGGAATCGAGAATTCCAATCAACTCGTTAAAGGCGTGCGCCATACCGGGATACTGCGTACATATGACATCGACCCCGGCATCCGCCAGCGCCTTCGCGTAGTCGGTCGCCTCGTCAACCAGCGGGTCGAACTGTGCCGTGATAATCGTTGCGTCTGGCAAGCCTTCGAGTGATTCAGCCCGAATTGGCGATGCATACGGATCACGACCGCTGGACTCCCCGTCAGGCCCGAGATACTGCTTCCAGAACCATCGCATGCTGTCTTGAGTCAGGGCAAACGAATCACCGTGTGTGGTGTACGATCGCCGACCGAAGTCGTAGTCGATCACAGGACAGAAGAGAGCCTGATGCTTGATCTTAGATCCATCACGATCACGTGCCATCTGTGCGACAACGGCTGCCAGATTCCCGCCTGCTGATGTTCCGGTTACAGCAAGGTTTGTTGCGTCCACTCCCAGTTCGCCGGCATGCGCCACAGCCCATTCGGTTGCCGCGTAGCAATCTTCAGGTGCGCCGGGGAATCGGGTTTCAGGAGCGAGCCGATAGTCGACCGAAACAACTACGGCGTCGATTCGGTTGCACATTCTGCGGGAAGAGGGATCT
>JAJRZP010000158.1 GCA_024275195.1 Chloroflexota bacterium | reverse complement strand
TGAACTGACCGGACTCGATCTCACCGAGACTACGAATCACTTCCAGGCGCAGAGTACGCTCGATGCCGCCGTCTCGGCCTCAGGCGAGTTGAAGTCGATCGCGGTCGGCATGCTCAAGATCGCCAACGACCTTCGGTGGCTCGGCTCTGGCCCTCGTGCCGGTATCGGTGAAATCGCTCTTCCCGAGGTTCAGCCCGGATCATCGATCATGCCCGGCAAGGTCAATCCCGTTATAGCCGAATCCGTAGCGATGGTTTCAGCTCAGGTTATCGGCAATGATGCGACGATCGCCATTGCCGGTCAATCGGGCAATTTCGAACTGAACGTGATGATGCCTGTCGCTGCCCACAACCTGCTCGAATCCATCGACCTCCTCGCAAGTTCAGCGCAAAACCTTGCGCGACAGTGCATCAACGGTCTGGTGGCAACAAACAAGGGGCCAGAGATGGTGATGCAAGGTCTTGCGATCTGCACAGCCCTCGCACCGATCATCGGATACGATGCCGCCGCTGGAATCGCTCACGATGCTTCGGAGAGTGGAGAGACGATCAAGGAGGTTGCCCTGCGAGTTACCGATCTCACGGAGGAGCAACTCGATAAAGTGCTGGAGCCACTCTCGATGACCGAACCTAAGGCATAAGCGTCTAAGTGCATAGTTACGCTAGGGTTATCGAATAGAAAAACATGCGAGACCGGTGCATACTGACGCCGGTCTCGTCTTATATAAACCACTACTGAACACAGGAGAATCCGTGCATGAGCGCTGACGACAAAATTAAAGAACTCGGCATCGACCTCACACACCCTGCTGGCCCAGTCGCCAACTATGTAGCTGCGGTTACCACAGGCAAACTGGTGTACCTCTCGGGGAAAGGCCCGATCCAGAAAGACGGATCACTGATGGCCGGAAAAGTAGGTTCTGAACTCGATGTCGATCAGGGTTACGAGGCGGCTCGACTGGTGGGCATCCAGCTCCTCGCTGCACTTCGCGAGCATCTCGGCGGTAGTCTCAACGGCGTCAATCGAATCATAAAGCTGCTCGGGATGGTCAACTGCGAACCTGATTTCGCCGATCAGCCCAAAGTTATCAACGGCTGTTCAGATCTGCTCGTCTCTGTTTTTGGCGAGAACGGCAAACATGCACGATCAGCAGTAGGCATGGGCAGTCTTCCGGGTCAGATCGCGGTGGAAATCGAGATGATCGTCGAGATTAAGTAGAGCTTCAGGGCTACAAGCAGGAAAATCGACGAACCATTAATGCCAGACAGTATCAGAGTCAAAACCATTAACCATGTAGGGATACCTATCTGGGATCGTCGGGCTTCGTTAAAGTTTTATCGAGACGTTCTCGGTCTTCAGGTCATACCCTCGATGGTCGATTCCCCACACATCGTCTGGACGAAGACTCTCGATGGCACGATGGTTCACCTGATCGAACCGTCCGATGGTGAGAACCTCGGTGCCCCGCACATCGCATTCGAGGTAGAAGACTTCGATCTCGCCGTGACGGTGCTTGGTGAGTCTGGCTACTCCGAACTCACCGAGCCCGGCGAACGACACGATGGCCAGAAGTACGTTTTCGTCGACGACAATGACGGGAATCGCCTTGAGTTCACAACGGCAAGCGGCCTGCCAACATCATCTCGTGTCGCAGATGCTCTTGGTTATACAACAGACTCAGGCACGAACGAAGTCGTCAACTCGCCCTCCACAATAAAAATTCTCACCATCAATCACGTTGGACTTCCGATCACTGAACGAGCCGAATGCTTGAGGATGTACAGGGATTTACTGAACATAAACGTAATAGCTCACCAGATCGACGGCAACTCCCTCTGTTGGGCCGAGATGCCTGACGGTTCAATGGTTCACCTCATCGACACTCCACATTCGGTTGGGCCACATGGAGATGGTCGTCAGCATGTGGCTTTCGAAGTCGCCGACATCGAGGTTACGGCCGAAGCGCTCGTAGAAGCCGAAGTTGAGATTGTCGAAGGCATCGGCACTCGTCACGATGGTCAACAGTTCTTGTTCGTCTATGACCCCGATGGCAACAGAATCGAGATTGCAACACGCGGTGATCATTCGCAGACAACCCGAACCGCAGATGAGAACGGCTACACCCGCGAGAACGGTGTGCTGCTGTAGACCGGGTCGATAACGAGGCTGGACATAGCGTTGGCTAAATCGAGCGTGCCAACCGTCCCACACTCTCGAAATACGAATCTAGGAAACCGGTGGCTGCGGCTTCGATCTTCGTGTCATCTATCTTCTTAAGAAGCCCGGATGTCTCGACCGAGCCGGTCATACGGATCCGGGTTGATTCCATGTTGCTCTCACCCACCGCTGTCAGCGCAACCTCAGCGTTGCCGACCACACCCGCCCCCATCGACTTCCCGGATAGTTCGAAGCTAAAAGAGTCGTTTACTTCTAAATTCGACAACTGAACATCTGCATTCACGGTAGGTCGCAGAAAACCCATCGAGATCTTCATTGAAACTCGGTAAGCATCTGGGCCACTTGCTACAGCCTTTGCAGTACCGGGAAGGTGTGGCTCCATCGCTGAAGGATCGGTCAGGGCATTCCAGACAGCCGATATCGGAGCGTTGACTACTCGGTCGTATACGAATTCCAAACGTGTTGCTTTCCAGAGTCGAGCATGTGGAGACCAAAATAGTCGATCTCTCGACAATATCCGCAGAAATGCTGCAATTCAATCGGTTCCCGGTCACGTATCGGCACACTCAGGCATAGCATTGAGCGTCTATGTCTTCGACCCCGGCACCAGAAACCCCTCGGGGTCACAGTTCAGTCCGTTCAACCATCCGCTCGCTCGTATGGACTGTTTACGCACCTTCTTTCCTACTGTCGCTTGGTCAGGGTCTTCTGATCCCGGTTCTTCCCGGCTTCGCGAAACAGGAGATGGCAGCAACCATAGGGCTGGTTGGTCTGGTGATCGCGGCTCGCTACATCGGAACGATGGTCTTCGATGTCCCTGCCGGGTTTCTGGTAACTAGATTCGGCCTGAGAAAGACGATGATCGCAGGCGTAATCCTCTTTGGAATCGCCGCTGTATGGGCCGGATTGTCGCCCAGCTTCACTTCACTCATGGCCGCGCGGCTATTGGCCGGCGCCAGCTTTGCATTGTGGGGCATATCTCGGCACGCCTTTATAGCAACGGCAGTACCGATCGATGTGCGAGGTCGGGCGCTTTCGCTGTTCGGGGGCATCTCGCGGATCGCAACGATTATGGGTCCGCTTGCCGGTGGCTTGCTTGCGGAGTTCGTTGGAATTCGTGTGCCATTCTTCGCACAGGCGGCAGTTGCGCTGATGACATTGATCATGGTTCTCGCTACTACCAGAGATATCGTCGAGCCGGAACGGTCTGGCAGACGTCGCAACGTGTTTGCTGAACTTGGCGGTGTGGTTAAGCGGCATCGACATGATTTTGCCACTGCCGGAGTCGCAGCAGTTGCCCTTCAGTTCCTGCGGGCAGGACGCGAATTCCTCATACCGGTGTGGGGTGGAGAACTAGGCTTAGGTGAAGCGAAGATCGGCTACATCGCAACCGCGTCGTTCGCAATCGATTCAATGCTGTTCCCATTCGTGGGCTACTCGATGGATCGCTGGGGTAGGAAATCCACCGGGCTTCCGGCGTTCATCGTGCTGGCGCTCGCGATCGCACTCATTCCTCTCACAGGCAGCTTCGGTGCGCTGATGGCGGTAGGGCTGATCGCTGGATTCGGGAACGGCCTTTCCAGTGGATTCGTTCTCATCATGGGTACCGATCTTTCCCCAAAAAAGAATCCAGGCGAGTTCCTCGGTGTCTGGCGGCTGATCGCTGATACTGGTGGTGCCGGTGGGCCGATAGCGATAGGCGGGATCGCCCAGATCGTCACCCTCGGTGTTGCATCGGTCGCCACAGCAGGGGTCGGGGTTGTCGGAGCATTGATGCTGATCTTTGTCGTGAAGGAAACGATGACTCGAACGTCGAAATCTCCCATAAAACGCGAACCAACGCCAAAATAAGTTGTTTACTCCACCGCTTGCCCCGAGCCATTCCCCAATTGAAATCGAGAACCCAGCAATACGCTTCACCCCTGACGCACCGACCAGAACGAACTACAACCCCTCAGCTATCAACAAGGAATGCAAATCCCGCAAGCACATCGCATCATCTTCTGGCGCACGACCATCGACCCAGTCCTTCGACTCGCCCGACATTCCCTCGACCGCGCCCACTGCTACTATCTCCTTAACCCACTCATAGCCCTGATTCTCAGTAGGCAGCAGGTTCTTTCCAGTCTTCAGCGACAACGCAGCGACCAGTCCGTAGCCACCCCAATTCGAAACACTGGCCGTGATCAGTTCGGTGGTAGTCGTAACACACGGGTCGTCCGGCAGATTCTCAATACCAGGAATAACTTCCCGCATATTGCCCATACCGATCTCGTTGCCGCCATCACCGATTCCAACCGAGTACGGGTGCTCGTTGAACATGTGGTCGATCTTGGCGTTGTGTGCCGAGAAATCTACACCCCTCCAGTTACGATAAGTCCCATCGCCGAGCAGACCTGCCCGTTCGATCGCCACCAGTGCCGATGGCGCGTGCTCAACCAGTAACTTGTGAGCAAACTCGCTCGACTCGCGGTGGGTGGTGATCGGAAACTCAATCACTTCATCGTCACCCGAAATCGCCCGCATTGCAGTCGAGCAATTCTCGTCGGTCACATATGCAACCGTATTCCCAAGTGTCTTCAATGCTTCGCCGATGGCTACTGCACCGGGAGGCCCATCGGTCTCGGGTTCGCCTGCTCGTAAGATGTAGAAACCCGTAGCGATCAGGATTTTACCGGGATGATCAAGCAGCAACTGCGCCGACTTCTCAAGCCAGCCGTCCTTCATGTGCTGCCGCAGCGCTTTCATTCCACGAATATCGTCTTGCAGGATGATGTCTTCAATTTTTGTGAATACTGATGTCACAGGTGTTTGTCTGTCCAATCTTCGGCACATACAGAATCACTGATTCTCTTGAACTCATCCGGCGCAACGGGATGATGATTTGGTTGGTACGCATTGCCCGGTAAACCGGTCTTCATTGCTACAACCAGAGCGTTTAGATGAGGCCAGCCTCGTTTATCGCACTCAAGTTGGATAGCCGTCAGTTCTCGTCCGCCAACAGTACGCGGGTTTCCGCCAACGTCATCTGTGACCTTTTCGTAGGACACCGTTTCAGCACGCGCCGCTACTTGCTTCAGATATTCAAATATCTCTTCGGTGTACTTGTAGCCCCACCGATCACGGTCGCTCGTCATAGAACAGCCAAATCTTCGTCCATCAGATCAGTCACGAACATGTGGCCCGGTGAGTGCGTAATCATCAGTTCAGGCTTCGTTGCCATCGCTACCGACTGCGGGGTGACTCCACATGCCCAGAACACCGGAACATCGTCGTCTCTGCCCTGCTCCCAGACCTCTCCGAAGTCAGGTTTCGTGATATCGGAAATCCCGATCTTCGATGGATCACCGATGTGAATCGGTGCGCCGTGTGTGTCAGGGAATCGCGATGTCGCCTGAATAGCGCGCACGACCTTGTCGCTGGGAATCCAACGATGAGACACGACCATCGGACCCGAGAACGAGCCGGATTTTTTAGTTTCGATATCGGTGATGAACATCGGCACGTTGCGTTCGGTGCCGTAGTACGGAAGATCAATCCCGTTAGCCATGAGCGCGTGCTCGAACGAGAAGCTGCAACCCAGTAAGAACGTAACCAGATCGTCGCGCCAGTGCGATTCGAGCGTTCGCGGCTCGTCCACCATTTCACCGTTCTTGTAGACGCGGTACAGCGGTACGTCAGTACGAATGTCAGAGCCGGGAGCCGTAATTGCAGCCTCTACCTCACCAGCTTCAATCACCTCAACCACCGGGCATGGCTTCGGATTCCGCTGGCAGAACAGCAGAAACTCAAACGCCACATCCCTCGGAAGAATCGCCACATTCGCCTGAACGTGACCCGGCGCAACACCCGAAGTTGGCTGTAAAAACCGCCCGTCGCGAATCAACTGCCGAACCTCAACACCCGTCTGTGGAACTGCTATTTCTTTGGACATACCAGCATCTTAGTTTTCCGAATAAATTCGGTCAATCTGAAAAACCTCGCATCCCGACTCCAAACCGTCAAACTCAAACAATCGCTCCAGTTCCAAACATCATCCTGAATCCGTCGCAGGATCGAGTAGGAATGACCCTCGTTACAAAACCCTATGAAATCAACCACAGCCGATCTAGAGACACTTATCCAATCTCCAGTTGCTCTCCACTCCGTCCAACCAATCACTCATGATCAGAGTTACGATGCCACTGACCCGACGATTGAGTCAGGTAAAAATACTCGGCTGAGCATCCTCAACATCGTCGTACTTGCGTAACAATCAACTTAAGAAAACGACCAAACCAAAAAAATGAATATTACCCGAGTCGATCAGTTCTCACCGCGAAACCGCACACGACTGATCCGAATATCCACCGACACTGGTATCGAAGGCTGGGCCGAGAGCACTCTCGAAGGCAAGCCACAGAGCGTGCCAGCCGCGATAGACGAGTTTGCCGACTACCTGATCGGCAAAGACCCACTCAGGATTGAACACCACTGGCAACAGATGTACCGTTCGTCGTTTTTCAGGGGTGGCGCGCACAACATGTCAGCAATCGCCGCAATTAACGCCGCACTCTGGGACATCTCCGGCAAGCACTACGGCGTGCCAAGCTACATGCTGATGGGCGGCAACGTCCGAGACCGAATTCGGGTCTATGCACACTGGGGCATCCGCGATCTTTCTGATGAAGGTCTCGAACAGTCTCGTGAACGGCTCACGATGCTCCAAAAAAGCGGATATACCGCCTACAAAGCCGGTCCTGCCGGCACGTGGCGCGCTCATGAGCCACCATCACGAATCGACGAGTTCGTCAAGGCCGCCTACATGATGCGCGAATGGGTTGGTGACGATGTCGAACTCTGCTTCGATTTCCACGGAAAGATGACTCCGGGTCTTGCTATCGAAGTCTGTAACGAGATCAAGGGCATGCGCCCGATGTTCGTTGAAGAACCGGTGCCACAGGAAAATCCTGAGGCTCTGAAACGAGTTCAGGAGCAGGTGCCGTTTCCGCTGGCAACTGGTGAACGACTACTTTCTCGCTGGGAGTTTCGCGAGGTAATCGAGAATCAGGCAGTTTCTTTGTTGCAACCCGATGTCGCACATTGTGGCGGACCTTCTGAGTTGAAGCGGATTGCCAACTACGCCGAGGTCTACTACCAGCACATCATGCCTTACTGTGCGATCGGCCCACTCGCCCTCGCCGCCTGCATGCTGGTCGACGCGGTTGTACCGAACTTCCTGATTCAGGAACAGGTCGACGCCGGTCTTGGTATTGGATTATTGAAGAAGCCGTGGGAAGTGAAAGATGGCCATATCGACCTGTGGGACACCCCCGGGCTCGGCGTAGAAATCGACGAGGTGGAAGCCACGAAGACCTACGATGGCGAGGCCAACGGCTACCACCGGGAACTCGGTGGTGAGTACTACTACGAAAACGACGGTTCAGTAGCCGACTGGTAAACAACACCACACCAACTTCCCGATCGTAGCGAAGCCAAGTAGAGGGATATCGCGGCCAACAACAATCCTGCCCAACGAAATCGAAACCACAATTACACGTCACCTCAGATCGAGGTCCCTCGAATACCTCGGGAAGTAGGTTGGGACGTGACGTATTGAGTGGGGTCGTAGTCTCAAGCAGTCGGTATCGCAGGGCACAACTTCTGCATATTCTTGAAGCACACCGGATTCCGAAACGTCGTACCATGTCGCAATCAGCCAACATCGATGGAGACTCATGAATGAAATTACGCCCACTTGGTGCCACCGGCCTTAACGTAGCCCCTATCGGACTCGGTGCCGCCCAACTCGGTTCATCTGAGTACGAACACTCGGGCAAGATCGTCTTTCGTGCTCTCGATCTCGGCGTCAACTACTTTGATACTGCCCGGGGCTACTGGGACAGCGAGATAAAACTCGGCAAGGCTCTCAAGGGTGAACGCGAGAACGTTATCGTCTCGTCGAAGACCACCGGCAAAACCAAATCTGAGGCCGCCCAACACATAGATGAATCGTTGGAACGTCTCCAGACCGACTACATCGACAACTATCACCTGCATGCATTGAGCGATCTGGACGATGTAGATGTTCGACTGGGTGGTCCGCTCGAAGCGCTAATCGAAGCGAAAGAAGCGGGCAAGATCAGGCACATCGGAATCACAGGGCATACATTCCCATCTGTGCTGGTGGCAGCACTGAACAGATTTGATTTCGAAACACTTCTCGTACCGCTGAATATCGTTGAACGTGAGCCTCTGGCAGAACTCATCCCTCTTGCCATCAAGAAAAACGTCGGCATCACGATCATGAAGCCGGTCGCAACGGGCCTGCTTCCCGCACCACTTGCATTGAAATGGCTGATGAACCAGCAGATTGCGGTCGCAGTACCCGGTGCGACAACCGTTTCCGAGATGGAGCAGAACGTAGGGATTGGAAATCTGGCCGATTTCACGCTCTCCGCCGATGAGGATGCCGAGGTGGCAAAATGGGCGCTCAATCTTGCCACCGATCGCTGCCGTATCTGTATGGAGTGCCTCCCTTGCCCCTCGGATATCGGGATTCCCGGAACTCTAGGGACCGACGTTATGTACAACCACTACCGGTCGATGGGCCCTGCCAAATTTGCCGTGTTCCCGTGGGAATTGTCGAGAGTGGAAGGCGAGTGGCAAGAACGGGAGGCAACTATCGCCAAGATCGATGACCACGCTGCCTGTGACTCGTGTATGCAATGCGAGTCGCGCTGCCCCTACAACCTGCCGATCGTCTCGATGCTTCGCAGCATGTCTCCAAATATGAAGGACATGCTCGACATCTGGTCGAAGGAGAGTTCGAAGGTTTAGCGCGCAGCCAACCTCAGGAAACGATGGGTCTTGCACCGGTCCACGGTCGTGCTGTTTCAAACGCCCTGCTTGCGCGGAGGACAGTTGCATCGTCGTCGTAAGCACCGACGATCTGCATACCCACAGGCATTCCGCCTTCTCCGAATCCAACCGGTACCGACGATGCCGGGTTGAAAGAGGAGTTGAAGATCATCGTGAACGGAATTGCGCCGTAACTGATTCCTGCCATCTCTTCGTTTTTCGCCTTCGAACCGATCTCAGTTGGCGGGTCGAGGTGCGGCCAGGCAACCGCAGCATTGGTCGGGGCGAGAACAAAGTCGTACTCCTCGAACAACTGGTGTAGCTGCAACTGCAGATTCTGCACGTCACGCAGCGCAACCGCGACATCGGCACCCGTAACTGTCCTGCCGTGGTTGATCATATCCAGCGTGTACGGCATCAGGTCTTCAGGTCGTTCATCTGCCAGATGTCCGTACATGGCAACCTGCCCTGCGGTCCAGAGAGTCCACCATGCTTCACGGGGTATCGGGTTGAACGTGATATCAAGGGGTTCGACTTTTGCGCCCAGTTCTCGGAATGCTGACCACGCATCTTCAATAGCAATCGCTACATCGTCGTCCACGTCGGAGATGCCAAGCGTCATCGTGGTTCCAACTCGCATTCCGGCGACACCGTCTTCGAGATGCGCAAGATAGTCGGGAACAACGGCTTTTACCGATCCGGGGTCCCTTGCGTCAAAACCGGCAAGTGCCTGATTCAGGATCGCTGCATCGCGTACGTCGTGGGACATTGGTCCGGTCGTTCCGGCAGAGTTGTAGGCGGGTTTTGCCTGACCACCGAAACGGGGAATTCGTCCGTGAGTAGGCTTGTGGCCAAAGATTCCACAGAACGATGCAGGGAGCCGTACCGAACCTCCGCCATCGGAACCGGTTCCTATCGAGCACATGCCCGACGCTATAGCAGCGGCCGTCCCACCGCTTGAGCCGCCTGGCATTCGCGCCGGGTCCCACGGGTTGTTGCAGGTTGGAGCGATGTTCGTGAAAGTCTCTTCCCTGTTCCCGAACTCAGGCGTGTTGGTCTTTCCGAGAATGACTGCGCCAGTCACTCGAAGGCGCTCGACCACAACAGAATCGTAGTCAGGAATCCAGTCATCAAAGAAAGAACTACCCAGAGTAGTACGAAGACCTTTTGTCACTTCGAGATCTTTCACCGCGATGGGAACACCGTGCAATGAACCCGTGACCCTGCCTTCTGCCAACACCTTATCTGCTCGCTTTGCGGAAGTGAGCGCTCCTTCGGCATCGAGAGTGATAAATGCGTTCAACCGTGGTTCGAGTTCAGCAATACGACGTAACGCCGCCTCGGTCATCTCCACGGAAGATATCTCTCTGTCGAGGATCATCTGGCGCTGTAGATGCGCTGGGAGGAACATCAGTTCTCGGTCGTCCATATCTTCTCGATCTTTCTCTCAGCCCGGGTACATCGTGAATTTATTTGGATTCAATCTTGCTCTTCATATCTCGCAACTCACCTTGCAAACGACGCTTCATGAACCACTTCGCGAACCAGCCGGTAGCAATGAACAGCATCGCGGTGAATCTGGAATCGGAACGAGCATTCATGTTGATCGTCACCACGGTTGAGGTTTGGGTACTCGACTCTTCGAAACTGTATCGAACGAGAATCGGATACGGTCCTTCGACCGTGTCAACGACGAACGATTTACCCGGTGATGCAGCTACAACCTCGAAGATGATCTCATTCGTCTTACGACCGTACTTGTAGTCGATCCGATAACGAGAGCCTTTGGTCGCTTCTGCTTCGTCGATCCAACTGCCCGGCTCGTCGATGTCCTTCACCCACAGATGCAGTTTCGCTGGATCCACGACCCAATCCCACACCGTGGACGCGGGTCGATCGATAGAAATCGCTGCTTCACCGACTATGTTCATGAAACATGCCTCCGTTCGGTTATCAAATCCCTTCGTCGGGAGGTGGAATCAAGTCCGTGATGAGCCGGACGCAGTTTGAGGGCAGTTTGACTGCCGTTACGAAATGCTCGATTCTCCCTCATCCCAACCTTCTCCCGCTGGAAGATGGAAATATGTCCCAGCGATCAGACTCAAGCGTATTCCATTCGACTCAGGCAGTTGCCACCAACCTCTCAGTAACCGTGCCAGTGACACTCAATCGAAAGCGGCCCCGCCGTTCACATTGATCGCCTGACCGGTTATCTCGGCTGCATCGTCCGACGATAGAAATGCCACAGTCTTACCAATGTCCTCGGGAGTCTGCGGTCGTCCGAGCGGCATCGTCTTCTTGATCTGATCGATAAATATCTCGTACGTCGTCATCTCTGAATAGTCAGGGTTCAAATCTTTGTGGTTTTGTGCAATCGCCTGCCACATCGGGGTCCAGAGCCGTCCCGGGCAGACTGCATTCACGTTGATGTTGTACGAGCCAAGCTCCATCGCGAGCAGATGTGTGTACTGAATCGCGGCCGCCTTCGAGACCAGGTACGGGTGTTGTGCATTACCCCGCCCTTTGTCACCGACACCGCGGGGCTTGCGTCCTCCATGAGAGGCGATAACCACGATTTTGCCTTCTTCGCGCGCCTTCATGTGTTCTTTGACGGCATCAGTGGTGTTCGTTAATCCCTGCACGTTGACTGCGAAGGTCAGATCCCAGTCTTCCTTTGTGAAATCAACACGCTCGGCAAAGCCGCGACCACCTATCACCCCTGCGTTCGGCACACAGATATCGATACCGCCGAGTTCCGAGATCGTCCGACCGGCAAAATGATCGAGCGAGTCGGAATCGGTAACGTCTACCGCGCCGCCGACAGCTTTTCCACCGGCTGCGTTGATCGCATCGGCTGTTTCCTGCGCTGCCGCACCATCAATATCACAGACAGCGACAGCAGCCCCACGGCTCGCCAGCACATTGGCGATACCAACCCCGATGCCACGCCCCGCGCCTGTAACCAATGCGACCTTGTTTTGAAGTTGCACTGCCATCCCGCTAGTCATAAGAAGCGATCTCCTTTGAGTTGAAGTGCGTTGCACCCCTAAATTTTTCCGTGATGGGCGAATAATAGATCACAGCTATTTCGCCTGTGGTTGATTCGGGCTGTCATTCGCACGATGCGACTGTAGAATTTATCGCACGCCTGCGACATGCGGGCGTCTTTTTTTTCGTAGGCGTGTCAGCCCGATACGATCTACATGGAGAATCTCAATTGACCAGGCGAACACTTACCGGCACCAGTCTCGACACCCTTGTTTCGCTCGCAAAGCGACGTGGATTCGCATTTCAGAGTTCAGAGATTTACGGTGGGCTCTCAAGCGTCTGGGACTACGGACCGGTTGGTGTGGAACTCAAGCGCAACGTGAAAGATGCATGGTGGAAGTCGATGGTGCGCGAGCGCGATGACGTTGTAGGCATCGATGCTTCGATTCTGATGCACCCCGACGTCTGGGTTGCTTCCGGGCATCTCGAAAGTTTTACCGACCCACTCGTGGAATGTAAGGAATGCCATCGACGATTCCGGCAAGATCAGGTCGAAGGCGATGCCTGCCCGAACTGCGGCGGCGTATTCGGCGAGCCGCGTCAGTTCAATCTGATGTTCAAGACGTTCATGGGACCTGTCGAAGACGATGCTGCAACCGTCTACCTGCGGCCAGAGACGGCTCAGGCGATGTTTGTGAATTTCGAGAATGTCCAAACTACGTCGCGAAAGAAAATCCCATTTGGGATCGCCCAGATCGGCAAGTCGTTTCGAAACGAAATCACCCCCGGCAACTTCACGTTCCGCACTCGCGAATTTGAACAGATGGAGATGGAGTTCTTCTGCGAACCCGGCACCGATGATGAGTGGCACGAGTACTGGATGAACTTTTCTATGGAATGGTTTAAATCACACGGAATCCGTGGCGAAAAGCTGATGCTGCGGGTCCATGACCCCGACGAACTTCCACACTACTCGAAGGCATCGGCAGACATCGATTACGAATTTCCGTGGGGCTGGGGTGAGCTTGAGACGATTTCAAACCGAACCGACTTCGACTTGAAGGCACACGCTGAGAAGAGCGGTAAAGACCTTTCGTACTTCGACGACCAGCAGAAAAAACGGTTTGTGCCCTTCGTGGTTGAACCTGCTATGGGTGCAGATCGTTCGGCTCTCGCATTCCTCGCCGATGCCTATGATGAAGAGGGCGAAGGCAAGCAACAACGTGTGGTTCTGCGGTTCCACCCCGACATTGCACCATTTCAGGTGGCGGTGCTACCGCTATCGCGCAACGATAAACTTGTGCCGACAGCCCGGCGTGTGTATGACGTTTTACGATCTAACTTCAATACGCAATACGATGATTCGCAGAGCATCGGTCGCAGGTATCGTCGGCAGGACGAAATTGGTACGCCACTGTGCATTACGGTCGATTTCGAGACTGTTGAAGAAGATGACGCCGTCACCATCCGCAACCGCGATACGATGGAACAGATACGTGTGGCAGTTGAACATCTCGAAGCCGCCGTCAGGGATCAGTTGAATATTATGCGAGCCGACTGTCATGGTTAGATAGCAATCGTTCTGTAAAACTTTGGAACCATGCCGGTTCGGCGGGCGTAAGACTTAACTGACCTCTCATGGTGGTGCGTTCAGCCACTTAATTGGTTGCTAAGAGGCTGAACGCACCGCTACCTCGGTGAAATACATCAAACACATAACTGAATTTTGAGTTACTACTGATTTTTTTGGAGTTTTGCCGTAATGAACCGCATCGCCTCACAGTCTGACCTTCACTCCGGTCGCAAACGACGGGTTGGTCGCGTCTGGCTACTCGCGTTACTGGGTCTGGTAGCCATCGCTGCGGCGGCATGTGGCAGCGGTAGTTCGAGTGGCAGTTCGGTTGCAGAGGACGACGCGAACGGTCAGTCCAGCACAGTGGGAAATGCACCCGCTATCGATGGCGACACGTTCTCTCATGGCAGGTTCAGCCTGGAATTGAATACAGGTAAACCGGTACTGGTCAATTTCTGGTTCCCTTCCTGCCCTCCCTGCCGTGCTGAAATGCCTGATTTGCAGGCAGCTTATGAAAAGTACGGTGATGACGTGGCGTTCATCGGAGTACAGCAACTCGGCCTCGACTCTCCTGAAGATGGCGAGGCGTTCTTGAGTGAGCTTCAGATCACGTATCCGAACATGCCCGATATTGGTTCGACCGTCCAGTTCGGCTACGAAGTCTTTTCGTTCCCAACGACAGTTTTCCTTGACAAGAATCACGATATAGCTCGAGTCTGGACTGGCATCATCGGAGCAGAACAACTCGAAGAACAGCTCTCGGCTCTGCTTGCCAGTTAGGAAATCACTCTGCCGACGGCGGGTCTATCAACGATTGTTGGTGGCATAATCCCTTCATGTTTGCAGATATAGCTGTCGGCGATTGGATAATGCTGTTTGTTCGATGGGCACACGCGATTGGCGCGGTCGCCTGGATCGGCGGCAGTGCGTTCTTCGCTTTTGTGTTGCGCCCGGTTGAGAGAGCAAATCCTGATCTGGTTCGCCCCCTGTTGCGCCCTCTCGGTTCGATTTATCGTGAGCTTGTCGATATTTCGGTGATAGCCATCATCATCACAGGGATAATCTTGATGTTCAACCGACTCACCGGCAATGATGCTTCGCCTGCGTGGTTTGTCGTCCTTGGCGTGAAGCTGGCGCTGGCGGTCTGGATGTTCTATCTCGTCTGGCATTTCCGGCAGTCGGATTTCGATCCGTCAGAACGTCCGACCGGTATTACCGCTCGATTGTCGTGGCTCATCGGCTACAACGCCATGGTCTTCATAGGCGTGGTCGTTTTCTTGCTGGCGTCGATACTACGAACGCTGTTCGAAAATTCAATCGCGAGTTAGTGACTTCTCTCGAATTGGTCGAGCGTACCCGCCAACAACCGTAAATCGGCAGCAACCCAATTTCCCGAGCGCAGTCGGGGGATATCTCGGGTGTGCTGTTGCCAGCCGCTACCAACGCGCTTGAGTCCGAATAATTCTCATCACGCCGTGGCGGGTCTTTCGTTCCCTACGCGATTTCGTTGATTCCGGCGCGATTTGACTCGAGCGCCAGTTCTGAAATCGGTCGATTCAGCGTGGGATGAATGAGGTCTGGTGCAATCTCCATAAGCGGCACCAGCACGAATCCTCGTTCATGTAACCGAGGGTGCGGAACTGTCACGCCACTGGCCTCAAGCACGGTCTCGCCATGAAGTAGCAGATCCATGTCCAACGTACGAGATGCGTTCTTCTCTGTCCTTGCCCGACCCATCGAGTGTTCGATCGCCAGCAACTCGGTGACTACTGCGAGTGGATCGAGCTTCGTTCCTACTGCTACGACCTGATTTAGATACTGGGGCTGGGATCCGTTAACGCCCCAGGGCTTTGTCTCGTAAATCGAGCTGATTGCCGTGATTATTCCAATACTCGAGAGACGCTCAACCGCACCGGACAGGTTACGCGACCGGTCGCCGAGGTTGCTTCCCAACCCGATGTAAGCGGTAGCCCGCCCACCAGATTCTTCAACCATCGTTTTCGCCATTCCCCGGATACCGGATCAGCGCATCACTCATCTTGACCACGCGTACCATCTCTTTGACGTCGTGTACTCGAACAATGTCGGCACCGCTCTGAATCGCAAGGGCGATTGTCGCCGCTGTCCCAAACCTTCGATCGTCTACAGATTCGCCAGTCACTGCACCGATAAACGATTTACGCGACGTGCCGACCAGCAACGGAAGCCCCAGACCCGAACGGAGTTGTCCCATATTCCTCAACAGGGTTAGCGACTGGCTAGAGTTCTTGGCAAATCCGATACCCGGATCGATGACTATTTTCGATCTGTCGACTCCAACCGTTTGCAATCGTTCTACTGCTTCCTCCAGATCACTGATCACATCTAACAGAATGTTATCGTGGTGTCTGCTATGCCTGATGTGGCTGACGATCACTGGCACATCCGTACGTGAGACGACAACTGCCATCTCGTCATCCGCAAGCATCGACACGTCATTTGCGATCTTGGCTCCAGCATCGATGGCTGCAGTGGCGACCACAGCTTTGCGGGTGTCGATTGAAATCGGGACATCCAGTCGGTTGGTCAGTGCTTCGATAACGGGGACAACTCGAGATATCTCGTCGATTGCATCAACCGGTTTTGCTTCTGGATAGACACTGGCAGGTCGTGAGGACTCACCACCGACATCAATGATGTCCGCACCCTCGTCTTCCATTCGCAACGCTTGATCTACGGCAGCCCGTATATCGCCCGGCGAAGGAAGGACACCGTCGCCTGAAAACGAATCTGGTGTCGCATTCACAACCCCCATAACGAACGTGCGCTCACCCCAAACGAACTCTCGATTGCCTGCCAGTAGAGATAGAACGGGGATCTGTTTAGTCGATGACACGATGTGGTATGAATGGAGTCGTCTGCCATGCCGAATCGGGTTCGAGGATTTGCTGGCAATTTCGATAGAGCGATTTTAACACTTCACACGCATTAAATATGCTCGATTGCGGAGTTGCTGTGCAACTTGACCTAAGTTAGGATTTACTTGCGCTTCGCGCCCCAACGGAAGGCTTACCGCGGTTGACCGAATCATTCCGCTGAAGCTACCGAGTAATTCACGCAATAACTTAGCCTGTGAGGTATCACGATAGCTACCGAATCCTCATCCGACACTCCTGACGAAAAGACCGACACGGACGATCAAGTCAGTCAGTCAAAATTGGAACTTCTTCAAGAGCGCAGAAAGACTGCACATCTTGGCGGTGGTGAGAAGCGGGTCGAATCGCAACATAAACGTGGGAAGTTGACTGCTCGTGAACGATTGTTGAAGTTCTTCGACGTTGGCAGTTTCACGGAACTCGACACATTCGTAACTCACCGCTCGACGGACCTTGGTCTCGATAAACAGCGATTCGAAGGCGACGCAGTCGTAACCGGCCACGGAACAGTCGAGGGGCGGCAGGTATTCGCCTACGCACAGGATTTCACCGTGCTGGGAGGGTCGCTGTCACTGGTCGCAGCGCAAAAAATCTCGAAGGTGATGGATCATGCAATGCGGATGGGAGCACCCATTCTCGGGATCAACGATTCCGGTGGAGCACGTATTCAGGAAGGAATCGACTCCCTCGCTGGCTACGGTGAAATCTTCAGACGTAACACACTCGCGTCCGGAGTAGTTCCCCAGATAACAATCATTGCGGGACCTGCAGCCGGCGGGGCCGTCTACTCCCCTGCCCTCACCGACTTTATTTACATGGTCGAGGGCATCGGGCAGATGTACATAACGGGACCCGATGTGGTCAAAGCGGTAACTGGAGAAGAAGTTTCACATCAGGATTTGGGCGGTGCCGCTACACACGCATCCCGGAGCGGAGTGGCTCACTTCACGGCCGAATCGGAAGAGGCTTGCTTCGAGCACGTTCGGAGACTTCTCTCCTATCTTCCATCTAATAACACTGAATCGGCGCCCACCACTGAGCGGATCGATGCGCCAGACCGTGCCGATGTCGGTTTGAGAGATGTCGTGCCAGAGGCCGCTAACCAGCCATACGACGTTATGGACGTGATTACGAAAGTGGTGGATAACGGCGAGTTCCTGCCGGTTCATCACAACTTCGCTCCCAACGTGGTTGTCGGCTTTGCCCGTCTGGACGGTCGAAGCATAGGTATCGTAGCCAACCAGGCCAACCAGATGGCAGGCATGCTGGATATCGATGCCTCAGACAAAGCTGCTCGCTTCGTCCGCTTTTGTGACGCGTTCAATATTCCGATAGTTACGCTCGTCGATGTCCCCGGCTTCATGCCGGGCACTCAACAGGAGTACGGCGGGCTCATCCGCCATGGAGCGAAGTTGCTCTACGCCTACGTCGAAGCAACTGTACCGAAGATCACCGTCATCCTGAGAAAGGCATACGGTGGCGCATACATCGTCATGGGCTCGAAAGAGATGCGCACCGATGTGAACCTCGCGTGGCCGGGATCGGAAATCGCGGTCATGGGCCCAGAAGGCGCGATCAACGTCATCAGAAGGCGCGAGATCGCTGAAGCCGATGATGCAGACGCGAAGCGAGCCGAATTAGTGGCCGACTACCGAGACCAGTTCGCCAACCCGTATGTTGCTGCCAACCGTGGCTATCTGGACGATGTAATCGATCCGGCACAGACACGACCCGAGTTGGTGAAGGCGCTTCGGATGCTCGAATCAAAAATTGACAGTCTTCCGGCTAAAAAACACGGAAACATCCCGCTCTAACTCCCCACTGATGCCAGACAACGAACAAGGTAGTAATGAGCGTATCTACGCTCCGAACACGGTTGGACGACGTGAGTTCGTCGAATCTATCGCCAGAATGGCTGGTGAAGTGTGGGATTTCCATAATCGTTTCGAGGTCGGCTCGGGGCAGTTTCAGGGGCAGAGTGCAACTGAGATAGTCGCAAACCGCACGAATATCCTCGATGAAGAGATTGCAGAGCTTGCAAAGGCAATATCGGAAGAAGAGGGTGATAACGCTGTCGCAGATGAGACCGCTGACATCCTGTTTGTAGCGATGGGGCACGCAGAGGCAATGGGATCGTCGGGCATAGCAGGTATCGAGCGAGTAACCGAGAAATCTGCCGCAAAGACAAACGAAACTCATGCGATAAGACCCGACACGGGCAAGGTATTACCCAGAAAAGGAAAGCCTCACAAGTGGCAATAACGACTCAAGCGTTTTGAGTCAGCCAAGTTCGTGTTCCATAGAGTGAGAGGCCGAGGAAGAAGTAAGTTATGAAGTTCAAAGTGACAATAGTTGGTGCCGGATTTGTCGGAGCGACAACCGCCCAGCGTATATTTGAAACAGGTTACGCTGATGTCGTACTGGTCGACATCGCAGAAGGTAAGCCGCAGGGACTGGCACTCGATATGCTCTGTTCCGGCCCGGTCGTAGGATCGGATGCACAGATCATCGGAGCCAACTCGTACGAAGACACTGCCGACTCTGATGTCGTTGTTGTCACCGCCGGTATTCCCCGCAAGCCCGGCATGAGCCGCGACGATCTATTGATGACCAATATGAAAATCGTTGGTTCAGTGACCGCAGAAATTGCAAAGCACTCCCCCGAAGCTATCTTGATCATAGTTTCAAATCCGCTCGACGCGATGGTTCAGCACGCATACAAGGTCAGTGGTTTCCCGAAGGAACGGGTGATCGGGATGGCAGGGATTTTGGACACAGCACGATTCCGTACGTTCCTCTCGCAAGAACTAAACGCCTCGGTGACCAATGTATCGGCGTACGTGCTCGGCGGACATGGGGATACGATGGTTCCATTGATCGGCTCAACCACCGTCGGTGGAGTTCCAGTTGCAAAGCTGATCGAAGCCAACCGGCTTGAAGAGATCGTGCAACGAACCCGTGATGGTGGCGCTGAGATCGTAGCTCTGTTGAAGACCGGATCCGCCTACTACGCGCCGTCGGCAGCGGTCGCTCAAATGGTCGAAGCGATTCTCCTTGACCGTAAGGAGATCCTGCCATGTGCGGCATATCTGGAAGGTGAATATGGTATCGACGGTCTATATGCGGGCGTCCCTGTAAAGCTCGGTACTACTGGTATAGAAGAGATCATCGAAGTCGAACTGACAGATGATGAGTCAGCGGCTCTTCAGGCATCGGCCAAGTCAGTTCAGGAACTTGTCGACATCATGGCAAATGCCTGAACCAGCGGATTCGTATTCTGAGAGATCGGCAGAGGTTGATCGGAAGGCTGCCACTGCTTTTCTGGGATGTAGGTATTCGATAGAAACGAACGGGGCGACTGACGGGTCGCCTCGTTGTGCAAAGCGCGTAGTTCGCGGTGATGCTGATCGACTTGGATCCGGGTGATTCTTGCGGACGGTTTGAAATGACTTTCGGCAGTGAACACGAATAAACTACGTCGACTGCTTTTGCCGATCTGCAGCTGAAAATGGAACTCTATGGCACGCGAAGTTGAACTTCTGGAAGCATTGAGTTGGCGACCGAAACCGCCAATCCCGGCGACGTTCGAATTCGCCCTTCTCGCCTGGGATTTCGAACAAGAAACCCCGGAACATGAATACCTGGTCGAATTGCCAGACGCGGATTTCAGACCTTTGTATGTCGACTTTGTTTCTGCCGCTTATGCCGCTGTACTCGATGCCGTGGGTGATCTGAAGTTCCCGCATAAATATGGCGAGAGTCAGGGGCCACTCAAGACAATTATTGGTTTCTTCCCCGGTACCCGTAGAGGCACAGAGGGTAGTGAACTCTGGACTCTGGCGGTCGCCTGGGAGTTCGATACCTGGCTGGAGCGGATACTCAGGATCAATGGTGGCGACGTAGCTACTGCCCGGACACTGGTAGAAGACCGGTGTCCGGTTCCCGAATATGTCGGCAGCACTCCAGATATCAAGACTGAGCTTCTCAACTACCCGGATGACGCAGGTATCCCCGATCTACGGATTCTGCTTCGTTGGATGGGAAACCGCGGATGGAATGACGACCGGATACGAGAGATCGTCCTCGAAAACAGCATCATGCTGAATGACTGGCAGAACTCCCCCTTCGCCGCACGTGGATAGATCGTACGACGGATAAGTATGGTGCGCGTTGACCGGCGATACGCTGATAATCACCGTCACGAATTTCCCGGGGGATTTCGCGGTGAGTGAGAATGTTCGCTTTGATCTTGGGCTGGAAAGGTCGCTACTGCCCGCGATATCTCTCTACTCCGCTTTGCTGTGATCGGGAAATTGAGGTCGTGGCAGTAGGATCGGGTGGGTGAAGCGTTATTCGTGTTCAACCGGATCAGCCCGAGGGTTTTCCCCGTGTTGATTGTTTTTGGTTGGCCGACGGGCGGTCTAGACCTTTGCGGGGGCAGCCTCTGCTTTTCGAACGAGTTCCTTCGTAGAGACGATATGCTTCTGAAGGCCCAGAGCCTTCTCGCTCATACCCATTGCAAGACCAATAAGCTGTGGCACATGGATAACCGGCAGATCGGCCTTGTCTCCGCGTACCTGTCGGCGCGCTTTAGGTTGATACCCATCGAGGTTCAGATGGCACAGCGGGCACGGCGTGACCATCGCGTCGGCTCCAAGATCCTTCGCGGTTCCAGTATGGTTCGCAACCATCTTCATCGAGTTCGCCTGATTAATGAACAGAATTGGGAATCCACAGCAGGCGGTCTTACCGGCAAAGTCGGTCACCGTTCCGCCGACCGATTCGATCAGATCTTCAATCGATGTCTCTCGCTGCGGGAACGCGGGGAATTCAAGAGCATCTGACGGGCGAACCATGTAGCAGCCGTAGAACGGTGCCATGTTCATTCCGGTCAATTCCCGCGTGAACGTCTCCTTCAGCTTGTCGAGCCCGATATCCTCGATCAACGCCCATAGAAGGTGCTTGATAGAAGTCGTTCCCTTGTATTCAAGACCTTCTGCTGCCAGATGCTTATTGATTTCAGCAAGGTACTCGGGATCACGCTTAACTCGGTGGTTCGCCTGACTCATCACGCCCTGACAGGTGGAACATAGGACCATGATCGGCAGATCCATCTGTTCGGCCATCGCGAACGTTCGAACATTCAAGATATCGCCCATCTTGAGGTTTTTTTCCTGTAGAACTCCGGCGCCAGTACAGGCTGCTTTTGTCAGTTCAACATGCTCGATGCCGAGCCGCTCCATGACTGCCAGCGCTGAATCGTAAAGCTCTGGCGCACCGCCGCGGGCTACGCAACCGGGATAGAACGCATACTTCATTTCGATTCACCCTCAACACTTTCGTAGAGCTCTTTCACTCTCGTATGGTCTTCTGACTTATGTGGGATCAACGGCGGTAGCTTTCCTTTCCGCATCGCAGCAATCCCGATTGGAGCGAGATCGAGCAGCCGTGGAATATTTGTCCAACCCGCAGAGTCGATAGCCAGACGGGTTTCGTCCAGACGTCCATTCTTTTTTACAGACTTATAGAACGATTCGGTGTGACGATAACCTGAGGTGTTCGTGTTACCTGCCTCGATCGCAGCCTCACGTAGCTCCATAATTCGATCCATCGGGGCGACACCTTTAGGGCAAACTTCAACACACTTCATGCAACGTGTGCAGTCCCACATTCCGCCATCTTCGTCGTTGAGGCTCTTGAGTCGTTCGTTGCGTTGTGAGTCACGAGGGTCTTCGGTGAACCGCCAGGCCTTTGCCAGAGCGGCAGGGCCGATGAAGTTGGCGTCGACTTCGAGAACGGTGCAATCCGATACGCAGCAACCGCACATGATGCAGTTCATCGCGGTAAGCAGGTTCTCCATCGACTCGTTCGACGCCGTGTACTCGCCCTGTTCAGGAACATAGCTCGGTTTCAGGAAAGGCTCGACGCGCTTAATCTGCGAGAAGAACGTATCGAGCGAGACGACAAGATCGCGGACGACATGCTGGTTGCCCATCGGCTCTATTGTTAGTTGTTCACCGTTCGGCGCAACATCGACAACCCGAGTTTTACAGACCAATTTGGCGTTGCCATTCACCTTCATGCCACACGAGCCACAGATAGATGCCCGGCAAGCGCATCGCAGCGCCAGCGTTCCATCATCCTGTTCGCGTACATGAATCAGTGAGTCGAGAACCGTTGAATCCGGGTGAATATCAACTTCATATTCCTGCCACCAGGTCTTACCACCTGAATCAGCGGGATCGAATCGCTTTACTTTCAGTTTGACGTTCATAGTCTCCGGCATTTAGTAGACCCTCTTGACTGGTTCCCACTGAGTGATCGTCACGTCAGATGTCTCAACACGGTTTCCGTGTTCTTGCGTCTCATCCTTGTAGACGAGTGTGTGTTTCAGCCAGTTCTCATCGTCGCGCTCGGTAATGTCCGTGCGAAAATGAGCCCCTCGGCTCTCTTTTCGGGTAAGAGCACCCGCGACGACTGCTTCAGCGCAGTCAACCATAAATTGGAGCTCCAGCCCGAACATCAGGTCAGTATTGAACACCTTCCCCTTGTTTTCTATCGAGAACCCACTCAAGCGGGATTTCACGTTAGCGAGGTTCTCAAGCGCGCCTTCCATCGAGGCTTGATCGCGGAATACACCGATTCCTTTGGTCATGCCGCGTGCCATATCGTTCCGAATGGTCGCGACGCGTTCACCCTTTTGTCGGTCCAGGAGCGCTTGCAGTCGTGCTTTCTCCGATGCAATATCCTCTTCTGCCTCTGAATGAGCACCAACATTCTTGATGTATTCCAGCGCGTGTGTGGCTGCACGGCGGCCGAAAACAACGGTATCGAGCAAGGAGTTCGCACCCAACCGGTTCGCGCCGTGGACGCTTACATTCGCGCACTCGCCAGCCGCATAGAGTCCCGGCACGATGGTAGCGCCATCAACATCGGTCTTGATTCCACCCATGATGTAGTGCATGCCGGGTTGAATTGGCACCGGCTGTTTTGCCATGTCGATGCCAAGAAACTCGATCGAGACTTCCTGTAGATAGCCGAGGCGTTGCTCGATGAATTCTCGACCGAGATGCCGTAGGTCGAGGAGAACATTTCCGTCGATTCCCCTGCCCTCATCGATCTCGGTCTGCTCGGCGCGCGATACAACATCTCTTGAAGCGAGTTCCATGTAGTCGGGGGCGGTCTTCTCCATAAAGCGCTCGCCCTCCGAGTTGAGTAGGTAGGCCCCTTCTCCTCTGGCCGCTTCCGACATCAGGATGCCAGTACGGGCAAGGGTTGTCGGGTGGTACTGGATCATCTCCATGTCCATCAGCGGGACACCGGCCTGATAGGCGAGCGACAGGCCGTCACCCGTGCAGATCAAGGCGTTGGTTGAGGGTTCGAACACCCGACCAGCACCACCGGCAGCCATGATGACCGCTTTCGCTTTGATGGTATGTACATCGCCCGTCTTGAGATCAATTGCAACCACGCCCCGACAGGCTCCATCTTCGATGATGAGCTTCGTTACGAACCACTCTTCATAGACGTTAAGTCCGAGTTTGAGCGACTGCTCGAAAAGGACATGAAGGATTGCCGACCCGGTTATTGCACCAACAAAGAACGTCCGGGCGACTTTCTGGCCACCGAAAGCGCGGGTTCCCAGCTTGCCGTCTTCGCCTCGGCTAAAGATAACCCCCATGCGCTCAAGCTCGAGAACTGCTTCACCAGCTTCGCTCGACATGATTTCGACGGCATCCTGATCAGCCAGAAAATCACTTCCCTTGATCGTGTCGTACGCATGCCCTTCCCAGTCGTCGCCACGATCGGTCAACGGCGCATTGATACCACCCTGTGCCGCATTGGAGTGGCTGCGAACGGGGTGAACCTTAGAGATCACGGCGACATCGGCGCCCGCGCGAGTTACCTCGACGGCCGCCCTGAGTCCGGCAAGTCCGCCGCCGATAATCAGGACATCATGTTCATACATTGGTTCGCCTCGTGCCGCGATGGTTAGTGGGTGTTCTCATTTTTCTCAGCCCTTGATGTGTTGTGCATACACATGTTGAGCCGATAGCAAAGCTGCTATCGACATCTGGTCTTCCAGTTCACCGTTTGAAATTAGCCGGTGGAGGTCTTTGAATTCGATCTCTTCGACGACGATGTCCTCTCCGTCATCAGGAGGCAACGGTGCGGGTTCGAGG
>JAJRZP010000157.1 GCA_024275195.1 Chloroflexota bacterium | reverse complement strand
GGCGTCTCGAACCTCGACCTCGGCTACCTTCTTCATTTCGGCCTGAACTCTCAGGCCGAAATGAAGAAGGTCCTCGGCGGTCATCATCGAAGTTACGCCGTTCCCGTCTTGGCCCGCGGTCGCCGCCGCGATCACTATCTCGATCTCGGCTGTCGCGATCCCCTCCACGGTCACTTCGACCACGGGGACCGCGGTCGTCTCGGTCCCGAGATTCTCGTCTCTCGCCCCGAGGTGGATCATCGGAACCACCGCCTTCGTTGCTCTCTTCGAGCAGCGCACGGTGTGAAAGATCGATTCGGCCCATGCCATCGATATTGATAACCATCACTTCAAGTTGATCGCCGATGCTGACCACCGATTCGACGTCTGGCACACGGTGTTGGGCAAGTTCGCTTATGTGTACCATGCCGTCTTTCCCCGGGAGGATCTGTACGAACGCGCCAAACGGCATGATCCGAACAACACGGCCTGTGTATTTATCACCGATCTCGACATCCTTGGTCAGCGCGTTAATGGCTGCCTCGGCCTTCTCAGCATTCTCGCGGTCAGGTGAACCGACTACGACTGTCCCATCGTCTTGAACATCGATCGTGACTCCGAACTCGTCGATCATACCGCGAATGACAGACCCGCCGGGTCCGATAATAGCGCCGATCTTGTCGGTCGGAATCTTCAGTGAAAGCATTCGAGGGGCATATTCACTTAGATCGTCTCGAGTAGAAGATATCGTGGCATCCATATTGTCGAGAATCTGCAAACGGGCTACACGAGCCTGTTCAAGTGCCTGTCCCATAATCTCGAACGTGATTCCCTTTACCTTGATATCCATCTGGAGTGCGGTAACACCCTCGCGCGTGCCTGCGACCTTGAAGTCCATATCCCCGGAATGATCTTCAGCACCCTGAATATCGGTGAGAATCGCGTACTTGCCATCTTCGCCGGTGATCAGTCCCATCGCGATCCCAGCGACTGGGGCCGATATTGGCACTCCACCATCCATCATCGCCAGGGACCCTGCACAAACACTCGCCATCGAGGTCGAGCCGTTTGAAGCGAGAGCCTCCGAAACAAGTCGAATTGTGTATGGAAAATCTGCCTGACTCGGAACGACGGGCTTCAATGCCCGCTCGGCCAGTGCGCCGTGACCGATTTCACGACGGCCGGTAAAGCCGAATCGTCCAGCTTCACCGACTGAATAAGGAGGGAAGTTATAGTGGTGAATGAAATGCTTTTCAGTCTCAGGACCATACGTGTCAAGCCGCTGGCGTTCACCAGCAGAGGCGAGAGTAAGTACGCCCATAATCTGCGTCTCACCGCGGGTAAAGATTCCCGACCCGTGGACGCGAGGCAGATAACCGACTTCCGAGTTGAGTGGACGAAGTTCGTCTGACTTGCGGCCATCCGGGCGCGTGCCATCTTCTAGAATGGTGCTACGAACCGCCTCGGTTTCGAGTGCGTACAGAGTCGCCTTCACATGGGCTGCATCGTGATCTTCCGACAATTTTTCAATTGTCCCGTCCATCACATCGTCCATCCGAGTCTGACGCGCAGCCTTGTCACCAGGGGTTTTGAGAGCTTCGATGAAGCCTTCGCCAACCAGTTCCCGGGTAGCCTTTTCAGCTGCAAGCTCTTCGCTGGATACTTCGGGAGCTTCCCACTTGGCCTTCCCCACTTTCGCCTGAATCTCTTCAATTTGCTCGACAATTGCCCCGTTGACCTCCTGCGCCAACTCAAGAGCATCTAGCAACACATCTTCAGATACAAAATTGCCGCCAGATTCGACCATCATCGTGGCATCACCAGTGCCGGCAACCAGCAATTCAAGATCACTTGTCAGCAGTTCCTCGTAGGTGGGATTCACCACGAGCTCCCCATCGACGAGCCCAATAACACAGGCACCGATCGGGTCATTGAATGCAATGTCCGAAATGGCGAGAGCGGTCGACGCTCCGACTATCCCAAGCGCAGGGTAAGGATTGACTTTATCCGTAGAGAGAATCGTGACGATGATCTGTATCTCGTTGTGGATCGTCTTCGCGAATAACGGTCGAATCGGACGGTCGATCATTCGAGCCGCGAGAATCGCCTCCGTAGTGGGTCGCCCTTCCCTTTTGAAGAAGCCACCCGGCAGCTTGCCATCAGCATAAGCTTTCTCGGCGACATCTACTGTCATGGGCAGGAAGTCCGCACCGGGACGAGGCTTCTTAGATGCGGTGGCGGTCGCTAGCAACATCGTGTCGCCATATTGGACTGTGACTGCTCCACCGGCCTGTGCGGCAACTCTGCCGTGCTCGAACTTGAGTACTCGGCCGCCAACTTCCATTTCAAATTTGTTAATCATTTTTCTATTCTGTTTCTATTGTTTCGGTGCACGAAAATCGTCAGGGCTAATGCCCGGTGCCGAAATTTTTCGAATGAGATCTGGCACCCGTGCAGTTTTGTCGCTTCCGATAGTTGGATATCCAGCGAGTCACAGTGCCTGACATCTGTCGGCCCTGTGCGAATTGAACACCCCGGTGAG
The DNA here is from genome assembly GCA_024275195.1 of Chloroflexota bacterium. Lineage (GTDB taxonomy): Bacteria > Chloroflexota > Dehalococcoidia > Lucifugimonadales > Lucifugimonadaceae > Lucifugimonas. Next base: position 1,105 of record JAJRZP010000157.1, on the reverse strand, counting down.
GGGTATTCACTTACTTGCGGAGACCGAGTTTACCGATGATCTCGCGGTATCGATTTACGTCTTCAGCGTTAATGTATTTCAGAAGACGGCGGCGTTGCCCGACCATCTTCAACAGGCCACGTCGGCTGCTGTGGTCGTGCTTGTGCTCGCGCAGGTGTCCCGTAAGCTCGGTTATCCGAGCTGTCAGCAGCGCTATCTGAACCTCCGAAGATCCGCTATCGCCTTCGTGTGTTCTGTATTCCTCAATAACAGCGCTTCGTTCTGACTGATCCAAGTTGAGTGCTCTCCGAGTCGCAAATTCCCGGTCGTTTTACCGGTGTCCCATCTACTGGGTATCTGTGATTTGTGCTTTTCTAGTTACTTCGTTAGTCGTTCGTATTCTCTCGCAACCAAAGAAGGATATCACGAAGGCGCACATGTCAGCACACCTGTTATCAGCGGTCGTAAGAAGAGATCAAGTGACCTTCAGATCAGGATAAAAAGTGTGCATTACATCGAAAATATTGAGTGTTTTAAAACTTGCGGTGCGCTAAAACACTCCATAAGCTCAGGCTGAATTGCTTGACAGTGGAGAAATCGCCCGAATAACATTGCCTGCGGCACGCCATCTGCCGCGGCTGTAATTCGCGCGTAACGCGCACTTGTTACGCTCATTCTGCGTGAATTCAGAAAGAGTTTTGCTGCAGCACTCGGCACGATACTCAAATATTAAGACTGGAGGACGGGGCCCAATGACAGGACTGCTCCGCGGAAAGCTAAAGGCTTTCCTATTGATTGGTACGATGTTCGCCCTCACGGCTGCAATCGCATGTCAGGGTGACCCCGGGAAGGCAGGACCCCCCGGACCACCTGGTGCTCCTGGTAATCCTGGCGCCCCTGGCGCTCCTGGTGAGCCCGGTAACCCTGGTGAGCCTGGCAAGCCTGGCGAACCTGGCGCTCCTGGTGAGCCCGGTAACCCTGGTCCTCCTGGCGCTCCCGGTATGGACGGTGCTCCAGGTAAAGATGGTGCCGATGGCGCTGACGGTACGACTAAGATTGCTGGAATCACAGTGTTCGACGCCACAGGTCCTTCGACCGGTGCTGCCGAGCTAACAGGCGGTGACGC
>JAJRZP010000014.1 GCA_024275195.1 Chloroflexota bacterium | reverse complement strand
CATGGACGGGTGGCACTTCGCAACAGGACATTTTGGCCTTGCAGTCAGGGCAAAAATGTTCTTCATCGAGAATTGCTAAATCTTGAATGTACATGGTGAAACTCCTTGCTATATAAGTGAGATTACGAAAACTATATCTGATGGCGTCGTAAATACGCTTTACATCACAGCCGAGCTCGGCGGCGAGAGCGGTCGCTGATACATAACCGGCGTTGTGTCTGAAGTACACGCCAATGTCATATGCTCGCCGATGTACTGAACCTTCAGTTCTCCGCAACCGTGAAGCCAATTGAACCCGCGTAAGTTCGCCAGCCAACTGGAGAACCAGATCGTCATCTGCTTCAGTCCAGGGTGTGCCGTTGAACGTTACTCGGGATCTATCAGCTCCGGCAGCGAGCCAGGCATCACCGAAACGCCCGAACAATCGCCTCACCGCCACATACGTCGGTAGTTCCCGGTATCGAGTGAGCGCGTTGAACGCAGCCGTAGTACAAGGGAGTGGGCCTGTCGAGGAATTCACGTGCTCGCGGAGGGTGTCCATGATTCGTTCATCAGTCCAGTAGCGCTTGTGGTAGCCGCAGGTTCCGTCTTTGTTGCCCCAACGGGTAGCTTTTGTCGATTGAATGGTCATGGGTATCTTTTACGTGGCGTCGTTCGGTTCGCCGAAGGCAGTTAGTATTTCGTCGATCTCCGGATCGTCTCTTCTCACCTGGTCTGCCCATACTTTTCCTTCAGCGAAAGTCGCATCGAACTCTCCTTGATAGATGCGGCTGATGTAATCAGAGTGTCCGAACTCACGCATGGTGTTTATGAGAGCCTGTTGCGGATTCTCTAAATCTGATTGGTAGTCGTCGTATTTACCCTGGCGAGCAAGTCCGATAATCAACATCAGGTTCGGGTCCTTGAGTTCTTCTAAAGCTCTCGCCAGGCGTTCTTTTGTTGGGATGATTTCTGCCATTGGATTACCTTCTACGTTGTTAGTTTCATTGCTAGTTGTTGGCGGTTTGAGAAACGCTCCCAAACTTCGTAATCCAGTTCTCTCGGCGTCTTACCCTGGCGGTCAGCTTCATCGATGAACGCTTCCTCGAGTCGCCGATAGACGGGGCCGCTTGGCGGCGTTGATTTGGGCGCGTCGTGGCCGAGTTCCCGTAGGTACTTCAATATGTGGGTATCAAGCGCTGCGTACCGTTGATCGTCACGTGACCACATTAGGAAGAATCTTGCGGTTTTTGGACCGATACCGTGGATGCTTTCGAGCTTCTCTAATGTCACTGTCATTGCGTCGATTTCAACAAGCTCAGTCAGGCATTTCGTAAGACGGGTATATGAACCTGAGCGAGCGTCCCGTAATACGTTTCCGAGATCGCTGGCTTTGATCGCCTGGCGAACACCTTCGAGCGGAGACACGTCATACCAAAGCCATTCAAGACGACTCATCACGCCATTAGTGAACTTCGCTGACTTTCCCGCGACGATCGTTGAGTAGATCAACTTCCACTCGGTGTCGCCTTTTAGTTCAATTTCATTCATCAGTGACCTTCTTCGTGGAAGCGTTCGGAGCTTCCAACATTGGTGTGCCGTAACTGTTCTGCTCGATAAATTTCTTCAAACGATCCCGACCCATGCTTCCGTCTTCGAGCATCAGGAATGGTGCAAGCGCTGTTTTAGAGTCGAGTAACCCTTCCTCGACCGCTATTAGTTGGGATTTGATGTGCTGGACAATTACCCGCCACCGGCGGCGGACCTCTTGAGCGTTTGGTTCATCTCGGGTGTCGATTTGGACGGTGAAAGTCACGCCGTCAATCTGCCACCAGCACTGATACTGTCCGGCACTTTTTGCCTCAGCGAAATGCTGAGTGATGTCCACTCCAAACCGTTCCATCAACTTCTCGATTTCACTAATCGACTGGTTGACCAACACTCGTGTGCCTTTGGCGTACCGACCGGGCTTTATTTCCATGAACTTGTGCTTTCTGGTTAGGCTGATTCGCCAGTTGTTTTGGAGTACTCCGAACCGATCTCAACATCACCGCCGCAAACCGGACAGTCGGTTGACCATCCGATAGCTGCCACCGCCTCGCTGGCGGGCATTTCTGCTGTGAGATCGCAAGGCTTCGATTCGAGACATCTGATCGTCAGATTGATTAGGGCCATAGCTTTCTTTCTACGTGGAAATGTCGCGACTACCACCATTCCGACCGATAGCTTGATTGGCCGTGATCGGATTCATACTTTGCGATCACATGTGAGTACTGCAGCCAACCGGTAGAAGTGGTGCGTTCGAGATTTTCTCGTACATCTGAATTGAGATCGTCAATTAGGTCGATAGCTGATGATCTGAGCAACTCCCACTCATGCGACAGCCGTGCGGATATTTTCAGTTCAGCATGAAGGGCGGCGGCGCTAACATCGAAGGCTTGCGGCAATACGAGATAGCGATGCCGATGTTCACCCCAAGGCTCAATCAAACCCCAACCGTCCGGCACTTCATCGGGTCGGATGATCCCTGGAGCGGCGTAGTAAACCCGCCATCGCCCGAGTGCGGCGACGCCGGGTTGGCGGTGTCGTTTTTTTAGGTCGGCGAGAAAATCTGAACGGTTCGCCTTGATTTCGAACAGCCATGAACCGTATTTAGATTTCAGCCTTCCGTGTGAGTGCATGACTGTGTAGCCCCAAACGTCGGCGATTTCGTTACGGCCATTGATCGCTGATCCGATGTCTTTACCGGCCACCAAACAGTTCAGTCCAACTTTGGCTAACACCAGCGCCCGCAGAACGAGTCCGTCGTGCGTATATGTCTCAATTGATCGCTGAGTCGTAGTCATGTTTTGCCTTTTACGCAGGTTGGTTTCGTAGGTATTTGAGGCGTTTGTTCATGCGTTGGCGGCGCGCTGGTGTGATCTTTGCCTCAGACTCTCGGCGTAACTTCGCAGTCACAGCGTCCTGAACCTTCCGGTACTTTTCTCGGTAAGCCCTGAATTCTTCGGGTTCATCCGGCCATTTCGATGGGTCAGGACTCTCACGAGTCATGTCAAATCGATCGTGAAACCACTGAATATCTTCTGGTGTGTACATCGGCAGTTCTCTATGCAGGTTGATCCGACTCACAGGAGTTGCAAAGATCATCGTCGACCCATGCACACGGACCGTCAGGTTCGACACAGGCGTTGTACTGCGAGCAGCCACAAACACGACACCTCATCGCAATAGCAGTGAGCAGGCTCGCCATCAACTTCGGATCAAAGCCGTCCAGTTGGTGATCTCCGGAGTGAATCGGGCAGCTGTAGGTCACATGGCCGGGATCGAACGGCGGTAGCTCGACGTCAAGCGCCTGAAACCACCGCGGCTCCAGCATCACGCCGTAGAGCAGCGAATCACAGTCAAATCCATCGCCATTTGCGTCTACTGGCCAGCACGGGACCACACACCGTTCCTCAACTGCAGCTTCGTCCCAAAACTGGAGAATTGTTGTTTCTGTATTGATTGTCATGATTTGTCTTTCTAAGCTGGTTGCTTCAGTGTGATTCCGATCGAGGGCATGGCGTCGAACGTCTCGCCGTCGAGCTCACGCCCGTTCAATCTCGGGGACCTGCCGCCCCATTGCTTGAAAAAGAAAGGGACGTGGTTCGCCTTACAGACGGCGCGTACCTGGTCAACCCACATCTTCTGCATCAAACGAGGTTTGGGGCCGCTCTCACCGCCGACGATCACCCAGTTGAGAGATGATTTGTTTCCGACGATTTGCCGATCGAACAGGTAGTCCATAAGCTCGACAGCGATCGGACCGATTAGCGGTTCTGCGCTTATGAACGTCACAGGCGCAATCCCGTCGATTCGTTCAAGCCGAGACAAGAATTTCGCTGATTCGATCGACGTTCCAAGCCAGATGTTTTCCGGCCAGTCGTCTATATCGGCAATTCCCTTGTACCAATCCCACCACCGCCGTACACGGTTCGCCCGTTTGGTCAACACCTGGTACGTGTGCTGTGGGGCGCTTCGCATCTGGTTGAAGATCTCGGCAATCTGGTAGTTGTCGAGGTGGGAGTTGAAAGTGTCGGATATGGAGTTCACGAAGATCATTCGAGGACGTTTCCAGCGCGACGGCTGGTCAAGTCGGTCCTGGTGGTACTTCACGTCGTCGAACGGTCCTCTGTTGAACCTGAGAGTGATTCGCTCCGCATAGCAGTTGTCGCAACCAGGTGAAACTTTCTGGCAACCCGTTACAGGGTTCCAGGTGGCGTCGGTCCATTCGATTTTTGATTTGTCAGCCATGTTGGTCTTTCTACGTGGAAATGTCCGTTTCGGGGTATAGAGACTCACTAACCACCATCGTCAACCAAAACGATTTCTCTGGATCGAAGTCACACTCACCGAATGAATCATCGGGGTCACAAATTGAGTCGTGGACTTCATGTGGTGTAAGAAAACCGTCCATACATTCCGTAGGTTGACCGTAAAAGTGATGAACGTCCCCAAGAATTGGTAGCCGCTTTCCAGACCGAACCTCAGTATCGAGTTGGTCTGCGTGCTGGAATAGCAACGCAGTCAGGAACAGTCCTTTATCGAGTTGACCTTTTGCACTCCAGGTGATTATTCCGTCGTACTCGGTAGATTGAATTTCGATTGTTGTTTTAGTCGTCATATCGTTTTAACTTTGGTTAGCTTTCGGACGGCAGGTACTGCCTGGTCTCGATGTGTTTGAATCCGTCGATGCCATCCCATGTCCCCATGTACATGTAGCGACCGGCGTAGTTCTCGGTGCCTGGTGTGTCCGACAGTCGACCGCTTTCGATCGCTTTTTCGAACACTATTTCGGGATCTCGAAACTCAGGCTGAGGTTCTTTCCTAAGTGGTGGGGTGTCCCAATCAGTTGACATTGAACTTACCTCTCTCATTGGTATCGAATCTCTGCAGTCCAATCACGATCGGGATCGGTTGTGACGGCCATCATGTAGACGCCGATCGGCACGTCAATGAACCATGTACCGAATGCGCTCGTTGGCAGATCGATCACTCGCACGGCGACTGGTGTTGATTCGTAGATCGAATAGACATCGAATTTGAACGGAGTGTCACCTTCAGATGCCATTGCGAGGATCTCGCCCTGGCCGAGTCGGACCGGCCCAAAGATGTTCTGACCCCTGGCAGTAATCGAAACAGGCGCGTTCTGTGGTGTCGGTTGGCTGTACTGCGTCAGGTCGATTACCCAATTCACGGATCCGCCAGCGACCACGGTTAGCCTGGTTCCGTTGCCGAATTCGTTCAGGCCGTCACAGGTCTCAGGTTTATTCGGTTCGGCGAGAGTTGTTGCGGTGTAAGGCGCAACACCAGCCGAGAGATCCACAACGCAACCGTTCGGTGTCACCGCGCTCAGTGCGAACGAACCCGAACCGGTAACGGCAATAGCCACCTCGATCGGACGTTCTGACCAGAAACTAAATCCGTCCGACAGCCAGGATCCTTTCCCTGCCGAGCTCTGAATGAACGGAGGTACCGGTGTTGCTGTCGGCTTCGGAGTTGCAGTCGGAACAGGTGTTGCCGATGGGATCGGTGTTGCTGTAGGCGTCGCTGTTGCCGTTACAACGACTGTCACCTCTACTGTCTGTATAACCGGCTCGTAGATCACCCACGGCGTTGCTGTCGGTTGGGGTGTCGCTACCGGGACCGGCGACGGCGGAGGCGTGGGAGCGACCGTTGGTGTAGGCAACACGACCGGAACCGTCGTTGCTGTTGGCTCCGGTGTTGGCGTCAACGTGACGAACGTAACCGGTGTCGCTGTTACTACTTTGACGATGACGATCGGCGTTGCTGTCGCGGCCGGAACAACACTCGGTTCTACTGAAACTGACGGCAATGTCCGCACCGGTTCAGTCACGACATTGGATCCGCAAGCTGTGAAAGCGAGCGCGACGGTCAGAATCAGGATGATCAGAGTCGATCGAATCATTCGGATACTTCCACTGTTGGATCCGGTTGCGGTCCGTTAGCCAGGGCCGTTGCACAGTTGGTGTTACTCCAGGCCAGAGCGTAGGCACCGGGTGAAAGCATGGCCGCAGCTCCGGCGAGTTGAACAGTTGCAAACGAAACCGTGTCGATCTCAGGATTACCTGCCACCCAGTCGCATACACCCTGCGCGTATGCCCAGGCATCGAAGTCCGCTGTGTTGGTGATGACCTCGCCGCGGGAGTAGTCGAATACGATTCGCTGATCACCGAAACCGAGCTCTATGAACGGTGAGTCGCTGTGGATCCTGGCGAGTTCGACCAGATCTCCTGAGTCATCTACAGGTCGCTCACCCAGATCAGAAAGAGCAGCGGCCGTGTCATCCCTGAGATCGTTCACGACCGTGGCGTTGAACACGATCAGTGCCACGATCGTAAGGACCGTACTTACCAGGATCGACATCCCGACAGGCGACTGTTGATGTTGAGTTGAGATTGTCATTTCATGCGCTCTTTCGTAGATGGTTGACTGCCTGTCCGACAAGTTCTTGCTTCCGTACCGGCGATTTTGTTTTTCCTAGTTCCCTCCGAAGACCTGTCGGTAATCCCTGCCAACTAGACGAGCAGAAAATCCGAGCAGCCTGAATCACGTTGAGGCAGTTGGGATCGATGCACTCTCTGAGATCGAGGTCGCGGAGAGCATGAGTTCCGTCTCGGTCTGAGTGAGCTCGATTCCGAGGCGTCTGCAGCGAGTGGTTATCGGTCCCGGTGGCAGGACCTGAATTATTTCGAGTCGCCATTTGTCGTCTCTCATCATTTCGTCTATCCATTTCCGCATCGTTCCTTGTGGGATCTTGATGGCCTCAGCAGCGGCTGAGAACTGGCCTCGTCCGAGGTGCCGGAAGTCGCGAAGGTTGTCGACAAGCGATTTGTATGCCCGGCGTGCCTTCGGTCGCCCGAACGGCTTTCCAGACTTCGTGCCATGTTTCCTGGCGTGAGCGATCCCGTCGTTTGTCCGCTCGGTCGCCAGTTCAGATTCAATCTCTGCGACCAGCAGCATGAACCCGAGCGCACCGCGTCCGTAAACCGTTGAGGTATCCAATCCCTGCTTTGTAAAGACCAGGTCGATGTTCTGTTGCTTGAAGATCTCAGCGTCGTAGTAGAAGTCACTGACTGACCGCCACCCGCGATCCAGCCTGGTTAGCACCACACGATCGAGTTGACCCTTCATG
>JAJRZP010000156.1 GCA_024275195.1 Chloroflexota bacterium | reverse complement strand
AGGCTGCAGAGGGGATATTTTTTGAGGGTGTCGGCGGGTCGACCGGAGATGTAGAAGCTCAGGGCGCAGCATTCGATGTTCAAATTCCCGAAGGAGAAGCTCAGAGCGGAGTGGTAGTTGTAGAAATTCTTTCGACGGGAGCTGCCGGCACAGTGTTCGTGCCTGAGGTCGTGAAAATCAAGGTTGGCTCCACGGTGAAGTGGACGAATGATCGTAAGGCCGCAAGTAGTTCGATCGCACACCCCGGGCAGGCTGATTTCTGGGATTCAGAGGCGCTATTCAAAGGGACGTTCGCCAAAGAGCCAGCGAGCTTCGAATACGTGTTCAATATCCCCGGCTGTTTCACTTACGAATCGCAGTTCTCTGGTGATATCAGCACTGGTGCAGTTTGCGTGGTTGAGTAGTTCCGGCTCGAAGTTGTGTCATTTACAAAGCCGCTCAGATTGAGCGGCTTTGTCGCGTACGGAGAATTGCCAACAGGTTGTAATGACGGACTTCCCGAGCGCAGCCGAGGGACCTCGGTGGAAGTAACTGATGCGTTGCCAACTACATATCGTGAGCATGAACGATAGTCGTCGTACCATGATGGTCAGCAGTGAGGGCACATCTTTGTCGGTTGATCGGGTGTGGTGGCGAGGTTGGTTTATTTCAGATCGCCTCCTATCGCAGCACGATATCGCTCCTGAACTCATTACGCCACACTTTCATTTAGTTCAGACGGCTCTCAGAACTCTGAAATGTTCGATTTCGGGTTGAGCCATACACCGACAGATATTTGAACTGCCTCTACTCAACAGATAACTGAAGTTCAGAGACAAAAAGAAAGACCCTCGGTGAAATTGCCGAGGGTCTCTTCGATCTCAAATCCGTAGATCGGTGCATGCCTAGTCGATCTGGCGAAGCCTCGGGTCGAGACGGTCTCGCAGCCAGTCACCCAGGAAGTTCAGCGATATGACCACCATAAAGATCGCTGCCGATGGTACAAGCACCTGATGCGGAGCAATCGACAGATAATCACGCCCCTCGTTAGTCATCACACCCCATGCGGGCGTCGGGGGTTGAATCCCAGCACCAACGAAGCTAAGCACCGACTCTGAAAGAATCAAACTCGAGGTGTTCAGTGTTCCGACCACAATCGCAGTGTTCATAATTCCAGGTAGGAGGTGTTTAAACAGGATCCTGAAGTCGGAGGCACCGTTAACGCGGGCTGCGGCTATATAGTCCATCTCTTTTAACACCAGAATCTGGGCGCGAATAACCCTCACGAACCCCGCCCACGCCACAAGTGCCAATACAAATAGAAGCACAGTTAATCCGCGCCCGAAAATAAGCACGACGATTAGTGCCACCATCAGGAACGGCATGGCATACCAGATATCGACGAACCTGGTTATCAGTTCGTCGGTCAGACCACCGTAGTAACCGGAAATCATGCCGAGTGATACACCGATAAACATACCCAGCACCAGCGAAACCATCACGACTTGCATGGAGATACGTGCGCCGTGCAGAACGCGCGTGAATACGTCTCGTCCGATGTGATCGGCACCGAACAGGTGGAAGCCAGCCGGCCAGAGGCTGTATTTGGGCGCATCCTGATCCTCGATCGGCAGCTTGGAGAACTGGAACATACCCAGATGACGGTCGCCGACGGGTCCAATATCACGCTCGTACGGAGCTACCGCTGGACCAATAACTGCGGCAATGACCAGCACAATCAGCACAAACCCCGGAATAATCGGATATTTACGAAAGAACCACCACGTATGACCCAGAACAGATCGATTGACTTTTACAGGGTTAAGCGGGGCATCCAGAGTCGCCGAATCGACGCGCTGGAACTCATCTTGTGTTTCAGACGTTGCCATGAGTAGTCCTCGTTAGTCCGCAGAATTGCCGAGACGTACTCGGGGGTCGATTAGTGTGTACGCAATATCAGCGATAGTTGCGAACACCAGATAAATCAGAATGAAAATAAATACCGTTCCCAAGAGCAATGGGAAGTCGTTGTCGTTGACTGCGCGGAACAGTGCGTCGTAGCCAATGCCGGGCCATGAGAACACGATCTCCACAACCAGTGCGCCGTTCAGCCAACCAGAGAACACCAACAATGCTGACGTGACTGGAGCGATTAGCGCGTTACGCAGCGCGTGTTTGTAGATAACCCAGTTCCATGCGACACCCTTTGCGCGAGCGAGGCGAATGTACTCCGAATCGAGAACTTCAAGCATCGACGAGCGAGTGAGACGCATCAGACTGGCCGCTGCACCCCAGCCGAGAGCCATACATGGGAGGATATATTCCTTCCAGTTGAAATCCGGTGAACGACCGCCCGCCGGTAGCCAGTCAAGCCATACCGAGAATATCCAGATAGCCACAAGCGCTGTGACAAACGGCGGTGCTGCCTGACCGACAATGGCAACACTTCTGCCAAAGTAGTCCCAGAAAGTGCCGCGCTTAACTGCAGCCAACACCCCCATCGGAATTCCTAGCAATATCGCGAATATCCAGCCACCGACAGCAAGCTGCACTGTGGCGCCGATCTTGCCTTTGATCAGATCGAGAACTGCGCGGTCACGAGCAAGAGAAACCCCAAGGTCGCCACGGAGGGTGTTGCCCATCCAATTGATGTACTGCTGCCAGAGCGGATCGTTCAATCCCATTCTCTCGCCCAGCGCGTCCCACTGCTCCTGAGAAATACCATACCCGGAGTCAGGCACGAACAGCTCTCTCGGATCGCTGTGGAATTGGATGAGGATGAAGATGGCGACCGTCGCTCCGACCACCGAGACAAGCGACGATAGGAATCGCCTTGCTAGAAAATTAGCCATTTATTGGGTACTTCCGAAGTTGTTCCACTCAGGTTCGATTGCCATGTGCTCTACCGACATTCCGTGCCGAACAGCATAGTACTCGAATCTGTCCAAGCAAGTGATCCAAAATACTACGCGGTGCAGCGAAAAGTTAGCATTCTGAACTGTTCATGTCAACGCTGACGTACCCGCTGCCTTACCACGAATACGCGCTTATATCGTTCGGTGAATTCGAGTACTTTTTTGACCGGGTGAAAAAGAAAGACGGGGGCCGGAAATTCCGACCCCCGTCTAAGTAAGCAAACAACTTGCTTCCTAAGAGCATGGACTCTTAGTTGAGTACGATGAACTCAGGGTTACCAGACACGTTTGAATAGTGCTGCTGGTAGCCGTTCCACGACTTGATGCGGTCGTTGACAACGATTCCTTTCGGAACCTGGAACACGCCGGCGTATTGCAGCCAGAACATGCTGTAGTCAACCCAGTTCAAGTGCTTCTCAGAACGGACGCTAGCGTCCTGCTCACCGAGAATCTCGAACAACCACTTCGCACCAGCCTGTGACTCGAATCCTACACCCCAACCAGGTCGTGACGACGATGTGTCCACCGTAGGCAACGGCCAGTCAATTGGGTATACGTTCGAGTGAACGTCACCGTTCTTCAGAACAGGAAGGAACTGAACGCGCTGTCGCATTCGTGGGCTGATAACTCCACCGTAGTCCTCAACTAGACCATCGATCTCGATACCGAGTCGGGCCCAGTCGGACATGACCGTGTCAGCAACTTCAAGACTCACTGGTCCTGCCTCTGCTGAGTAAGCCTGAAGAGTGAGCTTTTCAAAGCCCTGGCGCTTGCCATCGACCAGCGGGTAGCCCGCAGCTGTCAGAAGGTCGCCAGCTGCGGCGAGGTCGCCATCAGCAATTTCCCACGGAACGCTCTGAATCGTGCCTGAGCAGGAGATGTCTCCACCAAGCCAGTCAAAACAACCGGTCTGGCGTGAAGCATCCCAACCCGGGTACTCGGGACCCATGTACTCGGAGTAGATGGGGGTACCGATTCCATTCAGGAGAACGTCGTTGATCGAAGTACGGTCGATAGCGGTCGAAAGAGCAAGTCGAACGAGTCGAGCCTGCTCCATGTCGTCCACGCCGGCCGGGTTGTCAACGTCGGTGTAAGGAGCGTTTCCACAAAGGGCTCGGCCTGGGCCATCACCGTTTGTGCAGGTGTCGCCTTGAGTTCCCCAAGGGTTACCAATCCACGGGTAGTCCTTCTCGTAAGGAGGAGCATCCCACGGGTTGAGCGGCTCAGCTGTTCGAGCGTGAGCATTCTCCCAAAGGTTTCCTGGGAACAGGATCGACTGACCGACAAAACCACCAGGCATGGTCTCCAGGAATGTGAAGCCATCGGCAATCACGTCAGGGAGGAGCTTGTAATCAAGCTCGGTCATATCGATCGCGCCATTTTTCAACATGGCAATCTGGGTCGTCGCTTCAGGAACCTGAATTCCTGTAATCGACTTCACGTTACCAACCTGTCGCCAGTGGTCTTCAACAGCCCACATTGTGCAGCGGTCACCCGGTGTGCAGTCACCCTGCACATAAGGACCAGTACCAACGTGTGTTTGTCGTGCCCACTCAATACCCTCAGTGTCGGCAGTGGTCACTTTGTGAACACCACGTGCGGCTGAAAGACAACCGAACTGAGAAACTGGCAGACAGTAGTAAACAGGAGTTACAAGACCGATTTCGACCGTGTACTCGTCTACTGCTTTGGCTTCTAGGAAGATCGCTGCGAAGTCACCCGCGTCACCATATGTTGACTCAGGGTTGGTCGTTGCGTTCGAGCGGTTGAACCACTCGACAAGCTCTGCGGCGTTAAGTTCGCCGAAGTCCCTGTCTTCATAGCCAATTGGACTCTGCCACTTCAGACCCTTTTTGAGAGTCATTCGGGCTCGAGTACCGGCAGCGTCAATGTCCCATGTGTCCACAAGGAACGGGGTCATTGGGTTACCGTTCTGGAAGTTGAAGAGAGCTTCTTCAATTCCACCGATCTGGTTAGTGGCAGATCCTCGGTAAGGACCAACATAACCAATACCGTAGACAGACTCGAGTGTTCGGAATGCCCGAACGATGGAGCCTTCTGGTCCACCCATGGAGCCTTCAGGCGCCGGGGTGTTGGTGGCTGCAGCCTGAGCTACCGTTGCGGCAGGCTTGGCTGTAGCAGCGGCTGCACCTGAACCACCACTTTCAGCAGGCTTGGCTGTAGCCGCAGGGGCTGCAGTAGCTGCTGGAGCGGCGGTAGCAGCAACGCCACCACCTGATGGGCCGCCGCTGGCATCATCATCACCGTCATCGCCTCCACAGGCGACAGAAGCGACGAGGAGCAAGCTAGCCAGTGCCAAAAACACTGGT